>JBDSYB010000283.1:0-3527 GCA_039925885.1 Verrucomicrobiota bacterium
AGCACGCGAGTATAATGCGATACCGTGCCGTAATAATTCTCGCTCATTTCTTCGATGAGCACGCGGTTGTTGTCCGGGATGTTGAGCGCGGCGACGTTCACTGTCACTGAGGCCGCCGCAGAGGAATCATTCGCCAAGAAAACGTAATACCGCGCTGTGGCCGGGTCGTAACTCGCGAGCGAAGAAAAGCCGGTGAAACCACTGGCAGTGAAATCTTTACGCTGCCGTCCGGGCGCGAATGCCTTGTTGAACAAGCGCCAGACTTCGCCCGCCTTCGTGATGCCGCCGATATTGTAGGGCGAGTTGGCGTTGTCAACGTAGTGCGTTCCGTTTTTGCGCACAGGATACCAGTCGCCAGCGTCGCCGTCGGTCTGGCTGATCTTAAAACAATAAAGCTCGTCCGCGCCATTCGCGACAAGGTTCACCGAGATCGCGCCGAGTCGGGAGTAATTGGTCGGTGTGTCGAGCGTTCCTGGATTTGGGCCGTTAGTAGTTCCGTCGAAATTCGCCGCAGTGGATACGTTGAATTCCGAAATGCTCACGGGCAACGGTGCCTCCGGCGACATCGCGGCGGCAATGGAATTGCGCAGGTTGGCGAGATTCGAGCCGAAGGTCGCGGGCGTGGAATTGTATTGGTGATAATCGTATTGCTGGAGCACTAAAAAATTCGCGTCGGTCTGCCCAAGAAAATTCAGATGCCGATTGGTGACGACGAGTTGCGCCCAACTCCCGTAACTGGACGTGGTGATGACGGGCGCGATGATCGTCGGCACCAGTGATTTTCCATAGAGCGCATTAACATCCGCCAGCGCGCTTTGAATGGCGTCCGAGCAAAATTGCAACCGTATCAAATATTCATCCTGTGGAACCGGGCCGGCGTTAACGTGATCGGGTTCGTTATACATTTGGTAACGTTGCACGTCATAAGTCCTCCCGAAATAAAACGCCTGCGCATAGAAATGCTGCCAGAGTTCCCAGTTACCGGCCCAGTCTAAGGAATTGGTCCTAAAAAGAGTGGAACTCGTGCTCGCCGCGATACTCAAATCGATCTCGACGCCGAGTTTGCGCAATTCCGTGCAGATATAATTTGGTTGAAGACGATTCGCGCCGTGCTTTGCGGTCAAATTGTAACGGTCGTTGAAGTAAGTCCAATTGATGTAAGTCGGGCTGTTGGGATTGGCGCGCAATTCGGTTTTGCGCGACAAAAAAGTCGCTTGATTCGTCACGCCGTCGCCGCGCCCCGCGATGTCATCCGTTGCCTCAAGTGTCGCCGCCGTGAGAAAAATGCGCGCACCGCTCACGCCGGAATAACGCCACCATTCTTTCGTGTTGCTGCCTGGAACAAAATGGCCGGAGTTGTAGGCGAGCAGATTTGGTGTGCTGCCGGGACTGTTGGTTTGGAGGGTCACGGTTCCAGCGGATGCAACCATCGTAAATGCGACGAATGAAGCTAATACGACATAACGCAAAATAATCATGGAAAAAAATTGTGATTTACGGTCAGGGTAACTTCGTCGCATTCCCGCCTCGCGGCAAATTTTTTTCCACCAACCCGCATTTCTCACCACAAACCGTAGCGCAGATTTCCAATCTGCTGTGTCGCAGTGCTTCCAGCCTGCGTCACGCTGATTCAGCGGCACCCATCGGAATTTCGACACCCTGCCGATTGGAAATCGGCGATACAGCAGGTTGGAAACCTGCGCTACGAGGGCTGGCCCGGCGAACTTGGCCTCAAAGTGGCGAGAAATGCGGGCTAAATCTACACGACGCTGCGGAATCTTTGGCGTGCCTCCACCAGCGCAAAAGGCAATTCCCCTCCGGCGTGTCCGACAGCCAAAGAATCTTCTCCAGGCAGCGCGACACCAGTGGGACGCGGACTTCACCACAAACCCGTTTTGTTCCGCGACGCTTCCCGCTTCCGGGGAAGGAAGTTGATTTGCGTCGTCTTATTCAAATGCGGTCTCCAACAAAACCAATTTTTTTTCTCCGGCGTAGCGAATAAGAATTGCGCTTCCATCATTTACCAGCGGCGTTCGCACGCGCACGGTTCTTCCCGGCGCCACAACTTGCGTCGAACCCGGCGTTCGTTGTTCACTCAAAAAAACTTTTAACGTCGCGGATTTTTGGGACGGGTTCTTGACAGTGGTGATTACAAATTTTTTTCCTGCCGGAATGCGCGCCCAGAAAAATCCTTCGCCGGTTAATACATTTGTGTCGCCGGGCTTTAAACTCGAAGCAGTCGAATAGCTGTAAGCGCCAAACGGATGCCGTCCGCGTGGGGAAAATTGTTCACCCGGCAGCATGTTCCAGGCACCGGTGTTGGGCGAAAGCGGTGTCGCGCGTGGATTCGCCGGCGACCGAATCCATTCGGCATTCACGAGCAATCCGTTCAACGAACCCGAAGCCACGCCGCGCTCGGATGGATAATCACCCCAGCGAATGGGCTTTTCGATGAGCGGATGAATTTCGTGCGCAGTTTTTGACTCGGTGTAGGCCACGAGATTTGCCAGCAGCCGATCCGCAACGGGATCAAGTCCGGCGCGATTGACCAGATCGAAACCCGACAAAATCACGGAGCCTTTTCCGTCGAACATTTCGCAAAGCGCGATGCCTTCCAAGCCACGGTCGTAATCCGCGAGAATCGCGGTGCGCGCGAGCGCGGCGGGTTCGTTGAGTTTGAAACCCGCCGTGACGGGATAAACTTTCGGAAAACCTTTTTGCGTTTGATCCCAATTGGAATAATCCGACCAGAGCGAAAATTGGCGGCGATTCAATCCTCGAAACACGGGATGGTCCGGGCGTTCGAGGTTGACGTTCATGTGTTCGCGGAACGGACGCGAGACTGGCGGATAATCCACATCGTTCGGCGAACTGGTGAAAAAAGAAATTTTTTGCGGAAGCCAATCGGCCTCCAATGATTTCGAGTCTGAAATCAAACACAAGACGCGCCCGCCGTTCTGCACGAACCGTTGGAGTTCAAGCTTCGACTTGTTCCCCGGATTAACGCCAAGAACGAGCGCATTTATTTTTGCGGGCAATGCGGAAATATCAGTCACCCGCTCGAACGCGATGCCCAGTTTTCCCAAAGCGGCAGCGGTAGCGCCTGCCGGATCGTAGCAGCCGACGGGAGTCGGCTCTAAATTTTCCAATGACGGAGCCGCGTAATCTCGGCTGCTCCGATTTGTTGACGTGAAATTTTTCCAATCCTGTCCCGCGATGAAAACCTCCGTGGAATTTGTGGAACGGATTTCGCCGGACACTTCAATACTGCCGCTCAGCCAATATTCGCCCGTCGGCAAATCCGCAGGAATTTTCAGCGGAACAGTTTTGCTCCACGTCGCAAAATAGGAAATCGCGGGAAGCGAAATTTTTCCCGCACTAAATTCGCGTCCACCTTTGGAGCGGATGTGAAAATTCAGCGTCGCATTCCGCAATTCGCGCTTTTGATCATCGTCATTGATGACATGCGCAATCGGTTTTATTTCGTTGCCCGCATAAATTTGCGGCGTCCAACATTCCCAACTTAA
>JBDSYB010000284.1:0-10979 GCA_039925885.1 Verrucomicrobiota bacterium
TGTTGCCGAAAAAACATTTTATCAATTGGCAACAAGATCCATTTAGTAATTACGTCGCACGGCTCGCCTTTCCCGAAAAAACGACTGAGCTTCTCATCGAGGTAAATCTCGTTGCCGAAATGTCAGTGTTCAATCCCTTCGATTTTTTTCTCGAACCCTATGCCGAAAGATTTTCCTTCAACTATGAACCGGGCTTGTTGAAAGAACTCGCACCGTTTCTTGAAACCACTCCCGCGACCTCCCTCCTTGCTGACTACTTGAAGACTGTCAACCGCGCGGAAGTTCGCAGTATCGACTTTCTCGTCAGCCTCAACCTCCAACTGTCGCAGGAGATAAAATATCTCATTCGTTTGGAAGCCGGTGTGCAAAAGCCCGAGGAGACATTAAAAATTCGCTCCGGTTCCTGTCGCGATACCTCGTGGCTACTGGTAAATCTTTTTCGCCAACTCGGCCTCGCCGCGCGTTTTGTCTCCGGCTACCTCATTCAACTCAAGCCTGACGTAAAATCATTGGACGGCCCCAGTGGAACAGACATTGATTTCACCGATTTACACGCGTGGTGTGAAGTTTTTCTACCGGGCGCAGGTTGGATTGGTCTTGATCCTACATCCGGCTTGCTGGCGGGCGAAGGTCACATTCCGCTGGCTTGCACGCCCGAACCTTCCAGTGCCGCGCCGATTACTGGCGCCGTGGACGAGTGCAAAACGCAGTTTGTTCACGAGATGAAAATAACGCGCATTCACGAATCAGCGCGCGTGACCAAACCTTACACGGAAGAACAGTGGAAGGAGATTCTCACTCTTGGAAATTCCATTGATGCCGAACTTAAAACCGGCGATGTGCGGCTCACGATGGGTGGCGAACCAACTTTTATTTCCATCGATAACATGGATGGCGCAGAATGGAATTTTACCGCCGTCGGTCCAGAGAAGCACAAGTTGTCCGGCGAACTCCTGCTGCGATTAAAACAAAAATTTGCTCCGGGTGGCTTGCTTCATTGGGGACAAGGCAAATGGTATCCCGGAGAATCGCTTCCCCGCTGGGCCTTCGCCTGCTACTGGCGTAAAGACGGCAACCCCATTTGGAACAACGACGCGCTCATTGCCGATGGAAAAACTAAATACAACTATACGGATGAACATGCGTTAAAATTTATTACCGCTCTCGCCACTCGCTTAGGTACTGACCCGAAATGGGCGATGCCGGGTTACGAAGATCCCTTCTACCATCTCTGGAAAGAGCGTCGTCTTCCGACCAATGTCGATTCGCAGAAATCTGATTCCAAGGATGAAGAGGAACGCGTCCGTCTCGCGAAAATTTTGAAACAAGGTGTGGAGAGCATTGTTGGCTATGTTTTGCCTGTTCAACGTTCCAGTCATTTACCTTCCTGGACAAGTGGTCCGTGGTTCCTGCGCGCGGAAAAACTTTATCTCACACTCGGAGATTCACCAATGGGACTACGACTGCCGCTGGATTCTCTGCCTTGGGTGAGTCCATCTGATTATCCTTACTTGAACGAACTCGATCCAACGGAAACGCGACCGCCATTGCCTACGCGGGAAAAGCTTGGCCAGCGTTCTTTGCCAGTGGAAACGAATACTCCCAGCAAGGAGGAAATTAAAAAGTTGCAACTTCGTTCTGATCCCACACGCCTGCCTAAACCCGGCGAATCCGCCGCGTGGATTGTGCGAACTGCGTTTTGTGTAGAAACACGCAATGGTAAGCTCCATGTTTTCATGCCGCCTGTCGCGACTCTGGAAGATTATCTCGAACTCATCACCGCCGTCGAAGATACCGCTGCCCAATTGCAAATGCCCGTCGTCATTGAAGGTTACACTCCGCCGAGCGACCCTCGATTGGACAATGTCAAAGTCACGCCCGACCCCGGCGTCATCGAAGTGAACCTGCAACCGGCGCACAGTTGGGATGAACTGGTAGAGAACACGACCGCGCTTTACGAAGAAGCCCGCCAATCCCGACTAAGCGCGGAGAAGTTTATGATAGATGGTCGCCATGTTGGAACCGGAGGCGGGAACCATGTCGTCATTGGAGGAGCTACTCCAAGTGATAGTCCTTTTCTACGGCGGCCTGACCTTTTGCGCAGCATGATTTCCTATTGGCAAAATCATCCGTCGCTTTCCTTCCTATTCAGCGGCTTGTTCATTGGTCCGACAAGTCAACATCCGCGAGTGGATGAAGCGCGCAACGATTCGCTCTACGAAATTGAAACCGCCTTTCGCCAAATTCCCGAAGAGAGAGAAGTCGCGCCATGGTTAATTGATAGAATTTTCCGACATCTGCTCATCGATATCACCGGCAATACCCATCGCGCGGAGTTCTGCATTGATAAACTTTATTCGCCCGACAGCAGCAGCGGACGCCTTGGATTGGTGGAATTACGTGCCTTTGAAATGCCGCCACACGCGCGCATGAGCTTGACGCAACAACTCCTGCTGCGTTCGCTCATCGCTCGTTTTTGGAAACAACCCTATCAACGCTCCTTAGTGCGTTGGGGCACAGAACTACATGACCGTTTTATGCTGCCGCATTTTGTGGAGGAAGATTTTCGCGATGTCATCGAGGATTTGCAGGACAACGGTTATCCACTCAAACTAGAATGGTTCGCGCCGCATCTGGAATTTCGTTTTCCAAACTACGGCACTGTTGCGCAACGCGGAGTAAGTCTGGAAATCCGACAAGCTCTCGAACCGTGGCATGTTCTCGGAGAAGAAGGCGCGGCGGGTGGAACGACTCGTTATGTGGACTCTTCACTCGAACGGCTTCAGGTCAAGGTTAGAGGTATGATTTACTCGCGCCACTTGGTCGCGTGCAACGGCCACTCCATCCCGCTCCATCCCACCGGCACCGAAGGCGAGTATGTCGCCGGCATTCGCTTTCGCGCATGGCAGCCCCCGCAATGTTTGCACCCCACTATTGGGGTTCATGCTCCATTGACCTTCGACATTGTAGATACATGGAACAATCGTTCGCTCGGAGGTTGCACCTATTACGTTTCCCATCCCGGCGGACTGAGCTACACCACCCTTCCCGTGAACGCCTATGAAGCCGAGAGCCGCCGTCTCGCGCGCTTCCTGAAAATTGGTCATACGGCAGGCGCGCTTGATGTTCGTCCAGCAGAGCGAAATCCTGAGTTCCCCTTCACCCTCGATTTACGCCACGGTTGATTCCTTCCGTGCCGCGTAATATTATCTTCACCCAAAGTTGAACAACACATCCACATCTGGAATTACACCGACAACCACCAAAATTTTTGGAGGTTATCGCGCGGCTACGGATGTTTATGATGAAAGCGCGTTGGCTCCGGGAAATTCTCGACCCCACTGGCGAGATTTTATTTCCTCCTTTGAAAAACTGGGACGTGAAGAACTCGCCGTGCGCTGGGAAAATGGGCGTCGCATCATTCGCGAGCATGGCGTCACCTACAATGTCTATGGCGACCCGCAAGGATTGGAGCGTCCGTGGGAACTGGACATGGTTCCGCTACTCATTGCGCCGGACGAATGGCGTTCCCTCGAAGTCGGCCTCGCTCAACGCGCGAAACTTTTTAACCTCATTCTCACCGACCTTTACGGACCACAACGATTATTGCGCGATGGCCTGATTCCACCCGCGCTGGTTTTTGCGAACCCCGGATTTCTTCGTTCGTGTCATGGCTTGCGTGTGCCGGGAGAAATTCATCTCCACCTCCACGCCGTTGATTTGGCACGCGCACCTAATGGTCAATGGTGGGCGCTTGGTGATAGAACGCAGTCTCCTTCCGGCAACGGCTACGCGCTGGAAAACCGCATCGTGCTTTCGCGAATTTTGCCGGACGAATTTCGCGACAGTCAGGTGAAACGACTCGCTTCTTTTTTTCGGATTCTTCGCGATAGCTTGCGTCAACTTGCGCCCCAAAATACTGACAATCCTAACGTCGTTCTACTCACGCCCGGCCCGCATAACGAGACTTACTTTGAACATGCCTACCTCGCGCGCTATCTGGGATTCACTTTGGTGGAAGGAGGCGACCTCACCGTGCGCGACCGTCGCGTCTTCCTGAAGACCCTCGAAGGACTACAACCGGTGGACGTGATTTTCCGCCGCGTGGACGACAGTTTTTGTGACCCGTTGGAGTTGCGCGGAGATTCTTTCCTCGGCGTGCCCGGTTTGGTAGAAGCTGCGCGCGCCGGTAATGTGGCTATCGCCAATGCGCTCGGCTCTGGAGTAATCGAAAGTCCAGCCTTCCTCGCGTTTCTACCAAGCTTGTGTCGTCACCTACTTGGTGAAGAGTTAAAACTACCCAGCGTTGCAACATGGTGGTGCGGTCACGCCAAGGAACATAAATACGTTCTCGACCACCTCGACGACATCGTAGTGAAATCGGGCATCGCGACTCAGGCGCGCAAATCTTCCTTTGGCGGCAGGCTCAGCAATCTGGAACGCGAAGACCTTATCGCTGCAATCTGCGCCCGCCCATTTGAATTTGTAGGTCAGGAACAAGTCGCGCTCTCGACTGCGCCGGTCTGGTTGAACGAGAAATTGGAACCGCGCCGCATTTCTCTCCGCGCTTACATCGCCGCGCAGGGAGATACTTTCTCCGTGATGCCCGGTGGTTTGGTTCGCGTATCACCTGCCGCGAGCGACCCCATTGTCTCCATGCAAAGTGGCGGAGGTAGCAAGGACACCTGGGTTCTATCGGATAGTCCAGTTGCGCCTGTCTCCTTGCTCACTGCTGCCGGGCAACCTCTCAGTTTTCCACGCCTTGCTGCCGAATTACCCAGCCGTGTTGCTGATAATTTATACTGGCTCGGGCGCTACGTTGAACGATTGGAAAACAGAATGCGCGTTCTCCGCTGCGTCATTGCGCGCATGACTGACGAAGCTACTTCTGAAAATACTTCGGAACTTGCCGAGCTGGTCCAACTACTCGTGCGACTGGAAATTTTGCATAAACGTTTTTTCGGCGGAGTGTCTGCGACAGAATTGCAACATGAAATTCTCGCTCTGGTTTACGACTCAGAACGAGTCGGAAGCGTGCGCGAACTAGGCTTACGCATCCGGCACATCACTTCAGTCGCGCGTGACCGTTTCTCCGTGGATACCTGGAGTATTCTAAATCAGCTCCAATCCGATTCGCGCACCCGACCCGGCCGCATTCCTCTCGCCAACGCGTTGAGCCTGATTAACACTCTCATCATGGACCTTGCTGCCTTCAGCGGAATGGAGATGGAAAATATGACACGCGGTCACAGCTGGCGATTCCTCGATTTTGGCCGCCGACTCGAACGTGGCTCCAACCTCATTAACCTCTTGAGCAGCGCGCTTGCTCCTAAAATAAATACCCCAGTCTTGTTGGAACCATTGCTGGAAATTGCGGATAGTTCCATGACCTACCGGCGACGTTACCTTGCGCAACCGCAACTACCTTCGGTGCTTGAGCTACTTGTTCTCGACAAAGGAAACCCGCGCTCGCTTGCTTATCAATTGACGGCATTGACCGAGCTCGCTGCGAACTTACCTCATTATGGAAACGATAGTATTCAGAACCCGGAAGAACAACGGCTCGATAGACTCACCGCTCACCTTCTGAGGTGCAGCATTCCAGACCTGTCCCGCCTTGCCGCAAATGAGCAAAAGGAAACCATCGCGCAATGGCTCGGCGAATGGAGCACAGGACTAACTGCCGTCTCAAATGAACTTAGTCACCATTACTTCAGCCTAACTATCTCGCGCGTGAGCTAAGTCGCCATGACATACAAAATCAACCATACGACAACCTACGATTACACGGAGAGTGTTTCGCTGTCGCATCACCTGTTGCGATTGGCGCCGCGCGATTTGCCTCATCAACGCTGTCTCAATCACAACGTTGAAGTTGCTCCTCAACCTGCCATTTCCGAACGTCATTTTGATTACTTCGGCAACGCAGTTACGTTTCTCACCATCGAAGGCGCGCATAAAAAACTGGTTGTAACTTCGGAGAGTCAAGTTTCCGTTACACCTCGCGCTACGCCTGCTCCCGCCGAGACTCTTGCTTGGGAAAACGTGCGAACGTCCAGTCGTGGACGACAAATGGGCCAGTCTCTTGAGGCGAATGAGTTTATTTTTGATTCGCCCCTAGTGAAAACCGCGGCTGAGTATGCGGATTATGCCGCGCCTTCCTTTACTAAAAATCGTCCTATCCTCGAAGCCGCGCTGGACTTAACTGGACGCATTTACGCTGATTTTAAGTTCGATCCGAAAGCCACAACAATCGCCACATCGCTGGAGGAAGTTTTCAAAAGCCGGCGCGGAGTGTGTCAGGATTTTGCGCAACTAGAGATAGCTTGTTTTCGGTCGTTGGGTTTACCAGCGCGCTACGTCAGCGGCTATCTGGAGACAGATCCGCCGTTCGGAAGCGTGCGACTGATCGGCGCAGACGCTTCGCATGCATGGGTTTCGTTTTATTGCCATGGCCTTGGTTGGATTGACCTTGATCCGACTAACAACATTATGCCCACCATGCGGCATTTCGCCGTCGCGTATGGTCGCGACTACAATGATGTCAGCCCGATTCGAGGAGTTACTCTCGGCACCGGCGAACATACTTTAAAAGTAGCCGTGGACGTGGCGGCAATAGCAGAAACTGCAAAGGGGCAGGGGAACGCAAGTATCTCGACAGCTACTAATTTATGAAGGCCTTTCATTGCGATACATGCGGCAGTCTCGTTTTTTTCGAAAATGTTCTTTGTTTGAAATGCCACAAGAGCCTCGGGTTTCTTCCTGATTTGATTGACCTTAGCTCTATCGAGTTCGACTCCACCGGCTTTTGTCGAGCTCTCACGCCGATTGCAAATAGCCGTCGTTACAAGCAGTGCGCTAATGGTCAGCAACATCAGATTTGCAACTGGCTGGTTCCCGCCGATGATTCAAATCCGCTCTGCGCGGCCTGCCGTCTTAACATCGTCATTCCTGATTTAACCATCACGAAAAACCGGGAATTGTGGCACCAGATTGAAGCCGCAAAACGACGGATGATTTATACACTACTTCGATTGGGGCTTTCGACCGAAGGTTCACCGAATGAAAACCGCCCCCCCTTGCGTTTTTGTTTTATGAACGATCCGGTTGATGGTTCTTCGCCGATCATGACCGGCCATGCGGATGGCATCATTACAATTAATATCGCAGAAGCGGATCCAGCGGAAAGGGAGCGACGGCGAATGGATTTGCGCGAGCCTTTCCGAACTTTGCTCGGACATATGCGTCATGAAATTGCTCATTATTACTGGGGCGAACTTGTCGCGCGGGATCAAAACCTCCAGTTGTTCCGCGAATTATTTGGAGACGAAAGGGAGAACTACAACTCCGCGCTTCAAAGCTACTACCAGCAAGGCGCGCCCGCTGATTGGCAATCGCACCACGTCAGTGCCTACGCCACTTCGCACCCGTGGGAAGACTGGGCCGAAACGACCGCACACTATTTCCACATTGTTGATACAGTTGAAACTGCGGCCAGCTTCGGTCTCGCGCTGCGTCCGCGCCATCCGGATGCAAAGTCAATGACCGCAGATCCGAGATCCATCGCCGATTTCGATCCGCCTTTAGAGTCCATTCTGGGCAACTGGTTCCCGCTGACCTACGCGTTGAACGAACTCAATCGGGGAATGGGGCTTCCGGATTTGTATCCATTTGTGCTGTCCAATCCTGCTATTGAGAAACTTCGTTTTGTTCACAAAATTCTACATAGCCGCGTGATTTCTGTGTAAAGACATCGATACATTCGGCAGCAGACATCGCCCCTTCACAGATTTTGTTTTGGCACGTGGCGCTGCAAATTACCGGAAGATTGTTCCGTTGTTTGCAATCAAACTTGTGATTTATATTTTTTGGCTCTACATATTTACGAACCATGAACTCCGACTCAGTGCAAATGCGCAAAATAAACTATGGAGGTTGGGATAATTGCATCGAGTTGAGTAATGGGCAGATCAGCTTAATTGCGACAACGGAAGTTGGACCTCGCATTATCCGGTTGGCCTTCGCGCACGGAGAGAATCTGTTTAAAGAATTTCCCGATCAGATGGGAAAATCATGCGGCGAGAAATGGAGGGCCTACGGGGGCCATCGTTTTTGGCACGCGCCGGAAGTGATGCCGCGTAGTTACGCACCGGATAATTCGGCGATTGCACATCAGTGGGACGGAAAATTGTTGCGGCTGATTCAACCCGTGGAAACCAGCACGGGGTTCCAAAAAGAAATCGAGGTGACACTTGATCCGCAGGAGAATCACGTCACGGTTTTGCATCGCCTGACCAACAAAAACCTTTGGCCGATCGAGGTTGCCCCTTGGGCATTGACGGTCATGGAAGGCCCGGGCCGCGCTATTTTCCCGCAGGAACGGGCTGGAAATCAATTATTGCCCGTGCGTCCGCTGGCCTTGTGGGGTTATACAAACATGAAAGATGCGCGCTGGATCTGGGGCGAAAAATATATCCAATTGCGGTGCGACCCGGCTGCGTCTCATCCGCAAAAAATTGGCATGATGAATACGTTGGGCTGGGCTGCTTACGTTCGCGAAGAAGATTTGTTTTTAAAGCGATTTGCTTTTGATCCAAAAGCGGTTTATCCGGATTTTGGATGCAACACGGAAAGTTATACCAATGGAGATATGCTGGAGATGGAAAGCCTCGGGCCATTGGCCCGCTTGGATCCACAGGCGGCTGTCGAACACACGGAACACTGGTTCGTGCGTAAAATGAAAATTTCCGAGAATGAAGAGGATATCAGCAGGCAACTTTCAGTGGTTGTGGAAGAGACCGATCGTTTGATATGATGTGATCGAATTAAACTATGGAGCCTATTTTAAATTTTTTTAAGGAAAACCTTCGTCATAATTTTGTGCCAACCGTTTTTATGATCGTCGCGGGAGCAATCGCGGCTGTCTTCATCGGTTATCTAATTTTCGATTCCATTAAAAACGTCATCACGAACGCGCGAAGGAAAAAACACCTTCGGCAAGAGAGCAACATTCAGTGATGAACTCGACTGGAAGTTAGTAAGTTAATAAATCCAACAGGCGCGTTCCATTTTTCCCCAATTCCCAACGGCCATTGCGATTGGTCACTAATCTTCGGCAGGGATTTTTTTGATATTCTTTGTCGTTCACGGAAACCAGCCTAAATTTCGCCGGGCTTTTTAATTCTGAGGCGGCCTTAGGTGTGATCCGCATGGGCAACCCATTAAAATTCAGCGCCATTTCAAAGCCAGCAATCCCTTCTTTTTCGACGACTGGATTGTCGCGGATCAAGGAGGCGTAGCGTTTTAGCCAGGGAAAATTTGTGTCCCGCACCACGACGCGACACAATTCGGGCTGCTTTTGAATAAAGGCCAGCAGGTTAAACTTCTCCCCACCATGATCAGCCAGAAGTATCGCCTGAGGGTCAAGGCCGATCATATTTTGACCGTTCCATTTACCGTGATCATCGCGCGTGCCGGGAAAGTTTTTTTTATACCAGCCTGAGAATTTTTCATTGACCAAAAAATTTAGTTCAAAGTGAACGTGAGCGCGTTCTTTGGAAATACGTTCATGCGTATTGCTGGTGCGACCCATCACCGCGATGGTGTCGCCCGATTTAACCGCAGAGCCAATCTTGAGTTCGGAACGAATTTCGCGGAGGTGCGCGTAGAGCGAATAAATTTCAAGTCCGTCGATGCGGTGTTTTAAAACCAGATAATTTCCATAGTTAGAGAGCGACGGCTTTTTATTGATGTAGGCGACGGTTCCATCAGCGGTGGCGAAAATCTTATCAGTCGGCTCTCCTTTTTTGTCACGTTCAATGGAGCGGATGTCGAGTCCCTCGTGCATTTGCCCGCCATCGGATCGGACGCAGCCAAACGTGCCACTCATCCACGGTTTGCCGGTGGTGCCAACAAAATATTTTTCTTCAGCGCCAGGTTGGAAAAGGGCTTTGTTGGCAGTGGGCAGATGAAATGTTTCCGCGCCGAACAGTTGCGCCGCCCAGCAAAAATAAATCAGAATTATAGAACGCATTAATATTCTGGAATCAGACGTTTTTTCCGAATCTTTGTGGAAATATTATTTAAGCCGCGAACAATGCGGATTGTTTCTTCGCGGGTGGCGTCGGGCGTAAATGTCAACACACCATCGGTGATTCGCTGCGGAATCACGGGTGCCCCCAGCCACCGTCGATCCCCAGCCTCCGTCATGATCGCGATGCGTTTGCCTTTGTTGGACGTGCTGATGGCGTCGAGAACAAACGTGCCGTGTTTATCAAGTTGGATGAGAATGGAGAACCCGCCCACCGTCTCAACGATTGACGCTTTGAGAACATCGCGCTCATCGAGGAAAGGTTCTTTGACGATTTTTACAGGAACGGGCGAAGCGCGCAGAATCGGCACCGTTTCAGACCGCTCTGTCGTGTCTCCTCGCGCTTCGAGGTGAAAACGGATCGTCGATGCTTCCTTTTTTTCTTTGCGGGCAGTGGCGGCCTCTCTTCTTTCTTCGGGCGATTTGCAACTGCACAAAAAGATAGCGGCCAATAAATAGATATTGAATGCGGTGAAACGACTCTTCATATTCGGATAAACAACTTAACCGTTAAGCAAAGTAAAGACACTTATGGGCCAACAATCTAATAAAGTTCAAAAACGATCACGCCGAAAATCATATCTCAAACGTAAAACTGCCGCTGTGAAAAGCAAAGTGGTCGCCAAAGCCAAAAAAAGCTAAGGCGAATTATCTGATATTTAAAGCCGCTCCGTCTGGGGCGGCTTTTTTCGTTTCTCAACGATCCAAACGGTTCCTCGACGTTTTTCCGGTGGGTGCAACTTTTTCGATGAATTTTTGTGGAAAAAAAATAAAAAAGTTATTCACCAGCTGCTGCTGCCGGAGTTTTTTTTGAACAGATTTTCTCGAAAACAAAGTTGCAAATCGGCGATTTTTATGACGGGGTTTTAGTTATTCACCGACTCTTCAC
>JBDSYB010000285.1:0-8106 GCA_039925885.1 Verrucomicrobiota bacterium
CGGAACGCGAACGCAAAGTTTTGGAACTGCGTTTTGGAATTGGCGACGGCTACGCGCGAACGCTCGAGGAAGTCGGCAAACAATTCAAAGTGACGCGCGAACGCATTCGTCAAATTGAAGCGAAGGCGTTGCGGAAAATGCGGCACCCCACGCGCATCCGCCAATTATCCGGTTTCCTCGAAGCAGAAGAGCCGATGTGATTTGCGTTTCAGCAATTTTGACGACGGGTTTTAGTTAGCGGATTTTTTTTTAAGCACTTTTTCCACCAGCCGATCATCGCCGTCATTGGGCGCGGGTCTCAAACCGAGCGTCGCGCACAGCAAATTGTAAATGTGAATATTTTCGACCGCCGCAATTTTGGTATGGCGGCGAAATGCCGGGCCGTTCGCGATGAACGTCGCTCCCATTGAGCTCAACTCTGGATCAAAACCATGAGTGGCTTTTTCAAACTTTTGCGCAGCCACTTCATCCAACGGTTGTTTGCGAATATACCAACCTTCGTGAGCGACGAGCACGACGGGCGGAATGCGCCCGTTCTCGCGAAAGTGAAATCGAGTCGGCATATTTTCCCGGCGATAAACACGAAAGTGATTTTCTTGCGCAGAAATTTTCTTGAATAACGAATCCACGTCGCCATCGAGAGGACGCAAACCAGCCACCGCGCCTGAGAAGTCCACCTGCACCTGTTTGAGATCGAACAACCGGCTCAAGGCGACAATACGAGTTGCACTGACCTCCGCCATACCATGATCGGAAACAATTACCAGATTCACCAACGCATCGAGCTTAAGTCGATGAATGCCTTCCACCAATTGCCCGACGGCTTTATCAACATCAAAAACGGCCTGCGTATTTTCGGCTGAGTCAATTCCGTAATGGTGCGCGGCGGAGTCGGTTTCATGGAAATACAATGAAATGAAATCTGGACGTTTTCCGACCGGTTGCCCGAGCCAGTCCAAGACGGTTTGCACCCGTTCGTGAAGCGTCACTTTGTAATCAAACGAGCGCCATTGATTCGGACGAACATCCTGGATCGGCGCGTCCGAGCCGGGCCAGAACATGCAATTTGCGATACGCCCTTGTTTTAACGCCGTCACCCAAATTGGTTCGCCACCCCACCACCGGCTTTCGCGCGGCGCGGGACTGTTGAAAATATTGAAATTGGTTTTGAACCCGTCGTCATAAAAACTGTTGGCAATAATGCCGTGATGTTCAGGCCAAAGACCGGTTGCAATCGTGTAATGGTTCGGGAAAGTCAACGAGGGAAACGCAGAAATCAGTCGCTCAGCCTCGACGCCTTCGACAGCAAGTTTGCTCAAGTGCGGCGGTTTGAATTTTTGCAAATAATCCCAGCGAAATCCATCCAGAGAAATCAGGATGACAATGGGAGCGTCCGAACCGGCGGGCAGCGAAGTTTCGATCGTTGAGGACGAAGGTGATTTGCAGGCGCTAAACGTGAGCAACACCAAAAACAGAAATTTCCGCAATTTAATTTTCAAGAGTGAATGAGATGTTCGTCACCTTAATTGGCAGGGTTCGGCAACTCAAACATGCGAACATTACTCAGCGCGGATCCGGCGAAATATCCAATTTCCCAGATCGCTCCAGCCGCAAAATCTCCGCCGAATAACCCTGCCGGAATGTCGGATGTTTGAATTGGTAGCCAAGTTCCATTTTTAATTTTCGATTGGAAACTTTCTTTTGAGTCAAACCACGTTTGCGCTCGGCGCTTTCCGCTTCGGTCGCGAAGGGAGGCATATATTTGCCGAGCGTTTCAGAAAGCCAGCGGAAGAAATGAATCTGCGCCACCGGTTCGTCATCCACAGCGTTGTAAATTTCCCCAACCCGCCCGCTCTTCAAAGCAGCGATGATTGCTCCGACCAAATCATCGCGATGAATCATGTTGATCAGCCGCTCGCCCTTGCCGGACATTTTCGCTTCGTTGCGAAGGTATTGCAGAAATAAATGTCCTCGTTCCGGCCCGTAAATTCCAGCGACGCGTAAAATCAAGGCCGGAAATTGTTTCTGTTGCGCGGCATCGAGCAACAGCTTTTCCGTTTGCACGAGAATTTTACTCGTGTCGCTTTGCGGATCCGTCGGTGAACTTTCTTTTACCGCCGAACCATCCGCCTGCCCATAAACACTCGTGCTGCTCGTATAAACAAATTTCTTGGGTGGATTCGCACCGAGCCAGTTGATTAAATTTCGCGTCCCATTGAGATAAACTTGTTCGTATTCCACCGCGCCTCCTTTAGTTGAAGAAACTGTGTTTACAACCCAATCAAAATCAGTCGGTAGTTTTTCGAGATCTTCCGGTTTGGAAATATCAGCAACGAGAGGAACGATTCCGGACGCTTTCAATTCTTCATTCTCCTCTGCCGTCCGGCGCACGCCAAAAACCTCATGACCTAGCCGAACCAACTCCGCTCCGAGCGGAATGCCGACGTAACCGCAGCCAATAATCAAAACGCGCATCGCCGGAAGTTAACCACAGAGGCGAGAAGACGCAGTGAAGAAGTTTAGACTGATTTGCGAAAGCGCTTTTCGATGCTAAGGAGCATCGCGGGTGAGATCGCAAACAAAGCAAACGAGGTTTATTTGGATTTTTTGCCCGCTTTGAGTTTCAGTGTGCCCAAATCCAAAGGTTCGGATCGGTTCGCTTCATCGATCTCTGGAATTACAATTTCCCTTTGCAGCGATGCTTTCGGATTTTCTGCCCATTCTTTAAACAGTTTCGGGTTTTTAAGCAGTTCAGGATCAAATTTTCGTGGAAGTGTGATCTCCAAGCTGTATTTCCCGGCTGTAACGTCTTCTGTGATAAAACCCCCATCCTCCGTGAAGGTCAGCACGTAAGCGCGCATGTTCTTTGCCGCTTCCTTACATTCAGGCGAATCGTTCCATTCCTGTATTTCTTCAGGTGTAGTCAGCGGCTTCGGCGATTTAGGAAAACCCGTGGAAATAGAACCTCGCATGGTTGGGTCATTGAGAGGTTCTATGCCGTCGCCGAGAGTGACTCGCCCCACAACTTTACGCCCATCTCCGCCGACGGTAACTTTCACAGATTGGCCAGCGGGAACATTAAATCGATAACCCCTCCCATATTTCCACTTGCCTGGCGATCCTCGGACGGGGATGAGGCGAACCACTTGATGTTCTCCGGGCGGCACAAAAGAAATAACAAATTGGCCTTGCTCGTCTGTTTTTGATCTGAATTCATTTCCATAAATTGGTGACCGGCTTAAGAAATCCACCGTATTCAAGAAGACCGTTTCGTTCGTGCCCAGACGCTGCCCGATTTTTAATGTGCCTTCAACTCGACCCCAAGGTTGCAATTGAATCTTGCCCGATTTTGCCTCTTCCAGAGAAACTTTGGCGTATCCTTCCGAATTCAGAGCGATAACCGATTCGGCGCCTTCACCCGATGGCAGAGAAAAGCCGCCCTTGGCATCGGTCGAAACAATCAAGCCATCCTGTCGCGCTTGAAAATCGGAAGTGAACGCAGCCTTCCCCAGACCGAGATATTCTCCGGGAATTGCTAACGCCACTTCAGCGCCGACCGCCGGTTTACCATCCGGGAGAAAAACAATTCCTTTGGGACCAAGACCTGGCTTGCGAATCGGTTTTGGTTTAGCCGCGGCAGGAGTCGGAGAATTATTTGTGGGTCGATCCGTTGAGACAATTTTTAACTCTAACGCTTGACCGGGTTTCATGGTCACACGTTGCAGGTTTTCGTTCTGCCACGAGTTGCGCTCAAGTTTGTTTCGATAAGTGATTTGGAGTTCGCCGGGCGGGACGCGGTCAAATTCAAAGCGGCCTTCCGCATCCGTGAGGGCGTGGCAACCAGGGTTCAAACGGGCTTGGCCGGGAAACGATTCTTCAGCAAATGCCAGATCAAGGTCCTCATTGGTGCCAACTCCAGAAGTGCGTTTGATTGTTCCTTTGATTTTTCCCCAAGGTTCCAAAATTATTTTCGGATCAGCCGCGAGGGTTTCGAGAGAAACGCCCTTGATTCCATCCGGTCCAGCGGCCATGACCGATTGCATTTCCAATTCCGGCGGGAAAGAAAAGTTTCCATTCGTATCGGTCGTCCGCACCAATTTTTTGTTTTGCCAGAAATCAATCTGGCTTTTCCCGTTCAAATTGTAGGACTGGTCGGCTGGACAAATCAGCGCCACGCTAATTTTTGCGGCCGGTTTTCCATTCGGCAACCAGACCGTGCCGCGGGGGCCGGAACCTTTTTTCAAAACAAAATCAAAATTAGTTCTGCCCGGTGAAAGAGTCGTGGAAATCGCCGGCAGATAACCTTCGGCTTCGGCTTTGATCAGAATGTCGTCTCGAGTTTTACCGAAATAAAGAGAGTAAGTTCCGTTGGTTGTAATTTGAGTGTGTTGCAAATCCCAATCCACTCCCGCGCGCCAACTCGCTTTACCCGGAGTGAAGCGGACCATTGGAATCGGCTGTTTGGTTTCCTCATCCAGCGCTCGACCGGAAACGAGAAATTCATTGGAATGATCTTTTTTAAATTCCCCGCCGCGCAACGGAAGATTTTGTGGACGCTCATCATCCCGCATAGTCGAACTAAAACTCGATTCCAGATTTTCGCCTTTTTCCAATAGAAAAACGAGATTCGTAATGTTCTGGTTAACGCGTCCAACCAATTGAAACGGATTCATGGTGTCGAGACTCGCATTCTGAGATGAAACGCGATAACCTAGCACTCGCGCGCTCAAAGAAAACGTTTCATTAGGAATGCCGACCGTATCAAAATTTCCATTCTTATCCAACACCAGGTTCATTGAGTCCCACGCTTGTTGACGACTCACCAGCAATCGCGTTTTGGACGGAACAGGTGTGCCATCGGTCAAGACCACGCGACCCGCCAACCGATAAGCTTCAGTGACGTTTAGATCGCCGACGTCCGCAGTGTCACCGTCTTTTCCTGAGCGCACTTTCACAACGCCAATCGCTCCATACGGCTTTATCGTGTTCATGATTCCATAAACGTAATAATCGACGTTGGGTGGAAGATTAACGAAAGCAAACTGCCCGTCCTTGGTCGTGCCAATCTCGAAATTGCCTGTATAATTCTCCATTCCGCGATCTACCGATACCAGCCCGACAGAAACATTCTTAAGCGGCTTTCCGTTGAAGAGGACACGACCCGCCACGGTTGCACCTTCCGTCAACGTCAAGTCATGTCGCTTCGTTCCGCTGGGCAAACCGGAAAATGTTTTATTGGCAAACGTTCGCGCCTGAACTTTCACGTCGAGACTGAGAAAAGGATCCTTTGAAATGATGATGAATTCGCCCTGTTCATCAGTGACCGCGAGTGGATCGACGCCGGGCAATTCTCCCCACATTCCACCGCCATCTTGTTTATGAATGCCATGTGATTCGACTGCGGCTCCCACCACCGGTTCGCCTTTCGTGTTCACCACTCGCCCACGCAAAGTATTTTCCGGGCGAGCGTCGGCGAGATTGGCCGGATCCATTTTCACGGTGAGAGACCCGTTCGCCGGGTCAACTTTCGAAACGAATTTGGGTTTGTACCCTTTGGCGACAACGAGAATTCGGAAACGTAATTGCGGGTCGAGCGATTCAATTTTGAAGTTTCCTTCCTTGCCACTCTTTGCGCTCTTCCGGCAATCGGCATAACACGAAGGGCAAAAAGAACTCGTTCCCACTTTTGGCCCGGCGGTGGAAATAAAAATTGTCGCGGCAATCGGCGAACCTTCTTTGTTCTGCACTTGGCCGATCAAATCCGGGCGAGGGGCAGAATTCGTTTCTTCGATTTCAGCGTTCGCTGACCCAACCGACTTTTCAACCTTTGCGTTGACCTCATTTTTTTCAGCTTTGCCCTTTTTCGTTTGCGCGTCGGTGAGGCAGACGGTGGCCAAACCGAGAAGAACGACGATGGCCAATAAAGGCCAACCGGAAGCTTTCTTGAAGGTAGCAATCATTTTTATCCGCTGCTTCATATCATTTTTATTTTCGAGGATTCCAACCAGTCCGGGCACACTGGCAGGCCGCGAAAATCCTTCCAGCAACTTCAAAATTGTTTCGCCGTAAAAACGACTTTCCCCGTCATTTACGTGCGAGAGCGCAAGAGCGTCGCAGGCAAGTTCGCGGTCGGCGCGCATTCGATGGAAGCCGAGCCAGACAAGCGGATTGAACCAATGCAAAATCTGGAGAATCGCTGCCAGCCAATTGATCCACAAATCTCCGCGATGAATGTGCGCCAGTTCGTGCAGGAAAATATACCGCAATTCTTCTGCCGAAAACGCACGAACCATTTTTTGCGGCAACAATATCTTTGGGCGAAAAGAACCGAACAAGGCGCGGCTTTGCACTTCCTTCGTTTCGATTAAAACGATTTGTCTGCGGATGTTCATCAAGCCTTCACACCGCCGCAGAGTCGAGAGAATCGCCGGGTCTCCAATCGGCAATTCGTGTCGCAGTTTCCGGGCAAAACGAAAGTTGCTCGACACGAGACGTAGGGCCAGAAAGGCAACGCCACCCAGCCAGAGTCCAAACGCAATTTTTTTCCATGACCAATAGGACGGCGATTTGGAACCCTCTTTAACAGGCAACGCACTCGCTCGCTCCGAAGTAATCGGTTCCGCAATAGACGGCAGATTCTTTTCTGTCTCAAACGTGGCAGCGCCCGGTAATTTCGAAGGTCGAAAAATATTTTCGTTTTCCTTAGAAATCTGTGGGTGAGACGAAACGCTTTCAGATCGTTGATAATTCGCAATCCGTTCAGCGCTGGCGTAATTGAAAATGCTGGTCGCACTTTCAAACGACACCGGCAACACGAGCCGACCAAGGACCAGAAGCCAGAGGGCGTGACGCCATTTGGCGGCCAGCCGCGCCCGGAAAATCCATTGCACCGCCAGCACCAACAACACCAGCACACCCGCCTGCCACGACACGCGCCAGAGCCGGCCCAGAATCCATTCGAGCATTTCGTTGTTCATATCATTTTTTCCCTTTCTTCAGGATGATTTTGAGTTCGTCCAAATCCGCCGCAGAAAGTTTTTGGTGTTGAGCGAAATGGAGCAGCAGCGGCTTGACCGAGCCGCCAAACAATCGGTTCAGGAAGGAATCGCTTTCTTCGCGGAGGCAGGCTTCCTCCGTCACCAACGGAAAATAAAGATAAAGATTTTTATACCGCTTCACGCCCAGCGCCTTTTTTTTATGCAAACGGCTGAGCAGTGTCTTCACTGTATTGGGATGCCATTCTTCGGATTTTCCGAACGATGCAACAAGGTCATAAGCCGGTTGTGGAGACTTCTCCCAAAGCGCTTTCATCACCTTCCATTCCGATTCCGAGATAGCGGGTATTTTTGGCATGATTTTAAACAACCAACCGGTTCGTTGAAACAACTACAATTGTAGTTTTACTTTGGCAAGGCTTTTTTTCGCGCCAGATAAAATTCCGGCCAGAGCAAAAACCAAGAGGGTATGGGATACTTCATTGTCTCTTTTAGTCGCGGTGTTAAATTCAATCCCAAGAATGTCGAATCAAAATCCCAATGCTGCGCCGAAGCAAATTCAGGACTCAAAAAATGAGCCTCGAACTCTGCCCGAGCTTCTTGCGCCAGCGGGCGATTGGGATTGCGCCAAGGCTGCTGTCGAGAATGGCGCGGACGCAATTTATTTTGGGCTGGAAAAATTCAACGCGCGAATGCGAGCGCACAATTTTACGGAAGCGGATTTGCCGAAGCTGATGGAATTTTTGCACCGGCGCGGCGTGAAAGGCTACGTCACTTTCAACACGCTGGTTTTTGCGAATGAACTCGAAGATGCGGAAAAATATCTGCGCTCGATTATTTCCGCTGGAGTGGATGCAGCCATCGTTCAAGACGTTGGCATTTGTCGTTTGATCCGAAAACTTTCGCCGGATTTTCCAATTCACGGTTCCACACAGATGACCATCACCAGTGCAAACGGCGTGGAATTCGCCAAAGAGCTTGGTTGCAATCTCGTAGTGCTGGCGCGCGAATGTTCGATCAAAGAAATTGAGAAAATCAAATCGGCGCGAAGTTATTCGTTTGGAGTTCCGCCTTCAGGCGGTTCCGTTCCCGAACCGCCTGAAGGCGGAAC
>JBDSYB010000286.1:0-5994 GCA_039925885.1 Verrucomicrobiota bacterium
GCGCAATTCACGGCGTTCTATCGCGAAATGGTGCGGCGCGGTTACAGTCGCAAGCCGGTGCTGGTGGCGCAGAGTCGCGGCGGGTTGATGCTTTACAATTGGGCGGTGGAAAATCCAAAGCGCGTGACGGCGGTGGTCGGAATTTATCCGGTGCTGGACAATCGGAGTTATCCCGGCGGAAAAATCGCGGAGACGTTGCGGGAGCGAAACCCGATTCAGCGGCTCGCGACGTTAAATGTTCCAGGGTTCCACATCCACGGCGACAGCGATAAGCTGGTTCCGTTGGCGGCCAACTCCGGCGCGATGCAGAAGATTTATCCCAAGCTGACGTTGAAGATTGTTCCCGGTCACGGACACGAGGAGATTCCCGAATATTTTCGAGATCCGGCGTTGGTGAAGTTTATTTTGCGACAGGTGAAGAAAGCGCGGTGAAGTCGAGGCGTTTGCGACAAACGCCCTACCAGATTCGGGAAAAACAATTTAGGACGTTTGTCCCAAACGTCATCTGACAAGGCCTGGGAGCGCACGCGTCCCGCGTGCAAGTTCGGGCGTCGCGCCCAAACTCTCATCAACCAAAACGGTTTCAGGAATTCCGTAGCCGTGAAGAAGTTTTGGGCGGGCGAACCGCGCGTCAGCGTCTTGGACTGCGGCAGCCCTCTGCCGCTTTTTTCCCTGCGCGACTGACAAAACCAAAGCGGCAGAGGGCTGCCGCAGTCCAAGACCTCGCGGAATTTTTTTCGGCTGGCTTTCGCGCTCCGATTATTTTTCAGGAACGGCGAGGAGTTCGTCGGCGTGCCACGGGGTTTGGCGAGCTTTAATTTGATCGCGCACTGCTTTCACCTCGGCTGCTGTAACTGGAGACGCGTTGTTCCCCCACTCTTTGTTGCCGCGAACATACGTCAGCAATGCGGCGAAATCCTCGTCGGAAAGAACTGCGCCGAGTCCGCCCGGCATCGCCAACGCCCAATCGGTTCCTTTGATTTTGATGGGGCCTTCCAATCCATGTTGAACAATACGAATCATGCGATTAGGACCGGGCGCCAGGACCCATTCTGAACCGGCCAAAGGCGGAAATTGTCCGGGAGTTCCCATGCCAGTCGCTTGATGGCAGGCAACGCAGCCCACGTCGTTATAAGCTTTTTTTCCTTTGGCAAACACAAGATCTCCCGCGCCTTTGGGTTGCAACTCCTGAACCATTTTCCATGAATCGTAGGGACCATAAACCTTGGCGTTAAAACCACCGCCGTAGTGATCGAGATAAAGTTGACCGAGATAAAATAAAATTCCGATCAACAGAAAAATCGCCACGGGAACAGGCGCGAAGCCGACTGATGGCTCGGTGCCGTTCGTCGTTGGAGAATTTTTCACGTCAGGATTCATTTCGCAGGAGAGTTGGTGGCCGCAGGTTGAGACGCGTTTGTTCCAGTCGCGTTATTTGTGGCGGCGGGAGCGTTGGTCGCCGCAGTGGCAGACTGGATGCCTGCCCCACTAGCAACTGCGTTCGTCGTTGCCGCGACTGCATTGGTTGTTTCCACTTTATTCGTGGAAGGCGTCAGCGAGGGAACTTCGGGCAATGGAGTTTCGGAATGTAAACTTTTCAAATACGCGACGAGTTGTTGCGCGGCTGGCGTCGGGACAATTTCATAACCGGGTTTGGGCGCAAAATTCGCGGGCAATTTCAACGCGTCCCGGGAGCGCGCTCGTCCGATTTTTCTTTCTTCAAAAAGAAATGCATAAGACGGCATGTCGGATTTTTTACCAGCGGGCATGGTGGTCTGCGGATTGTAAAGATGAAGGAAATGCCACTGAGCATCGGGGCGACGCAGCCCCACATTCGCGAGGTCGGGGCCAATGCGTTGCGAGCCAACCATCACTGGGGAATCAAACAAATAATCGGCGGCGACGGTGCGACGGCTGCCCCAACCGCGAGCGATATCTGAGGCAAATTTTTCCGGCGCAACCTGCTGCCTGTGGCAATAGAAACAGCCGTTCGCGCGATAGATTTGCGCGCCTTGCGCCGCCATTCCAGAGCGGGCTTGCGGATAAAGCTGGCCGGTCTTTTCGTTTGGTTCAGGAGTCTGTTTGCCCAATTGCAATTGTGGACCAAGCACGAGTCCGAGCCACGAGAGGGACATGGTGAAGAAAATTCCGAGAAAAATCAGCGGGCCAAAATTCATGAGCGCGCCTCCGATTTTTTATTTTCCCAACAGGCGCGGGAGTAACTGATGCAAAGAGACAACAAATTTCGAAGGAACAAAATCCCAGACATGACGAGCAGAAGACTTCCAAGGAGGCTGATGTGTAGAAATGGAAGTGTTCCTTTGATCACGTCGGCGAAAGGAATTTGCGGATTATTCAGATTTATTCCTTGAACAATTCCGCCGACGGCCAGCGCCAGCACATAGACCAGAACTCCGATGGTGAAGGTCAGGAAATGCGAGCGAATGGATTTTTGCCATTCCACTCCCAAAACGCGCGGAAGAATGTAGTAGATTGCGCCGAACATCACGCTGGCGAAAAAGCCCTGCAACAACAAATCCGTTTGCGCGGTGGTGAAGTAAGTAAAGAAAAGAATTTTGTTCAGCGGACGCAACGAACTAAGGATGGCCATCGATTCTGAGACGAGAAAACTGATTGCACCAAATTTGATGAAACTAAGAATTGGTGTCGCGCTTTTCACGCCGAAGATTCCACGCAGGTTCAGCGCGACGCAAATGAGCGGAAGAATCATCATCATTGCGGCCACGGCGCTCAACGCGGGAATCCAACTCGGCAGCGGCGCGTTGACGTTGATGAAACCCCAACCGCCGAACAGCGCGATTCCCCAGAATGAAAACAGCGCGAGATAATAACTGTGCAGTGGACGGTTGGTGAGTTTGGGAATGAAATAGAAAATTGTGCCGAGTCCGATGGTCGCAAGCCAGACATGGAGAAGATTGCTCGCATACCAGGCGCTCACGCAGATTTGCACGACGCCACGAACCGGTGCGAAAACGAGAAGCATGTTTGCCGCAGAAAAAATCCATGCAAACCAGAAGAGCGCAGCGAGCAGATACCATTGCGTCGGGAAAAGTTGGCGTTGTCGGCGAGCGTGAAATGTCAGCACGGCCCAGATGCCGAACAGGAGGTAGGCGGCGAACAGGATTGAGGAGGCGTAGCGGGGAAATTCGAGCCACGCAATTCCGGTAGAATCGCCAGCTAAAATTCCAGCACAGCCGATGAGGACGCCGAGGTTCCAGATTTTTGCGACGAGCAAAAGAACTTTTGGCGCGAAGAGACACGTGCGGCCGAGTCGGCAAAAAAGCCAGAGAGTGACGCCGAAAGCGGCTTGCGCGGCGAAACCGTAAACGAACGAGTCGAGTTGCACGGGATGGATGCGTCCGTAGGTCAACCACGGGCAATGCGTGAAAAAGTTGGGCGAATGAAATTTGATGGGCGCCAGCAGACCGAGAACGGCGCTGAACAAAAACCAAACGGCGGCGCTGATGAAAAACAGGAGAACGGGATAGCGGCACGAGGCGTCAATTTCTTGCGTCGAAAGAATTTCTTCCGGTGGACAACCGGTTTCAGCAGAAGACAATTCTTGAGTTGATGAACTCATTCGAACAGAGACGGATTATTCAAACTCGCTTGGTTTTTCCGGCGCTTTTGGCGCGGGAGCGGTTGCTTTTTCAACACGAGTAATCAGATTCGAGCGAGCGGCTTTTGGATTTTGCCATTCTTGCAGCGAGACTTCCATCGCGCGTTCGATCGGCAGACGAACCAATCCCTTGCCTTGATCCTGCCACGCGTAATTTTTCAACGCCTGATCCGTTTCAGCACGAACGTTGATAAGATTTTTACGGCGTTCTTCTGCGCGATCCGATCCAATCGCAGAAGAGGTTTTGTTCTGCATGATTTTCACCAGTGCAGCCATGATTAAAAAGGAGCCAAGAATCGCAATCGCATAAACTGCGCATTTCGATTTATTGCAGCAGGAATTGTTGCTCATTTCCCACCTCCGTGCGCAATCGCGTTGTCGGCGGCGCTTGGAACATAGACGCCCATCGTTTCAGCAAAGCGCGGGTCGCGTTGCGGATACGGCGCGTGAGCTTTGAAATATTTAATGAACACCAGCGCGAGCACTCCGCCGATGAAAGCCATGCAGGCGAGGTCGAGCGGATGAATGGCAAACCCATCCGGGGTGACGGATTTCATGTTGTGCGAGAGGTCGCCGCCCATGACTTTTGCTTTGCGGAAAATTTGCAGCACGGGCGTGATGTTGAAGGCCATGTCGCAAAAATGATTAATCCACGCCCAGAGGCAAAGCGGACCCATCACGGCGATCTTCATTTTGAAATCGATGCGGAGCAACGCGAGGAACGGCAAAAGAAAATGGCCGAAAATGAGAAGCATTCCGATCTGCCACCAGGTTCCGTGTTCGCGCAGCACATACCAGAAAGTTTCTTCAGGGACGGCGGCGTTCCAGATCAGGAAGTATTGCGAGAAATGGATGTAGGCGTAGAAAACGGTGAACGCAAATGCGATTGCTCCGAGATCATAAAATTGGCGCATGCCGACGACATCGCGAAGCGGACCGGTTTTTTTCAGAACCAACGTTATGACGTAAACCGTGAACAACGTCAGCCAAACACTGCCGGCGAAATAATAAACGCCATACATCGTGGAGAAGAATTGATGTTGGAGCGATTTCATCCAGAAGATCGCGGCCATCGTGAGTGTGAACGCGAAAGCGAAGACGCCCCACGCCGCATAAAAACGCATCGCGTAAGTGCATTGAGCCGCGCCGGTTTTGTCTTGTTCCAGCGACCACGCGCGCAGTTTGTAAGAGAGAAAAGTCCAGATGGCGAAGATGATGGCGGAGACGACGTAAAACGCCTTCGTGTTGATCAGAGCGTGCTTGGCGTGAAGGGAGTGATCCGTTGCGGGATCAATGCTCATCCACGGATAAATTTGCGGAGCAAGCAAAGCGATGGGAATAAAAAGCAACCCCATGATCGGCAGCAAAAACGCGATATGTTCGCAAACACGGCGGATTGAAACCGACCACATGGCGTCGAAAAGATGATGGAGAATGACGAGAAATAATCCGCCGAGACAAATGCTCAGGAAAAACATGTAGGCGAGCAGATAAGAATATCCCAACTGCATGCCGTGATCTTTGCCGGTGAAATATCCGATGAGCACGCCAAGTCCGCCGACGGCGATCAAGATGAACGGCACGTTGCTCAACCACCCTGGCAATTGGAGCGGCGCGTCTGTGACCACCGCAGATTTGTTAGAAAGCGATGCCATACTATTTTTTAAACGTTGATTGCATTTCCGCCGGAACATCGTCCACCGAGGCGAGACGGCCTCGTTGCAGCGCGCGAAGATACGCGATGATTGCCCAGCGATCTTCGGGAGCGACATTCGCGCCGTATGCGCCCATTAGTCCTCGTCCGTGAGTGATGACGTTGAAAATTTCTCCGTCGGGCAATTTTACGATGCGTGCGTCGTGCAGATTTGCGACGACCGCCATGCCGTATTTTTTCGTGATGCCGTTTCCATCCGCGAGCGCGCCGTGGCAAGGCAAACAACTGATTTGAAAACGTTCGCGTCCGCGTTCCATCAATTTGCGTGTCACTGGAACGGGAATATTTTCAACGCCGTTCGTGGTGCCGGGAATCAATCCGGTGTTCACGGGCGTGCTTTCGAAATGAGAACCGCGAGCAACGGTTCCAGCGACTGGTAAACGTGAACTGCGATTGTCAGCGGAAAAACTGAAATCCGTTTGCGGACGAAGTTTCAATTGGCGATCCATGTCGTCAAAGAATTCCAGCGGCGGTTTGCGCGAAATGCTGCCGCGAAAACCCATCACGCTCACGACGAGCACTGTGAGCAAAACAAAAACTAGAAGGAAATAGCGCATCAGGTTTCCTCCACGATTTCGATGTGCTTGCTGCCAGAATCTTCCAGCAGCCTGCGGGTTTCGGTTTCGGAATATTTTGGGTC
>JBDSYB010000287.1:0-3044 GCA_039925885.1 Verrucomicrobiota bacterium
AGTCGATAACAACTTATTTAAAAAAAAACATCATGGCAAAAAAAACCAGAGGCACACGAATGGCAGCAGCAGTTAAACGCGCGGCGAAATCACCAGGTGGAAAAGGTAAGGTAAAGAACCGTCCCGCAGGTCGCAAAATCATGGCGTCTTGAGTCAGTCAAGCAACATTTGGAGCGAGGTTGGTTGCGCGTGAAGCGCAGCCAACTTTCGAGCCGAGTGCTGAAACTCGGCTCTTCCCGCAACTTTCACACTCCGGCAAGAAGCTTTATGCATTGCTGATCCAATTTTTTCAACTGCGCCTGCGACTTTGCTTCGATATAGCAACGGATGAGTTGTTCCGTTCCGCTGGCGCGGAAGGCGACCCATTCGCCGTTGGGCAAAAGAAATTTGTAGCCGTCGGTGGTGATGAATTTCTCCACTTTGAATGGACCAATGGATTTCAGACCGCGCGAAAGTTTTTCGAGCAATGCGGCTTTTTTGTCCGGCGGAATGGCGACATTGATTCTGTCAGTATGAAATTCGCCGGAAACTTTCTCAATCGATTTCAAAATTGCGCCGAGCGATTTTTTTTCAACGGCGACCAATTCCGCCATGAGCAGGCACGCTAGAATTCCATCTTTTTCGGGGACATGACCTTTGACGCTGAGGCCGCCGGATTCTTCGCCGCCCACGATGATCGGCTCACTTTCCATGAGCGCGCCGATGTATTTGAATCCAACCGGCGTTTCATAAACTTTCACGCACAGCATTTTCGCGACGGCATCGACTTGATGACTCGTCGGCACAGTGCGAACCACCGCGCCCGTCCAGCCGCGATTTTTTTTCAAGTGATACAAAGCGAGCGGAAGAATTTGGTTGGGCGTGAGCCAGGTTCCGTCTTTATCCACGATGCCAAAACGGTCGGCGTCGCCGTCGAGCCCGAGCCCGAGTTGCGCTTTGCCGCTGCGAACAAACTTGGAAACTTCCGCCATGCCTTCTTCATTCGGCTCAGGGTGATGTCCGCCGAAAAGGGGGTTGGGATCGGCGTTGAATTTGAAAACTTTTGCGCCTGCTTCTTCAAGCAACGTGTCGAGATAACCGTGCCCCGTTCCATACATGAAATTCGCCGCTAGCTTCATCTTCGCTTTTTTGATGGCGGAAAAATCGATCAACTTTTTGATCTGGCGAAAATAATCGGGCATCGGATCAATCGTCTTGCATTGGAAAGTTCCCATCACTGCCGCTTTGAAATTCCAATTCCGTTCGAGCAATCGTGACGTGTTCGCCTCGATGATTTTTGTGACTTCGGACGGCGCGCCCGCTCCATCGTGGAGAGAAAGTTTAAAGCCGGAATATTCCGGCGGATTGTGACTCGCGGTGATGTTGATTCCAGCGATTGCTTTGAGTTTACGAATCGTAAACGCAATGACGGGTGTGGGCGTGTCGCGCTGGCAGAGTAGGGGAGTCAAGCCGTTCGCGGCCAAAACTTCGGCGACGGCCAACGAAAATTCACGGCCGAGAAAACGCGTGTCATAGCCGATGATGACTGTTTTAGGTTTTGATTTTTTTGTTTTGGTTTCGCCGTTTAAGTATTCGGCGACGCCTTGCGCGGCGAGGCGGACATTCTCAAAAGTGAAATCGCGCGCGATCAACCCGCGCCAGCCGGAGGTTCCAAATTTAATTGCGTTGGTCATAAAAGTTTTGTTTAACAGAGTCCAAAGAAGGTGGAACTTTACCCAAACTGACTTTTTGCGCCAGCGCGTTTTGAACTGAATAAATCCGCTTGCCCAGAGTCTCTTCAGGGCAATCAATGAAATTGTGCAACGGGATTTACTTCGTTGCTGAACATGTTAAAAATTTACGCATGAAGATTTCCAGTTTGATCGCGGCCTTAATTATTGGGGCCGTTTCCGCGCATGCCGAAGAAAAGAAAGTGGACTTTGTTAAGGAGGTCCAACCCATTCTCGAAAAGTCCTGTATCCAGTGTCACGGGCCGGAGAAACAAAAGGGCGGTTTGCGCCTCGACACCAGGGAAGCCACTCTCAAAGGCGGCAAGGACGCCCTCGCCCTCGTGGTAGGCGATGCGACGAAAAGCGATATGCACCGTCGCGTGACTCTTCCCAAAGACAATGACGATGTCATGCCGTCCAAAGGAGATTTGCTCACGAAAACGCAACAGGATTTGATTCGCGATTGGATCAACCAGGGAGCCAACTGGCCTGCCGGACTCGCTCTCAAATCCAGCGGAGCGGCCACCGCAGATGAAGCCAAGGCAGAACCCGTCAAACTGCCCGACTACAAGCCAACTCCGCTGGAGCTAAAGGCGATCGCGAAGTTTGAGGAGCTTGGCGTGGCCGTTCGGCCCATCGCGCAAAACGTGAACTGGCGCGAAGCGAACTTTCGTTCTCTTGGAACCAACGCCAGCGATACGGCGATCGCACCTTTAAAGGACGTGGTTGGTTTGATGGACCTTAATTTGGCGGGAACTAAAATCACCGACGCGGGTCTTGCGAGTCTGAAAACTTTGACCAATCTGACGCATCTTCATCTCGAACACACTCAAATCGGTGATGCGGGACTGGCCAATCTGCAAGGCATGGCCAATCTCGAATATTTGAATCTGTTCGACACCAAGGTAACTGATGCCGGTTTGGAAAATCTCAAAGGATTGACCAAACTGCGGAACCTTCATCTCTGGCAAACCAAAGTGACCGAGGCTGGTGTGAGTAATTTGCAGAAAACTCTGGCTAAATTAAATGTTGATCGCGGCTGGGAGGATTCTCCAGCGAAAAAGAAATTGGATGCCGAGAAGAAAGAAGCAGATGCGAAGGCAGCGGAAGCAGCGAAAAAAGACGCCGAGGTGAAAAAGGCAGCGGATGAGGCTAAGAAAGTTGCTGACGAAGCCGCGAAGAAAGTTGCTGACGAGGCAGCCAAGAAAGCGGCCGATGAAGCAGCAAAAAAAGCTGCGGATGACACGGCAAAGAAAGCGGCAGACGAAGCGGCAAAAAAGGCTGCGGACGATGCGGCGAAGAAAGCGGCCGAGGAAGCCAAGAAAGTTGCCGATG
>JBDSYB010000288.1:0-4435 GCA_039925885.1 Verrucomicrobiota bacterium
TTTTGCGTTTCGCTCAGTTTATTTTCCGCTTCGAGCGATTGCAGAAGTTTGTAGGCCAGAAATTCGGCGCGATAAACTTCGTTGTTTTCAGAAATAACTTCCTGATTCCAAACGCTGCGTGTGGCCAGAAAATTTTCGTCAGTGATTTCCGCAAAATATTTCGTGCTGGTCAGGTGAAGATTCTGCACGCCGTCGCGATTGACCACCGTGAGGTCGAGCGGTTGCGTGTTGATATTGAACTGATGTTTGCCGAGTTGGATGACATTTTCGCCGCCGACAAAAAGTTCCTGGCGATCTTTTAACTGACGCACCGCATCCTGCTGCACGGTTTTGAGTCGGCCTTGCAGATCGTCGGCTTTCACCGAATCCTGCAATGCAAGCAACTGATCGATGATCTCACGCACCTTGGCGACCATCACGTCGGACGCCATATAAGTGTTGATGTCGGCAATGCTTTTAAAACCAGCGAGCCGATTCTGAATTACTTTGAGAATGCGTTCGGCGGCGGTTAGCGAAGCGCTGGCTTTGCGATTGCGTTGTTCAACTAGTGCAACTTTTCGTTGCTCAAACGCTTCGTAAAGTTCCGTGCGCCGCTCGGCCAATTGCACGGTGTATTCTTCAAAATCAGCGAACGCGCCTTCCAGTTCTTCGAGTTGAACAGTGATGCGATTTAAATATTCGTCGCACTTCGCGGGAGAATCACAAAGGTCGAGATAGCTCGACGCGGCCTGCCCAAGCAATTTCATTTGCGCGTTGAATTGCGCCGCGCCTTCTGTGGCCGAGAGACTTTGCAACCGCTTTTTCAACGCGGCCTTGACCTGATTGAGCGTCGAATAAATCGCGGTGATCGCGTCGATGATTCGCGTCGTTTGAGTGGCATCTTCGATCTTCAAGTTATTGACAATTTCGATGAGCAATTCGAGTTCGCCGCCCGCATCCGTCACAGTCTTCTCAATTTTTTTTGCGTCAGAAGTTTTGGTGACTTTCTCAACCGCTTCGAGTTGTTCGTTGGCGAGTTTGCGATGCGGTTCCAGCGCTTCGGGCTTGAGCAAAAACTGCACGCAGGTTTTCGATAATTGCTCGGACTGTTCGGCGACTTTGTTTTCCAACTCCGCCAGTTGCGCCACATCGACGTAACGAACTTCTTTGAGGGTAATCAGTTCGCCGCGCAAATGGCGGAACGCGGACAAATTATGAATGAAATCTTCGAGCTTGTTGAAGCTGGCGCGACGCACCGTGTTGAAGCGTTCTTCGCAACGCTGGCGAATTCCCTGCACAACTTGAATCGCTTCGTGTTGGAGCCGACGCACTTTGTCGAATTCATCAATCGCTTTGTCGGCGACATCGCGCACCTGCTGCAACGCTTCCTGAATTTGAAAACCGTGCTCGGTGTTCAGCCACGGATAAGCATCGAGAATCGTGCCGCAACGTTTTACGAGGTCTGTATAAAGTTCGGCGTAAGGATTTTCTTTGCGAATGAGCGTGAGAACTTCGTTGCATTCCGCGAGGCAACGCACGACTTCCTTGTTGCCGACCTGATATAAAAACGAATCTTTTTTGCCAGTCGGTTCGTTGCCCGCCAGATAAAATGGCGTTTGCCGAAGTTGCACCATGTGATGTTTCTGTGCCTCGGCTTCACCGCGAAACGAAACAAGATGGCCATTCGGAAAAAGGGAAAGTCCGTGGCAAACGATGCGTTCTTTCACTTTCTGCGCGATCAAACGATACGGCATCAAAACGTATTCGCCGGTCACGCGATTGAAGAAAATGTAGAGCGAATCCTCGCCGTTGGGCGCGTGAATAATCCGCTCAATCGTCATGCCCTGTTCTTTGCCGCCGAAAATTTTCAATTGGCCGGTCGCGAGGTAATAGCCATCGGGAAAAATGACGCCGTGATCTTCGGGCAACAACACGCACGATTGGCCGAGCGAATCGACGCGCACAGCTTGTTGCAGTTTTTCGTTGAAGACGTAAAAGCGCGCGTTCGTTTCTTTGTAGGGACGAATCTTGAGAAGAATTAAGTGGCCGAGAATCGCGTAATTGATTTCCGCGTCATCGACCTTTTGATTTTTATCATCGACCGGTTCCTCGAAAACGCCTCCTCCCGTTGAGGTGTTGTCTTCAACTTTGATGGTGACATTTCCGCCGATGGATTCGACGAACACGCGGTCTTCAATCGAAATGTGCGGATGATCGCCGTAGTGATATGACTCGCGATCCGGGACGAGCCAACGAAAGCCAAACTGCGGTGGAAAACCGACGCGGCGAAATTCGGTTTCCGCGCGGCCATCGGCGTAACGCAATGTTTCATCCTGAAACGCCCATTTGAAAACGGCGATATCAGTCGCGCCAACGCCGGTGTGAAACACCATGTATAAACAACCGTCGATGAGAGAAAATTTGCTGAACGACGCTTTGGCATAAACGTTGTAGAGCCGTTTGAAATCGGTCAGAAAATTTTTATCGCCGATGAATTCGAGATCACATTCCTTGAACGCGCCGGTTTCCGAATCGCGATTGTAAATCGCAAAGACATCGGACAATTCGATTTCCTTTTTCAGTCCAAAACTGACGTTGAAGCCGAAGAGAAAATGGCCCTGTCCAAGCTGAACCATGTCCTGCGGAATACAATTGTGCGCCGTGGTGATGCGGTCGGCTTGCAGGAGTTTAAATTCGATGCTGCCGAAAACTTCCTTGCGCGCGACGTCAAGATTTTTGGTTCGTTCGCGCAACAGGTTGCCTTGTTCCTGCAACCGTTGACGGATGATTTCATAAGTCGCGCTTCCCAAGACCGACGCCGCAACTCCCTGCGGTGTTTCCGCAGAGGTTTCTGATTTGGGCGATGAATTCTCGGCCATAGCTTAAAAGTTCCTCAAACAATGCGGCCAAACTGCTTAATGTTTGGTCCGCAATTGGAACTAATTTCGCACCAATGTTTCCTGGGCGACAACCGTTGTTGCCGGCGCATTCGCCACTCCGCGAGATTTTGCCGCCGTCAGAGCCGAACTCATCAACGACAAAATGGAATTGTCACTCGTGCTCGACATCAATTTTGCGAGCAACGCAGAGATCGTAAGGTTCTTCACATCTTCGCTGGTGATTCCGAAATCGTTGATCCATTGGCGCAATTGCGTTCTGAAATGTTCACCGTCCCCGTTGAACAACGTGTTCTTTATGTCGGTAAGTGCTTCACTATTGTTGATGAGTCGATCAACTGATTTCCCGTTGCCAACCGCGCGAACAATTTTTTCAAAGAAGTCATTTTCACCGCCCACGATGTCGATCTTCGAATTCTTTAACGCTTCGCCGACCAGTTGCGAATGTGCTTGGGCGATGTCGCGTTGAATATTAATCCCCGCCAATTCAACGTCGCGATCTTTCGCCAATCTCAATCGGAACTCTTCATGTTGCTGACCGGATTCATGCAACAGCTTCATCGCCTTCGCTTTTTCTTCGATGCTCTTCGCTTCAGCAAGACCCCGCGCTTGAATGCCCGCAGCCATCGCCATTTCTTTTTCTTTCGTTCCCTCGGCTTCGGCTTCAGCTTGGCTCTGGGTTACGTCAGCGTGAACATCACCTTTCGCTTTGGTGACTTCCGCTTCGGCTAAGCCTACTTCTTTGAGAGAAGCTGCTTCGATTTTGCGCGCTCCAGCTTTGGCAACCATCACTTTGGCCTCGCCCAATCCAGTCGCCGCTTCTTTCGCCGCAATTCCTTCCGCATCCTGCTCCATCGCGTAACGACGTTTGTCCGCCACTTTCGCTTCGGCATCAGCCATCGTTTGAATTTTTTCCGCGTCGCGCACTGCCGCATCGCGTCCAGCCTCAGCCGCCATGACCGTTTTTATTTTGTCGGCTTCGGCCGTCGCGCGATCTGCATCACGTTGCGCTTCCGCAGAAACTACTTTTTCAACCTGCTGTTTCTTCGCGTTCATTTCGGCCTCGATCAAAGTCACTTCGCGAACACGTTCGGCGGTCATGCGCGCTTCGATGTTCAACTTTTCTTCCTGTTGCTGCACCACGGCTTTCTGTTCAGCAACGACAATGGCGCGTTTGCGTTCCACATCCACTCCCGCTTCGGCGATCTTCGCTTCCTTGTCCATGTCCGCAAGTGAAATGGTCCGCTCACGACGCACGCGAGCTTCTTCGCCTTCCTGCATGGATTCCTGTTCAAGCCGTTGCTTCTCTTTTTTGACGGTGTATTCGCGTTCCTGCACCGCGCGGTTCATGTCCTCGGTGCGCAAACGAATCGATTCTTCCGCTTCCAGACGTTTGCCTTCAACTTCCTGCCGTCGCGCTTCGACAACTTTTCGAGATTCAGCTTCTTCGTTGGCTCTGATTTCGGTAATCGCGCGAAGCTGTTTCGCGGTATCTTCTTCATTGCGCCGTTTCTGTTCACGACGCGCAATATCCGCATCAGCATTTTCCTTCTCAATTT
>JBDSYB010000289.1:0-6900 GCA_039925885.1 Verrucomicrobiota bacterium
CGGTCCAGACGCCGGCGCTCAATCCGTAGGGCGTGTTGTTCGCGCGCTCGAAGGCTTCTTCCGGCGTGCGAAAGGTCATCACGCTCAAGACCGGGCCGAAAATTTCTTCCTGCGCGATGCGATGCGACGCCGTAACGCCAGTGAGAAAACTCGGCGGATACCAATAACCTTTTTCCGGCAAGGCGCAGCGCGGTTGCACGAGTTCCGCGCCTTCATCGACGCCGCTTTGCACGAGCTCGCGGATTTTTTCGAGTTGCATCCGTGAATTGATCGCGCCGATGTCGGTGTTTTTATCGAGCGGATTTCCGACACGCAACGTGGCGATGCGGTCGCGCAATTTGCGAATGACGGTTCGGAAAACGCCTTCCTGCACGAGCAAACGCGAACCGGCGCAACAGACGTGGCCTTGATTAAAATAAATTCCGGAAATAATTCCTTCGACCGCCTGATCAATCGGCGCGTCGTCGAAAATAATGTTCGCCGCTTTGCCGCCGAGTTCGAGCGTCAGTTTTTTTCCAGTTCCCGCGAGAGTTTTGGCGATGTGCTTGCCAACTTCGGTCGAGCCGGTGAACGCGATTTTGTTGATGTCAGGATGATTGACGATGGCCACGCCGGTTTCGCCCGCGCCGGTGACGATGTTCACCACGCCTTCGGGCAATTCGGCTTCCTGAAAAATTTGCGCGAGATGCATCGCGGTGATGCTGGTCGTCTCGGCGGGTTTGAGGACAACGGTGTTTCCGCACGCGAGCGCCGGAGCAATTTTCCACGCGGCCATGAGCAACGGAAAATTCCACGGAATAATTTGTCCCGCGACGCCGAGCGGTTGTGGAGTTTTTCCGGGAAACGCGTATTTCAATTTATCCGCCCAACCCGCGTAGTAAAAAAAGTGCGCCGCCACGAGCGGCAGATCGACATCGCGACTTTCCTTGATGGTTTTGCCGCCGTCCATCGTTTCCATGACGGCGAGTTCCCGCGATTTTTCCTGGATGATGCGCGCAATGCGGTAAAGATATTTGCCGCGCTCGCGTCCCGACATTTTGCTCCAAACTTTTTCGTAAGCGCGCCGCGCCGATTTCACTGCCGCATCGACATCCGCGCCGTTCGCCGCCGCGATGTCCGTGAGTTTTTGTTCGGTCGCAGGATTAATGGATTCAAAATATTTTCCAGAACCCGGCGCGGAGAATTTTCCATTAATGAACAATTCGTAGCGCGGCTGGATTTTCACCGGCACCGTTTCCGGCGCAGGCGCATAACTCCATTTGTCGCCGAAATTCAGTCGGCGATCTTTCAGCGGCACGACGGTTTGAGTTGAGATTGTGACCAACGAGGTCGAAACGCGTTTGGAGGATATTTTGCGCGAGACGGGTTTTGATTTCATTTTCATGTTTCAGAGGGGCAGATATTCCACGCGATTTAAAAAATCATCGATGTTTCCGGCTTGGGCAAGAACTTCCAGATCGTTAACTGCCTGACCGATGGTAATGCCGAGTTGATGCGCGTAAATGACGCCGCCGAAACTTTCTCCGCTCCGTTGTCTTCGGGTTGACTCGGCCAGTAAATCTTCATCCTGACTGAAGAGAACGCGCTCCAGCGAAGATGCACGATTTAATAGTGCTGAATCATTTAATTCGGTCGTGCCATCCAGTTGCGCGGTCAACACATCTGTTCCTCTCAAGATCAGACCTCGTGTGATGGCAGCGGGGACATGCACGTCCATATAAAGACCCACACTCACGGCAATTTGCCCAATTCGCGAAGTCGTTTGCGAATCGGAGAATCACCGGTTTCCGTGCGAAGTTTTTCCACGTTTCGCAAACTACGCCGGATAACTTCGTCCATCTCCGTTTTGTGGTCGTAATAATATCCCAATCCGGCGTGAATTTGGGCGAGCGAAAGATGGGCGTGTTGGAAATGAATTTCTTCGGGACTCCAACCGTGGGCGAGCATGTCTTGCGCAACTTCAATGACCTTGATGTTCGTGTCATCAATCCACGCCACTCCACGCTCGTCGAGATGAATATGCGCAGTTACCACGGTTTGCATGTGCGGGAAACTATCGCGTTTGCAGCGCGCGAGCAACTGTGTTTCAAGTTTGCAGAGGGCACGCAGGTTGCAAACCTGCGCTACGACTAAACTCACTCCGCAAACAAAAATTTCAAATCATCCAGCGTCAGGCTTTGCGAAAAGCGTTCTTCGCCGAAAACATCGTTGGAGAGCGCGGCTTTTTGCTTCTGCAACGCGCGGATTTTTTGCTCGATGCTGTCGCGCATCAAGAGTCGGTAGGCCATCACTTTGCTCGTCTGACCGATGCGATGCGTGCGGTCGATGGCTTGCATTTCCACGGCAGGATTCCACCACGGATCGAACAGCACGACGTAAGACGCAGCGGTGAGGTTCAATCCGAATCCGCCCGCTTTGAGCGAAATCAAAAACACCGCGCCGCCCTCGGTTGATTGAAATTTCTGCACGAGTTCGCCGCGATTCTCAGTGTCGCCCGCAAGATAAAATTGCGGCCACTCGCGTTGTTTCACCGTTTCGCGCAGCAGATCCAGCATCGCGACGAATTGCGAAAACACCAAAACTTTGTGGCCTTCTTCCATCAGCGGTTCGAGCAGATCCAGCAACGCGCCAACTTTCGCGCTTTCAGTTTCGCGCATTTTTTCGTCCACGAGCGCGGGGTGACAACAAATTTGTCGCAGTCGCAGGAGCGAAGTGAGCACGTTGAAACGTTGATCGTTGAGTTGTTTATTCGACTGGAGACCGAGGACGAGTTGCTGGGCGCGTTTGAGTTCGGCACGGTAAAGCGTTTTTTGTTCGCCCTCCATTTCGCAGAGCAAATCTTCCTCGACGCGGTCGGGCAAATCTTTCGCGACCTGACCTTTGGTGCGGCGCAACAAAAACGGTCGCACCCGCGCGGCGAGTCGGCGTCGGGCCAACGGATCATCCTGCGCGTTGAAGCGACGCAGAAAATGAGCGCGATTACCGAGCGCGCCGGGCATGGCAAAAGCGAAAATACTCCACAAATCCAGCAGACGATTTTCGATGGGCGTGCCGGTCAGGGCGAGGCGAAATTCGGCCTTGAGCGCGCGAGCGGCCTGCGCGGTTTGCGAGTCGGGATTTTTGATGTATTGCGCTTCGTCGAGAATGACGACTTGCCATTGCGCTTTCGCGATGGCGGGCGAAAGAAAACGCAGTTGCGAATAATTGATAACGATGAGGTCGGTGGTTTCGCGCGCGGCAGAAAGTTCGTCAACCGGTTCACCACGCCAAATGCGAACGCGCAAGTTGGGATAAAATCGTTCGGCTTCGGAACGCCAGTTGTCGGTCACGGATTTCGGGCAGACCACGAGGGAAGGTAGTGGCATGGGCGTCTCGCCTGTGCGTTTCTGCTTTTCAACAACTTCACTATGAATGGAACTCACAGGCGAGACGCCCGTGCCACTATTGGCCGACCGCAGCCACGCGAGCCACGTAAGAGTTTGCAAAGTTTTGCCCAAACCCATGTCGTCCGCGAGGACGCCGCCGAAACGGTTGGCCGTAAGGTAAGCGAGAAAATGATAACCCTCGGTTTGATACGGACGCATCTCGGCGCGGATATTTTCCGGAAGCGCCGGAGCGACGCGCGTTTTTAATTCGCTGACGCGACGCTGAATTTTTTCAACACGTTCGGGTGCGAGAAATTTCTTCGCAGCATCATCGGCGAGTTGCAGCGCGTGGAAACGTTGCGGTTCGGCGGAAAAATCCTTCGCGTTGAGACCGAGCCGGGCGAGTTGTTCGTCCTCTTCCGGCGTGAGATTAAAGTGCAATCGTCGCCAGCCTTTTTTGCCGAGGCGCACGTAACCGCCGCGCGCATTGAGCAGGAGTTTCAATTCTTCTGGAGTCAAGGTGGTATCGCCGACGTTGAGCACCACTTTGAGATCGAACCAATCCATGCCCGCCTCTTCGACGTCGAGCGACACGCTGCCGCTCACCGGTTCGTCGCGCAACGAAGCGAGTTCGCGGTCGAGCAGCACTTCAATTTCCGGCGGGAGCGATTGCAGCCACGCGACGAATTTTTCAGGGATTTTTTTCGTCAGGCGCAGTTTCAACTCGCCAGAATAGTTGTCCCACCTGCCGTCGAGCGAATCCAGCACACGTGGAAAATGGCGTTGCGCCGCGCGGTCAGGCACGGTGACAGTTTCACGAGTGGATTTATTCTTTTTTTCCGGGGAAATTTCTGACGTGGAATTCCATCCCTGCGCCGTGAATTTCTCGGTCTTCAATCCCGGCGCTTTGGCGACAACTTTGACTACGATGTCCTCGTTTTGACTTCCGGCAAAAGTTGATCTCAATTCACACGAAATCGTCACGCACACCGGGACAGTGCGAACGCGTTGCGCCAGATGTTCGGGAAGCGGAACTCCTGCGGCATGCAGGAAGCGCAGGCCATCGCTGGATTCCAACGCGCGTGCGGGAATCGTTTTGCGCAATTCCGTATCGAGCGCGTCGGCGGGCGGGCCGGAAAACAAACCTCCTTCCGTGAGATAAAGCGTCGGCTCACCGGAGAGCGTGCAAAGAATCATCGGCGGCGGATTGCCCTCGGCGGTGGACAGCGCGAGTTCATAATTGTCATCGCAGGTTTTCGGTGGTTGGAGTTGCAATCGCAACGGCTCCGTCGCGCGCACCAGCGGTTGGCCGTTTTCGCCGACGACGCGATCCGGCGAGAGCGGCATCCGCAACAAACGATTGAGCGCCGGTCGCGCGGTGGAATGGGAATATTTAAACGTCCACCAACTCTCATAATGCCACGGTTTGAAAACCGCGCTCCACAACGGCAGCGAATCGGGCGCAAGATTCAGCGTGCCCCGTTCAAATTGTTCCGTGAACTTTTTGGCGTGCGCTTGTTTCACATCGACAAATCGGGCGTTGGGTTCCGTGCGCCATTGCAGGCGCGCTTCCTCAGCGAGCACAACGAGGTGTAATTCCAAAATGCCCAGATCAGGCGCGGCGGGTTGCACGCCAAAATCGCCAAACCATTTTTTCCAATGCGCGATTTCCTTTTCGCGCTCCCACGCGGCGACTTCGGCTTCGATCAAACTGAAGTCGGTAATGCCATCCATGAATTTGGGATAGCGGATGTCGCGACGACGCAATTCCGCAGCGAGATAGAGCCAGAAATGAAAATCATCCTGCGGCAGTTGTGGAAACAGATTGAGTGGTTGCCAATGATGAAATTGCGGCGAGTAACTGAATCCATTGAGATCGCTTTCGCTGAGATTTCGCACTTTTGCCTGCGCGAATACCACATGAATTTTGCCGATGAACACACTTTCGGAATGGCCGAGTTTGCGTCCGAGCGATTCGACCAGCCGATCTCGAAGCGAGGGCGATGACGATTGCGGTGCGCCGCGTTTGGATTTGCTTTTTGTTTTCGCGACAGCCCTTGAATAATCTTTTCCCAGAGCGCTCTCTTCTAATTCCAGCAGTGCGGCGACGACGTGTTTGCAATCGTATCGCATCGGACATGTGCAAACCGTTACCCAGATGTTGTCGGCGAATGCGAGGCCGACTTCGTAATGTTGGCTGCCGCGAACAATGGCTCCAAAAAGATGATCTGGTTCGACGCATTCCAGACTTACCACCCGGACTTGATAATCGCTTCCGCGAGAGCGCGTTTGAGCAGGGAGAAGGCTGAGAAATCGTGTGATGCCTTCCAATAAATCTTTCCGCAATTTCATTTTCAAAAAGAATGAAATAATCCGCGCGTAACGACAAGTCAGTCCTGTTCGCAGCGAATTCGAATTTCAGTTCAAGGCAGAAATCTATCTGATAAGATTTGTCTCGGCGGTAGTTGTTGCAAAATTTGCAACAACTGAATCCACCTGCAATTCGCCCTTCCAGAAAATATTTTTAATGTGTTTGGAAATGACTGATTTGTCTCGCTGAAACAAATCGAAACATCGGCGGCTTTTGGATTTGGAAACGGGTAAACACGAATCATTGAAGGAATTGAAAATTCCTTTTGAAAGCGATTTCATGAAACGACGCTGGCGCCGAATCCAAGATAAACTGTGAGGCAATCGTTGCGACTACGATTTGGGCTTCCGACCTATACCCCAGATCAACCAGATGGCGAGGGCGACCAGCAGAATGAGCCACCAGAAATAACGGAGTTCGCGAGCGGCCATTTCGACAAAGGCGAAAGCGGGCGGGAATAATAAAACCAACACGACAAGCACTCCTACCAGCAACAACAGTTGCATGCCGCCTTTGGTCCGTGGATTAAGTTTCATTGGCCAATAGGAAGTTCAGACGATCCCAAAGGAAGGAGCAATTCCGCGCCGGTGCTGTTCGCGGCGGCGGGAACGACGAGCGGTGATCGGCCATTCCATTTTTCAACGATCTGCAATTTGAGAAATGCCGGATTCAGTCGCAACGCTTCCCCGCGTTCCTTGATCGCCTCAGCCTCGCCGCGCGCGCTGATGATGGCGGTTTGCGCCTCCACCTCGGTTTGCAGTTGAGTAAAACGCGCCTGCGCAGCTTGTTGTTCCGCGACCATTTTCGCCTCGATGGCGCGTTCAAGTTCCTTGGAAAGATCAATATTTCGGATCACAATGTCTTCGATCCAAAGAATGTTTCCGACCTTTAGCTTCGCCGCAGCCAAAGCTTTTTGTTTGATCTCCTCGCGATTCTTCACGATTTGTTCGGCGGTCTGGAGCGCAGTAACTTCCTTGATCGCTTCCTGGACGCGCGGAGCAATGAGGCTGTCAAACGGATCCCCGGAAAATTGCTTATAAATCTGGACCACCGACTCTTCCGGCACGCGATAAAGCACGCGCAAATCGGTCGTGACCTGCTGGAGATCCGATGAAAAACAATCCGCGCGCAGGTTTTGCGTCCGTTGCCGGATATTGATCGGCG
>JBDSYB010000290.1:0-4021 GCA_039925885.1 Verrucomicrobiota bacterium
TTTTTCCTCGACGGGAATGGGTGTAGGAAGAATTTCTGCGGGAGACTCAACCGGTTGGGAAATTATTTTGATCGGATCGGGCGGTGGCGCAGGGACGATTACCGGCGCAGCTTCCACCGGTTTCAAGGCTATCAAATGTTGTTCGAGGAATTCGGCGGTGATTTTGTCGAGCGAACTTGACGCAACTTTAGCGGTGGTAATGCCCAGTTCTTTGGCTTTCGCCAGAACTTGTTTGTTCTCGATCCCTAACTTTTTTGAAATTTCGTAAATACGAACGGGCATAACTTTTTTCCTGCAAACTATTTAACCAAGCCATCATGCGCTTAACATGTTGAGGCCGCGTTTTTCATTTTTCAAGCAACCGTCAATTGTTGTCCAGCACCGCCACTTTCCGTGCGTTTGGCAGACTCGGCTTTCGCTGCCTCGATGACTCCAGCCGCGTTTTCTTTCAACGCTTCAATCTCTTCCAAATCGCTGGCTTCCACTTGCAACAAATCCTCCAGACTCAAAAACCCGGCGTGAACCAGACTGTCCGCCTGCTCCTTGGAAATACCGGGGATGGCCGCCAGTGCCTGGACGGCTAAAGCAACTTTTTCGTCAAAACCAAAATGCACTACTGCCTCTGGCTCAATATCAATTTGCCAGCCCGTCAGTTTTGAAGTCAGTCGAGCATTTTGCCCGCGCTTGCCGATGGCCAGCGACAATTGATCTTCCGCCACCAAAAGTTTTACGCGCTTTCTCACTTCATCCATTTCAAACGTTTTGACTTTGGCGGGTGAGAGCGCATTGGAAATAAAGGTCCTGGCGTCCGCGTCCCATTTGATGATGTCCACCTTTTCGTTGTTCAATTCCCGAACGATATTTTTTACACGCTGCCCCCGTAATCCGACACAGGCTCCGACTGGATCTACCTTTTCATCCCGCGTATAAACCGCCAGCTTGGTCCGAAAACCCGGCTCGCGAGCGATACCCTTGATTTCAATAGTTCCATCGCTGATTTCAGAAACTTCCAATTTAAAGAGTTTCACAACGAACTGCGGATCAGCTCGTGACAAAATTATTTCCGGGCCATGCGGGCCGTTGTCCACCGCTTTGACAAAGCAACGAATCCGTTCTCCAATCTGATATTCTTCGGTAGGCACACGCTCGCGATTGGGCAAAAGCGCTTCGTATTTTCCCAGGTCAATCGTCACATCGGAACGTTCGAAACGGCGAACGATTCCGCTGATAATATCTCCCACCCGGTCCTTGAATTCTGTGAAAATCATCTGCTTCTCGACGCGACGCATGTGCATCATGAGCGATTGTTTGGCGTATTGCGCTGCAATCCGGCCGAAGCCAGCAGGCGTCACTTCAACTTCAACTTCATCGCCGAGTTTAGCGTCGGGATTAATGCGCCGCGCGTCAAAAACAGAAATTTGGTCGTGTTTTGAAATTACCTTTTCCGAGACTTGAAGTCGGGCAAAGGCCCGAATATCGCCCGATTTCTGGTCAATGGCGCAACGCAATTCGCGCGCCGGGCCGACCGCTTTTTTGGCGGCGGATAAAAGCGCTTCTTCCACCGCGGCAATGAGCGTCTCGCGGCTGATCCCTTTTTCCCTTTCCCAAAAATCCAATACGGCTAAAAAATCTGCATTCATAACGTTTAATTTCCCCATGCAGGGAACAAAAAAGCCGGTAGAAAAATTTCTCCGACTTGGCGCGCTGGAAACCAGCAAACAACTTTATCTTCAAAAGAACATGCCAACCCATCTTCCACCCGTCAAGTTTCAATTCCCCGACCAACCACCAGTCTGCCCGCCTTTATTACTTCCAATATTTCCCGACATTCCTGAACCGAAATTTTTTGCATTTTACCCGTGGCTGTTTCAATGTCTGGCATGAGCGAACCGCTGGCCCTTGTTTTTTATGAAAAATTGCTTCCAGGCCAGCAAATCGTCAATCGACTGCAGGATTTGGGTTATCGAGTGCAAACGCTGACCAACGCCGCCGTTTTAAAAGATGATGTTCAAAAATTGAAACCGATGTTGCTCATCACCGAATTTCCAAACAGCGGCAGCGCCGTCGATGAAGCCATTCAATCAATTAAACAAACTCCCGAAACGGCTCACGTCGCCATTCTTGCCTACATTTCAGCAGAACAAACTGGCCTGCGCGATATTGCGAATTTATCGGGCGCGGATTTAATCGCCAGCGAAACGGAGTTGCTGGATCAACTCCCGCAACTGCTCGATCAGGTTTTGAGGCTGGATTAAGGACGGGTAGTGATTCATCAATTCCAAACATTTTCGTATAAAAATTATGTCTGTTCCCATCGTCAAATTAGACCGAGGCATCCATGCGATGCACCTCTTTTATCGAATCGACCGAGCGCGGTGGTCACAATTGCCCCGCGACGAGTCGCAGAAAGCTCGCGAAAAGTTGGAAAAACTTTGTGCCGCAAATTCTGCTGTCTCAAATCCCCAATTGCGAACTTACACAACGGTGGGCGGAAAAGCGGACTTGGCATTTTTTCTTTTAGCCGCTGAGTTGGCGCAAATCAGCCAACTCCATCGCGATTTAGAAAATTGTTTCGCGGCCGGAGTTTTGATTCCGGTGTTCAGTTACGTGAGCGTCACCGAGCTTTCCGAATACACGACCAGCGACGAAGAAAATCAGCAGATGCTCATCAATGAAGAAAAACTCGCGCCCGAATCCGCTGAATTCAAAAAGCGCATCGCCGAAATCCGCGACCGCATGGAGAAATATCAACACTATCGCCTCTATCCCGAATTGCCCGATTGGGAAGTGATGGGTTTTTATCCGATGAGCAAGCGGCGCGTCGCGGGAGATAATTGGTATTCGCAAGATTTCGCCACGCGCAAAAAATTAATGGGTGGTCATGCTCGCGTCGGGAGAAAATTTTCCGGACGTATCTCGCAACTCATCACCGGCTCAACTGGCCTCGACGATTGGGAGTGGGGCGTGACGTTGATGGCGCATCAAGTCGATGCGCTCAAAGATATTGTTTACGAAATGCGCTTCGATGAAGTGACAGCGCGCTTCGGCGAGTTCGGACCATTTTATGTGAACCTGCGACTTTCCCCAGTCGATCTCTGGACACATTTGCATTTATAGTTCGCAACGGACAAGCGCCATGGGAAAGGTTTCAGGCCAATAAAATTGTTGGTTTTGGCTTATAAAAGTTTTGGATATATGAAATTTGCAATGATCGCGTCGAGAAGTTCAGTCATTGGAGTTTTCTTTTGGACGGTTGCCATTTGTCAGGGGACACCGTTGAGTCCCAAAATAGTGAATCCTGCCAACGGCCATATTTACATCCTTCTTGATCAGGCCACGTGGAAAGATTCGGAAGCTGAAGCGGTTTTGCTTGGGGGACATTTAGCCACTATTCGCAATCAGGCGGAAGAGGATTGGATTTTTAAAACATTTACAGATTACAAAGGCGAAAAGCGATTGCTATGGATTGGGCTGAGTGACACGGCCATGAAATTTCATTTTAGTTGGAGCAGTGGCGAATCGGTTTCTTATACAGGCTGGGGAAAAGGAGAGCCGAATAATGTCGGAAGCGGAGAAGATTTTGTCGCTATTTTTTATCGAGGTCATCATCAGGCCAATCAGTGGAATGATTGGAACGACCGAGAAACCGACCCGATTGGACTTCCCATGAATGGTGTGGTGGAGATAATTCCAAATATAAATAACGCCGGAAGCGCGCCCGCGCTCGCCAACAATGCCGTCTCCCAAACAGTGGCTATCGAAATCAACCCCACTCTCACAATCACAAATGACAGCCGCAGCATCAATTTGCAGTGGCCTGTTTCCGCCGAGCGTTACGTCTTGGAGACGACCACCAATCTGTCTCAGCCGTTTGCCTTGTTTGGTTATTCCGAAACCACCAATCTTGAAATGAAACGGATCAGCGTAACAATCACCAATCCGTGTTTAGAGCAGTGTCCGCAAATGTTTTTTCGACTGCGCAAACCCTGATTTCCAAGAACGGCTTCACGCAATTATTTCG
>JBDSYB010000291.1:0-3538 GCA_039925885.1 Verrucomicrobiota bacterium
TTGAGATTTTATTTTTAGCCCGACCGGACAAACCACGCGTTGAAGTTGTTCAGACGTGGCAATTTTTTCTTCGAGAAAATGGGCGAAAATAATTCGAGCCTTTCGCGCGCTGCCGATCATTCCTAAAAAAAGAAAATCCTTTTGAATCCAATCTTTTAAAACCAGCGCATCGTGACGATGGCCGCGGGTGACAATGAGTCCGAACGCAGGAGTGGGAAGAATTGTTTCCGAGGAAAGTTTTTCCCAGTCGCCCACTTGCAAAGAAATTTCGTGGGGAAAAAATTGACGGTTCGCCAGCGCGGGGCGGTCGTCGAAAACGGTCACGGCGAAATCGAGTTGCGAGGCGAGTGGCGCGACCGCCTGGGAAATGTGTCCGGCTCCGGCAATCCACAAAGCGCATGGAGGCGAAACGGTTTCGGCGTAAAGCCATTCGGATGAGGAATCGTTGGATCGTTGAATTGTTGAATCGAAAAACGAGATAGAGAAATTCTCTTTGATTCCCCAGTGCAAAGTTGTTTTGCGCTCCGCTAATTTGTTCCAAAAACTTTCGCCAACGTCTTGAGCGTTGGGCAAAATCACGCCGAAAACTTTTCCGCCGCAAATCAATCCGTCGTCCCAGCCGAAGTCGTGGTCGAGCAATAAATCAAAAGTGGAAGGTTCGCCGGTTTGCAGCGAGCGAATGGCGCGTTGTTGAATTTCGGCTTCCAAACAACCGCCGCCCAGGGTTCCTTTGATGCGACCGTCTTCGTAGAAAAGCGCTTTCGCGCCAACTTTCTGCGGGCTGGAACCTTTGACTCCGGTGATAATTCCCAACGCAACTTTTTCCTGCTGACGGGCGGCGTGGGCGAGCGCGGCAAAAACAATTTTGTGCATGAGCCGCAGGGTGTGTGGCGCTACTTTATGACCGGAGTGCGGGCGGCTTCTCGTTTCTTTAATTCTTCAAGTTTTTTTAACGCTTGAGCGTTGCCGTTTGTCGAGGCCGCCGTCAGCCATTTTTTCGCCAGGTCCAAATCTTTCCCGAGGCCGTTGCCATTTAAATAGCGCATGCCCAAATCGTATTGAGCAGAGGGCGCGCCTTCCTCGGCTTTCTTTTTTTGGAACTCAATGGTCTTGCGTAGAAGTTCATCTTTTTGTTCCTGAGTTTTTTGCGGCGCAACATTGGTTTGTGTGACTTGAGGAACGGCTGGGGCCACGACCGGTTTGACGGGGGGAGCAGGTGGCGTCGAGCCGTTGGGCGTGGCGAGAGTGTTGTCTGGATTCACAATTCGGCGGGTCAAGTTTCGCGCCTGCGCCTTGCTGTTGTGCGCGCTGGAAAAAAAAGCGAGGAGAACGAGGAAGCTGATGATCGTCTTCATAATTAGAGATAAATTTTAATGGTAAATTACGTTATGTCGAACCCAACTTTGCCGCATTCTTGCTTGAGTGGATGTCGTTATGATTGCATCATTCAGCCAACAGGGAACTTCCATGGCGCAGCATTTTAAGGAAAAAATAATTCGCAAATCTCCGTCGCTTTCCGCAGGCGCTGCTTTGTGGAAGGCCATGCGGATTGAGCATCCACTACAAATCGCGGGGACGATCAATGCTTACTCCGCGCTGCTCGCAGCCAGATCAGGTTTTCGCGCGATCTACCTCTCAGGCGCAGGTGTTGCGAACGCTTCTTTTGGACTGCCGGACTTAGGAGTCACCACCCTGGAGAATGTGCTCGAAGATGTGAGGAGAATTACCTCCGTGACCAATCTTCCACTGCTGGTTGATGTTGATACTGGTTGGGGAAATCCGAAGAAAACCACTCGTGAAATGATTCGCGCAGGCGCGGCGGGAATGCACATCGAGGATCAAATTGGGGCGAAACGGTGCGGACATCGTCCCAATAAACAACTCGTCAGCCGCGAGGAAATGGTGAAGCGAATCAAGTCGTCCGTGGCTGGAAAATCCGACGCAAATTTTGTGGTGATGGCGCGAACAGACGCGGTGGCAAGCGAAGGTTTGGAAAATGGAATTTCGCGGGCATGCGCCTATCGCGATGCGGGTGCGGACATGATTTTCGCCGAGGCTCTGACTGATTTGGCACAGTATAAAAAATTCGCCGAAGCCGTAAAAATCCCGGTCTTGGCCAACCTCACCGAATTCGGCAGGACGCCACTTTACACCACAAAACAATTGGCAGCGGCGAAAATTTCTCTCGCGCTCTATCCTCTTTCTGCATTTCGCGCGATGAGCGCAGCGGCTTTGGATGTTTACCGGGCGATTCGTGATCGCGGCACGCAAAAGGACGTCCTCTCGCGGATGCAAACGCGCGCCGACCTTTACGAAATTTTGAATTATGAAGCGTTTGAAAAAGAGTTGGATGCGCAAATAGATCGACGAGAAACAACACGTTGGAACGGGAGTACGCGTAAATTGTAAATTCACAACTTAAAACCTTTTGACATGAGTGCTGAGAAAAAAACGGGCGGATTGGCTGGAGTCGTTGCGGGAGAAACAGCCATCTGCACGGTTGGAAAAGAAGGCGTGGGGCTGACCTATCGCGGCTATTCCATTGAAGATCTAGCGGAAAAATCCACCTTTGAAGAAGTCGCGTGGCTGTTGCTTTACGGAAAGTTGCCAGCTCGCGCTGAACTGGAGAGTTACAAAAAGAAATTAGCTGCGCTGCGCGGGTTGCCGGCCGCGCTGAAAACCGTTTTGGAACAATTGCCTATAGAAGCGCATCCAATGGATGTCTTGCGCACTGGTTGTTCCGCTCTCGGTTGTATTGAACCGGAGAGCAAAGGACGCGACCAATTTCAAATCGCGAACCGATTGCTGGCGATTTTTCCGTCGATGTTGCTCTACTGGTTTCACTTCGCCAATTCGGGTAAACGAATCGAAACCCAAACCTCCGACCCAAATGTAGCTTCGCATTTTTTACATTTGCTCCATGGAACACCGCCCAGCGAATTGCACGTTCGCGCGATGGATGCATCGCTCATTCTTTACGCCGAACACGAATTTAATGCTTCCACATTTGCCGCGCGCATCACTGCTTCTACGTTGGCGGATTTTTATTCAGCGATCACTTCGGGCATTTGCGCCTTACGAGGAAATCTCCACGGCGGCGCGAACGAGGCGGCCATGGAATTGATCGAAAAATTTCCAACGCCGGACGCAGCTGAAGCGGGCCTGACGAAAATGCTCGCCGAAAAACAATTGGTTATGGGCTTCGGCCATCGCGTTTACAAAATTTCCGACCCGCGCTCACATGTCATAAAGAATTGGGCAAAAAAACTCGGTCACGCAATCGGAGACGAGAAGATTTACGCCATTTCCGAGCGCATCGAGCAAGTGATGTGGCGCGAGAAAAACCTTTTTCCAAATTTGGATTTTTATAGCGCTGCAGCGTATCGTTTTTGCGGAATCCCGACGCAATTATTCACGCCGATTTTCGTCATCGCCCGCACCTCCGGCTGGTCGGCACATATCATGGAGCAACGAGGAAATAATCGGCTCATCCGCCCGACGGCGGATTACATCGGGGCGGAACCGCGCCCCTATCCTG
>JBDSYB010000292.1:0-10242 GCA_039925885.1 Verrucomicrobiota bacterium
TGGTGACGTTCGTCGGGCTTTTGATTTTCATCTACAGCATCGGCTACATGGCGCACGACGAAAATTTCACGCGCTTCTTTTGTTTCCTCGCGCTCTTCGCCGCCGCCATGCTCGGCATCGTCATCTCGAACAATCTGCTGCTCCTCTTCATCTCGTGGGAATTGGTCGGACTCGCGTCATACCTGCTGATTGGTTTCTGGTATCACAAACCGAGCGCAGCGGCGGCGGCGAAAAAAGCGTTTATCACCACGCGGATCGGCGACATCGGATTTTTCATCGGAATTCTTTGGCTCTATTCGCAAACCGGCACGCTGCTTTTCTACGACAACGGCAATGGCTGTCTTGAGGCGAGCGCGCTCATGAAGCTGATTTCCACCACGGTCTTCGGTGGAATGGCAGTTTCAACGGCGATTGCGCTCCTGATTTTCTGCGGCGCAATTGGAAAATCCGGCCAAGTCCCGCTGCACGTCTGGTTGCCAGACGCGATGGAAGGTCCAACTCCCGTCAGCGCGCTGATTCACGCCGCAACAATGGTAGCGGCAGGTGTTTTTCTCGTGGCGCGAGTTTTTCCATTGATGGAGGCAACGCGCAGCTATGTTGTCGTTGGCGACGAAGCGATTGGCATGACAGGCTTCGCTCTCCAAGTTGTTACATGGATTGGCGCCATCACCGCCGTTTTCGCCGCGCTCATCGCCGTTGCGCAAACTGACATCAAACGCATTCTCGCTTACTCCACCGTTTCGCAACTCGGCTTCATGATGATTGGCCTCGGTGTCGGTGGTGTCGCAGTTGGAACGTTTCACCTGATCACGCACGCGTTTTTCAAAGCGCTTTTATTTTTGGGCGCAGGCTCGGTCATTCACGGCTGCCACGAAGAGCAAGACATCCGGCGCATGGGCGGTTTAAAAAAATTCATGCCCGTGACATTCGCAACTTACGCCATCGGCATGATGGCGTTGAGTGGAGTTCCGCTGTTTTTCTCCGGCTTCTGGAGCAAAGACGAAATCCTCCACGCCGCGCACAATTGGTCGGTCTCACAGATTCCATTTTACCTTGCAGCATTCGGCGCGTTGCTCACCGCGTTCTACATGACGCGCCAGGTTTGTTCCGTGTTTTTCGGCGCTCATCGTGGCTGCGTTCGTGAGAACGCGGCTAATGTTTCCAGAGACCAAAGTCAGCCGCATTCTCACGAACGCAGCCACGAGCCGCACGAAAGCCCATCCATGATGACAGTGCCACTGACAATTCTCGCCGCGTTCACAATTCTACTCGGCATCATTGGCACACCCGCTTGGCCTTGGTTTGAAACATACCTGTCTGGCCATCACGCAACGTTTGATTTCTCGCGGCTGTTCGAAAAAGAAACGCTTTCAACAATGCTTCTTTCGGCAGTCATCGTCGCAGTCGGAATTAGCTCCGCTTGGATAATTTATTCCAAAGCGGCAAATAAACCTGCTGACGAACCCGATCCGCTCGAAAAACTTCCTTTCCGAATTTTCCATCTGCTTCGCAACAAATTTTTCATCGACGAACTTTACGCGAAGACAATTTTACGCCTGAACGCCACGCTCACAACTTTTGCCGATTGGCTGGATCGAATTGTCTGGGGCGGAATCGTCAAAGGATTTTCTGGTCTAACGCTCGGTCTCTCGTGGTTCAGCCGCACCGTCGATGAAGAAGTTGTAAACCTCGGCTTCAATCAAGGCTGCGAATCGGTGCGCGATTCGTCCAAAACTCTTTTAAAAATTCAAGACGGTAAAGTTCAACATTATTTGCGCTACATCGGCGTCGCGCTGGTCGTCCTTGCGCTCGCTTTAATCTGGGGATGCCGTTCATGAATAATCCGATGCTCCTCACGATTCTGACGTTCACCCCGCTCCTCGGCGCACTGGTGATTTTGGGTTTTGACAAACTGGACAAAAAACTCGCACGCACTTTTGGAATTATTTTCAGCCTGTTGCCCGCGCTCGGCGTTCTCGCGCTTTGGAGTAAATTTTCTCCCACCGACCCCAATCTCCAATTCGTCGAGCGCTACTCATGGATTCCATCACTTGGCATTGAATACTTCCTCGGCATCGACGGACTTGGTTTGCTCATGGTGCTGCTGACCGCAATCGTTATTCCCTTCGCGCTTTTCTCGACCTCCAAAGAAATTGAAAATCCAAAACTCCATTTCGCACTCTATCTTTTTCTGCAAACCGGATTGTTCGGGACCTTCACCGCTCTGAACTTTTTCCATTGGTTTATCTTCTGGGAACTCAGCCTCGTTCCGGCATTTTTCCTGATCAAACTCTGGGGCGGACCGGAACGCACCCGCGCCTCGTATCAATTCTTCGTTTACACATTGGTCGGTAGCGTCGCGATGCTTCTCGCGTTTCTCGCCATCTTTTCCGCCACTGGAATTTTCGCTTTCATTCAACTCGCCGATGCCGCGCGTTCCGGTAATCTCGCCGCCGCCGTCGCCATCAAATTGTCGATAGGAAATTTTTCGCCCGAACAAATCATGTTCATCCTTTTTCTTGGCGTGCTGCTCGGATTCGCCGTCAAGGTGCCCCTCTTTCCATTTCACACCTGGCTGCCCGCGACTTACGCCGAAGCACCGAGCAGCGTCTCGATGACATTGACCGGCGTGATGTCGAAAATGGGCGTGTATGGTTTTCTGCGAATCCTGCTCCCAATTTTTCCCGAACAAATGCGCATTGCTCTGACGCCGTTGCTCTGGCTCGCCGTCGCCACAATTATTTTTTCCGCCTACGCCGCCTTTGCGCAACGCGATCTCAAACGCATCATCGCCTATTCCTCCATCAACCACCTCGGCTACTGTTTGCTCGGATTGTTCGCCGTGATGAAATTCACCGAAGGAGATTTGCTCAACGAAAAAGCCGCCGCGCTCAACGGCGTGATCTTGCAAATGTTCAACCACGGCATCACCGCCGCCGCGCTGTTTTGCTTCGTCGGAATTCTGGAAAAACGCAGTGGCGGAATTCGCGGGCTGGATGATTTCGGCGGATTGCGAAAAGTTGCGCCGGTGTTCTGCGGCTTGATGGGAATCTCAATTTTCTCTTCGCTCGGCCTGCCTGGACTCAACGGTTTCGTCGGCGAATTTCTGATTTTCAAAGGCGTCTTCTCCCTTACCAGTTGGGCCGCCGCCATTTCAACCCTCGGCCTGCTCGTCACCGCAATTTTCCTCCTGACCATTTTGCAAAAGGTTTTCAGTGGCCCCGTGAATCAAAGGTGGACTGGCTTTGCGGATTTAACGACCGACGAACGCCTTATGGTCGCTCCCGCCATCGTGTTGATGTTCGTGCTCGGAATCTTTCCGCAGATTTTGATTAGCGTAATTAACCCGACGGTGGTGGCGATGTTGCAGCGATTCAATTTTTAGCCACGGATGAACACAGATAAACACGGATTAAAAATATGATTACGCGCCAACGGCGCAGAACATGAAAGCCCAGGGCAACGCCCTGGGAACAAACATGAAAACAAAATAAGCCCTGAAAGGGCGAAACAAAAAATGCCGCAATCCTTAGCCAACATCTTGATCCACGTAATCTGGAGCACAAAAGAACGCCGTCCTCTGATCACGGAAAATGTTTGCGCCGATTTACACGGCTACATGGCGGGCATTTTAAAAAATCTTGAATCGCCAGCGTTAATCATCAATTGGGTTTCCGACCACATTCATGTTCTTTGTCTGCTCTCGAAAAATCTCCCCGCCTGCAAACTCGTTGAAGAAGTCAAAAAGAGTTCGAGCAAATGGATGAAGACGCAGGGCATTCCGCTTTTTTCGTGGCAAAGCGGTTACGGCGTGTTTTCCGTGAGCCAATCAAACGTAACGGCGGTTCTAAAATACATCGAAGGACAACCGGAACATCACAAGAAATCTGATTTCAAAGAAGAATTTCGCGCGTTTTGCAAACGGCATGATGCGCCAATCGATGAACGATATGTGTGGGATTGATAATGTTGTGAAAAAATTTGTTTCGCCCTTTCAGGGCTTCAATTTGTTTTTTGTCGCCCACACCCAGGGCGTTGCCCTGGGCTATCCTGTTCTGCGCTTTCAGCGCGCCGCTTATTTGCTGGCGTTATCAATAATTTTTTTGTTCTGCGGTTGCGTGAATTCACTTCATCCGTACAACACACCTTCCGACCAGACGTTGAAAATCGTTAGTCCGACTCCGCAACAATACGTTTTGAAGGTGAATGATGCCTTAAACGGTCTCTCCAAACATTACGAAGTCGGATCAGATGGCATTGTAAATTTCCATGTGCCAAGTCTCCCGCGAGGCTGCGCTGTTCGCTTCTTGGACGTCATAAAGATTGCGGATCACCGGTTGGAAGATGTGCAAGCTATTGAGTTGGTCAAAGATGGAAAGTCCGTTCGCAAGTTGTCGCTTGATGACATTGCAAAGTTGGAATTAGACCCAAATGGAATTCCACGTTTAAAAGCGAAATGATACTAGCCTGGACTATTTACATTTCGTTCCTCGGCGCGGCGGCGATGATGTTGCTGCCGAGTTCACGTCCGCAACTGGCGCGAGTCGCGGCGTTGCTCACAGCGATTGCAGGTCTGGTGATTGCACTTCTAGGAATTGTTCAACACACGCCAAGCACAGAAATTTCCACCATCACGAAACTCGATTGGATTCCAAATCTCGGTATCAGTTTTCATTTCGCTTCGGACGGAATCAGTCTTGTGCTGGTTCTGCTCACTGGCATTGCTGCGGTTTGCGGGATTTTGTTTTCGTGGAACATCGAACATCGCGCGAAGGAATTCTTCGCGTTTTATCTCGCGCTCATCGGTGGCGTTTACGGCGTGTTTCTCAGCTTCGATTTGTTTCTGCTCTTCGTCTTCTACGAAATCGCGATCATCCCGAAATATTTTCTGATCGCGATATGGGGTTCGACCAATCGCGAATACGGCGCAATGAAACTGGCGCTCTATTCGTTCGTCGGCAGCGCGATGGTTTTGGTGGGATTGATCGCAACGTATGTTGTCGCCGGTGCGAACACGTTTGATTTGCTCGAACTCGCAAAATTTCCGTTCCCGGAAACATTTCAATATTGGGCGTTTCCGCTCGTGTTCGTTGGGTTCACAATTCTCGCTGGCCTCTGGCCATTTCACACCTGGGCACCGACCGGCCACGTTGCCGCGCCGACTGCCGCTTCCATGTTGCTCGCCGGCGTGGTGATGAAACTCGGCGCTTATGGTGCGTTGCGTGTGGCGATGACGCTTTTCCCGCTCGGCCTCGATGCGTGGCGAAACGTCATCGCCGTTCTCGCCGTGGTCGGAATTGTTTATGGCGCACTCGTCGCGCTCGTGCAAAAAGATTTCAAATTCGTCATCGGCTATTCGAGCGTGAGCCACATGGGATTTGTTTTGCTCGGCATGATGACGCTGTCCCAAATCGGTTTGAGCGGCGCGGTGCTGCAAATGTTTTCGCACGGAATTATCGCGAGCCTTCTTTTCGCGGTGGTCGGACGGATGGTTTATGACCGTGCGCATACGCGTGAACTTTCTGCGCTGGAAGGAATGAACCTGAGTAAGACGATGCCATTCGCGGCGGTAACATTTGTCATCGCGAGTGTTGCGTCAATGGGGCTTCCGGGATTCAGTGGATTCATTGCGGAACTGCAAGTCATCGTCGGCGCGTGGCAGACTTTTCCTGCGCTGGCAATTGTCGCGGGAATCGGAATCATCATGGGTGTCGCCTACACGCTGCGCGCGTTGATAAAATCTTTTTTCAGCGATGCGGTAGGGACGAGTTCCACCTCGTCCCATTTCAAAAATGAAAATGGGGACGCGGTGGAACGCGTCCCTACCACGATTCCGGAAAAATTGGGCGCGGCAATTCTCATCGCGACCACCTTTGTGATCGGGATTTATCCGCAGCTTATATTGGACTTAATCATGCCGAGCTTGAATTCGCCGCTCATGCAGCCGTTGTGGAAAGGCGGTCAACCGTGAGTTTCAATTATACCGAAATTTTCAAACTGGTTGTTCCAGAAACGATTGTTGTTGTCACCGCATTGGTGCTGCTGACGTTTAATTTATTGGTTAAACGGTCTGCCGACAGGATGTCGGCAGCACTCGCTTCGCTTGGCTGCGTCGTCGCAATTGTTTGGATTTGGTTCGCACCAAATTACGCAAATCTGCTGAACGGGATGCTCGTCGTGGATCCACTGACGCAATTCATGAAACAGATTCTGCTGGGACTGACCATTTTCACCGCAATCATTTCGATCCAAACCAGATTCACCCAACACATCGGAGAATATTTTGCGCTCCTGATGCTGGCGTCGGTGGGAATGATGTTTCTCGTCAGTTCGGAAAATCTGCTGATGATTTTTGTCTCGCTGGAACTGATCAGCCTCTCGCTTTACGTCATGGTGGCATTCAAAAAAGAAAGTATTCATTCAGCGGAAGCGGCGCTGAAATATTTTCTATTCGGCGGAATGTCGGCTGCTTTCACGCTGTTTGGATTGAGCCTGATTTATGGCTTGAGTGGTGAAATAAATTTAAGCGCGATTGCGGCGAAACTCAGTGGTCAAACCACCGATCCTCTATTTCTAGTCGCACTGGTGATGGCGTTGATCGGTTTCGGATTCAAAATTGCAGCGGCGCCATTTCATCTATGGGCACCCGATGCGTATCAAGGCGCGCCAACCCCAACCGCAGCGTTCATCGCCGCCGGTTCAAAAGTCGCGAGCTTTTTCATCCTCGCAAAAATTGTTATGATTGGATTCAGCGGCGCAGGTGGAAGCGCCGCATTCCATAAATTCGGCTCGGGCTGGATTCCCGTTCTCGCGGTGATGGCAATGCTTTCCATGTTGCTCGGAAATCTGGCCGCAATTTCGCAAAGCAGCGTTAAACGATTGCTCGCCTACTCCGCAATTGCTCATGGCGGTTACGCTTTGATTGCGATTGTCGCCAATCATCCTGCAACGGTCGGTTCGTTGCTTTACTACGTGATCACTTACGCCATCACGGTTTTGGGTGCGTTCACCGTCGTGGCGGTCGTCGAGCATAACGAGAACGGCGACAAACTTTCTGACTTCGCTGGCTTGAGCAAACGTGCCCCGCTCCTCTCCGCTTGCATGTTGATTTTTATGTTGTCGCTGGCGGGAATACCGCCGCTCGCAGGTTTCTTCGGAAAAGTTTATGTGTTCGCGGATGCCTTGCGCTATGGCGCGCGCGATCTCGGTTTGCTCTGGCTGGTGATTCTCGCCATCGGCACGAGCGCGATTTCGCTTTATTATTATTTGCAGGTGTTAAAACAAATCTACGTCGCAAAATCTTCTCGCGAAAATTTGGTGAGCGTCGCGTTTCCGGTGCAGACCGCCATTGTTGTTCTCGCCGCCATCGTCTTGCTTCTCGGTTGTTTGCCCAATCTGCTTGTGAGTAAATTGCTCGCGCTGATCAACTCCACCGGTTTTTGAAATGAAAACTTCCTCCCTCAAAGAACGAATCCAGCCGGGCCGAAAAATCGAAGGCATTTCCGCCGTGCTACTTCCATTTGAAAGCAATGGGCAAATCGATTTCGACTCCTTCGCGCAAAATGTGAAGCGCACCCTCGATGCTGGAATCGCCCCCGCCGTAAACATGGACACCGGCTACACTAATTTTCTCACGCCTGACGAGAGGCGGCAGGTGCTTAAAACAACGCGTGAAGTTTCCGGCGGAAAAAGTTTTGTCGCCGGCGCATTTGTCGAAGGACTGGCGGGTGATCCGCTAAAACTTTATCAGCAGGCGGTCGCGGAAATTCAGGACGCGGGCGGCACACCAATTCTCTTTCAATGTTCTGCGTTTAAAAAATTGAGCGGTGTTCAATTGGTAGAGTTTTACAAGACAGTTGCGACAGGCTGCGAAAAAATGCTCACGTTTGAACTGGGCGAAATGTTCGCGCCGTTTGGAGAAATTTATTCGCTCGATACCGTGCGCGAGCTGATGCAAATACCGCAGATTGTCGGGATGAAACATTCCTCGCTCAATCGCGAACTCGAATTTCAGCGGCTTGCTTTGCGCGATGAGGTTCGTCCTGAGTTCAAAATTTACACTGGCAACGATCTCGCCATCGACATGGTGATGTATGGCAGCGATTATTTGCTCGGCCTCTCCGCTTTTGCGCCGGAAGCGTTCGCGGTGCGCGACAAACTTTGGGCGCAATCCGATTCCCGCTTTTACGAACTCAACGATCTTCTCCAGTATCTCGGCTTCTTCGCGTTTCGTTCGCCGGTGCCAGCTTACAAACATACCGCCGCGCAATTTCTAAAATTGCGCGGCAGAATTAAGACCGATTTGCCACATCCCCAGGCTCAACGTCGACCGGAAAGTGATATTCCGATTCTCGAAGACATTTCCCACAGGCTCGACCTTCTCCTGAACAACGCGGTTTCAACAGTCGAACCCGCGCGCGCTTGATCTATTTCGTCGGAGAATAATCGGTCGCTTTCAGGAAGTGAGATTTTACGCCATCTGTGACGGTCAGGGAGCCATTTTTCTCACTTTGATCTTTGGCGGCAACCCACGCTGGGTCCTGACGAAAAGTATCGAAAGACGCCTTGGCCGCCTCTGGCGAAGTGTGCGTCAGGAAATAGAGCAATGTCGTGTCCGCTTCCGGTTGATCGGTGGTTTTGTGAAAATAGGCCCAATTTTTCATGCCGTGTTTTTTGAAAAGCGCCATGGTGTGGTCGCGAAAGCGCGAATCAAGATTGGGCAACAATCCCGATGGCGTGGTGTAAGTGCGAAGTTCAAAAACGCCGTCGTGGGAAACATTTCCTTTTTTGATAGCGGGAGAAAAATCCGTCTGCTGCAAATACATCTGGTCAACACGGGAGACAATTTTTCCGTTGGCCTCGGTCTTCTCCAAAATTGCCGTCCATTCCGGATCGGCCATGAACGCCTTCCACGACTCTTCTCGTTTCTCGCGACTGGGATAGGCGAGAAGAAGCATCAACGTGTCATTCGTATTATTTACCGGCGTCCAGTAGCCGATGGTTTCAATCCCGTGCTTTTTGAAAAACTTCATGGCGTGGTCGCGAGAACGCGCGTGAACTTCGTCTAATTTACCGGGCGCGGCAAAGTAGGTTCGAAGTTCGTATAAACGTGTGTCCGGAGCCCTTGTCTCGGCAGTTTGTTTCGTCGCCGTCGCGCAACCACACAAACCAACGGCCAGCATCAAAGGAAATAATATTGATTTCATGCCAGAGCTTGCGCAGGTGCCGGGTTCTGATGTCAAAGAAATTCCAAAAGATCGAACATCCGCGTCCACTTTTGTAAGTCAGCGTAGCAAACGTGTTGTCGTCACAAGGGCTGTTTTTTTATTGTCGGTTAGGTTGAAATTTTTAAAAACTGCGTAATCTTTGGGGCATGTTAAAAACGCTGACTTTTCTCGCGAGTGGAGGGATTGGATTGCTGGTGGCCGGCTGCGCCTCGCCCGTGCCTCCCGGATCGGAACGCGGTCCCAATGGAACTATCGCCTACGATGTTTTAATTGAAGCTTCCGCGCCTGGGACGCGCATCGAAGCGAATGGAGAAGAAGTGGGAACCGCTCCATTACGTCTGAAAATTTTTGGGGATCCTGATGGAACGTTTCATGATTTTGGTTCCTACACTTACGAAATTCGCGCTCTTCCCGGCGCAACGAATCTGTATTCGCAATTACGATTTTTTCGCACGGGCCATTTGTTATCTCCTCAAGATCGTATTCCTCGACGTATTCATTTCGACATGAATCAAGCGCCTCCACCGAATTACGGGCCTCCCGGTTATTATCCGCCCCCTTCCGGTTATTATGGGCCGCCGCCTGCATATTATTATCAGCCAGCACCTTACTTTTATGGGCCAAGTTTTCAATTTGATATTGGCCCGCGGCACCATGGCTATCGGCATCATTATTAGGATTCAGGCCCGGCAAAAGTTCCGGGCGATTTAGCCGCGAGGACGCACATTCCACAAAAGAGCGAGCAGAATAATCCCCATGGCGGTGCAACCGAGCACACACCAAAGTGCGGTGTTCCACCCGAAATGTTGTGTAACCCATCCGATTCCTTTGCCTTCGATAGTTCGCCCTACGTAACCAAAAAACCCAACGAAGCCAGCGGCGGTTCCGACCGCTTTTTTGGAAGTCAAATCCAAGGACATCACTCCGGAAAACATGACCGGCACGTAAACGCAAAAACCAATGATGCCGAACAGAACCATGTCGATCCAAAGTTTTTCGGCGGGAACAATGATGA
>JBDSYB010000293.1:0-4328 GCA_039925885.1 Verrucomicrobiota bacterium
CCAGAAAAAAACATGCCGCCTTGCGCGGAATTTCTTTCCAATGTCTGGCGAAAGATGATTCCGACCTTGGCCGCGTTTTGACTGCGGCGCTGAATTCGCACGCTGATCTGACCATTGTGAGCGAAAGGAAGGTAGGCGAAAAACAATCCTTCATTTGTGCTGGCACCGCTTAAATAAAAACCACCGTTCGTCGGGAAAAATTTTCCTGCCGCGCCATCGAGAGCGATGGTTTTGAACGCTGGAAAAACTTGAGGGCTCGTCTCCGCGCCCCAAACGGTAGCGGTGCCGGAGAGCCAGAGCGCGATCACGAATGAACAAATCGATTTCAATATTTCATTTTTGCCTTTTGCTGGCCGGTTTTCCAATTTAATTTCGCGCCATGCCATCATTTGACATTGTTTCGGAGGTCAGCTCGATGGAAATCGAGAACGCGGTCAACCAGGCCAAAAAAGAATTGGCGACGCGTTTTGATTTCAAGGGGAGCAAAGCCGAGATCGTTTTGGAAAAAAATGAAATCAAGCTCACGGCGGATGACGAATTCAAAATGCGCGCCTTGCATGAAATCGTGATTGGCAAACTTTCCAAAAGACAAATCAGCATGAAAAATATCGACAAAGGCGAGCCGGAGGTTTCGCCGCTGGGTCATTCGCGGCAAACGATTAAAATCAAGCAAGGCATTGAAACGCCCGTCGCCAAGGAGGTCACCACTTTCATCCGCGAAACGAAATTAAAAGTGACGACACAAATCCAGGACCAGCAGGTTCGCGTCACGGGAAAAAATCGCGACGATTTGCAAGCGGTGATCGCCGCGGTTCGCGCGCATGATTTTCCTGTCGATTTAAGTTTTCAAAATTTTCGGGATTGATTAGCGATTGGAAAAAATTTTGCTCCGAAATTTTAATGGAGACGCAGAACAAGGCGTCCCATCCGTCCCTGAAAATGGGAAAACCGTTACTGTTTTAAAATCTGTTCCTCTTCTTTGCTTGACGTTGCGCTTCCTTCTCGGCGCATAATCCGCGCATGAAAATTAAATTTCTGATGTCTTTAGCTGTTGTGATTGTTTCAGGTTTGTTGACCGGTTGTGTCAGCACGGTGGATGGTCATAAGAAAATGGGTATTCCCATGGTGAAGGATAAAATCGAGAGCCGCTATCAACGGCCCATTCCGCAACTCATCACCGCCGCGATGGAAGTCCTGAAACGCAACGGCACCGTCGTTTCCAACGATACGATCAACAACACCGTCACGGCCAAGGTGGACACGCGCACCGTTTGGGTAAAAGTCAGCGAAGTGGACCCCAACATCAGCGGCGTGATTGTCCAGGCCCGCACGGCGGGCGGCGTGGCAGACGTGGCTTTGGCGAGCGACATCGATAAGCAAATCGCGCTGCACCTGGCGTCGCATCAGTAAAACGCAAATTTCATTTGAAAGGGAAAGAGCCAAGTAAATTCACTTGGCTCTTTTTCTTTAACAAAAGAATTTTGTGTTACGCAGGTTGGTTTTTGCACGGTTTCACCGCTTCGACACAACGCGCGCAAATCGTGGGATGTTCTGGATTTGAACCAACGTCCGTTTCCCAATGCCAGCAGCGTTCGCATTTTTGGCCGTCGGCTTTCTTCACGGCAGGAATCCACTTCGATATATTTTCGACGTGCGGTATTTTGATCATCTCAATTTGAGAGACATTCAACAATTCCCGAAGATTTTTTAAGAATCCCTCCGTTTCAAACGCGCTGAATGCATAACTAGGCAATTCAATTCTGGCATCCAACGATTTGCCGACCATTTTGCCCTGCCGAGCTTTCTCCAATTCAGGAAAAACAGAAATGCGCGTTTCAAAGAGTACTTTCCAATTCGCGATCTCAAATGGGGAAAGTCCAAAATCCATTTGCTTCCAATTTTCTTCAAAGATAGAACGTGAAGTTTTTCCGGTTACAAATTCCCACGCCTCGTCTGCCGTGAAGGCCAGAATCGGCGCAATCATTTTGCACAAGCCAGTCACGATTTTGTGCAACGCGGTTTGCGTGGAGCGGCGGCGATGCGAATTTGCCGCGTCGGTGTAGAGGCGGTCTTTCACCACATCGTGATAAATGGACGACAGTTCGACGGCGATGAATTGGCTGATCTTTTGATAGACGACGTGGAATTCGTAAGCGTCGTAGGCTGCGATGATTTCTTTTTCGATCTTCGAGAATTCACCGAGAATCCAACGGTCGAGTCCAGTGAGTTTATCGTCTGCAACCGTGTGTTTCGCTGGATCGAAATCGTAGAGATTGGAAAGTTGATAACGCAACGTGTTGCGAATGCCGCGATAGGTTTCCGCAACTTTCGCGATGCGTTCCTCGCTCACCACGATGTCGTTGCGATAATCCTGCGACGCCACCCAAAGCCGCACAATGTCCGCGCCATATTTTTTCACGTAAGCGTCGGCGGTCTGCGGTTTTTCGTAAGCGCCCGCGCCTTGTTTGCTTTTGGAAATCTTTTCTTTGTCGGCATCTACCATGAAGCCGTGCGTCAAAACGGTTTTGTAGGGAGCGACGCCATTTCCCGCGAGCGACAATAACAACGAAGATTGAAACCAGCCGCGATGTTGATCGCTGCCTTCGAGATAAACGTCGGCTTGCCAAAGGTTCGGAGTTCCGCCTTCAGGCGGTTTTGCAATATTGGACGCTTTGTCAGAACCGCCTGAAGGCGGAACTCCAAACCCAGCGTGTTCCAATTCTTTGCGGCGCATCAAAACGGCGCGCGATGACGAACCGGAATCAATCCAGACATCGAGGGTGTCGGTGGATTTTGTAGTCGGCTCAGCGGTTTTCCAATTGATGGGTCTGACGAGCGACCAGAGTTCGCTGGCAGATTTCTCGAACCAAATGTTGGAGCCGTGATCTTCGATTAGTTTCGCGGTGTTGCGGACGATTTCGGCGTCGAGAATTCCGTTTCCTTGCGCGTCGTAAAACGCAGGGATGGGAACGCCCCAGGTTCGTTGGCGCGAGATGCACCAATCGGGCCGCGATTTGACCGCGCCTTCGATGCGGTTTTTTCCCCAGTCAGGAATCCAGTGGACGTTGTTGATTTCTTCGAGCGCGGTTTCGCGGAATGTTTTGGTAGGGACGCGTTCCACCGCGTTCCCACTTTTTTCGGAAGAAATTTGTGACGAGGTGGAACTCGTCCCTACCGTGTGATCGATTTTGATGAACCACTGATTCATCGCGCGGAAAATGACGGGCGTTTTGCTGCGCCAACAAAATGGGTAGCTGTGATGATAATTTTCCTGGTGGATCAACGCGTTGCGGACAACGAGTTCGTGCAACACCGCAACGTTCGCGTCGCTCTTGCCGTGTTTTTCCAAAATGGATTTACCGATGAGGTCGGCGGGCATTTGTTGTTCGATGGGCAAATCGTTGGTGTAGGCGAGCGCGCCGTCGTCATCGACGGGCGAATAAATCGGGAGATTATTTTGGCGGCCAACATTGTAGTCATCGAGGCCGTGGCCGGGCGCGATGTGGACAAAGCCGGTTCCGGTATCGCTCGTGACAAAATGATCGCCGAGGAAAAGTTTTCCGGTGCGATTGCAAAAGGGATGTTGATATTCCAAATGCTTCAAATCTTCGCCGTGCAAACTGCGAACGATTTCGTAATTCGCCCAACCGCATTTCTCGGCCAGTTTGGAAAGCAGCAGTGTTGAGACGATGAAAGTTTCTTCGCCGACACGAACGAGCGAATAATTGAAAGTGGAATTGTAAGCGACCGCGAGATTGGCCGGCAGCGTCCAGGGAGTGGTCGTCCAGATGACGATGTTCATGTTCGCCTGGCCGACGACGGGAAATTTTACGAAGACGCTTTGACTGACGTGATCATGATATTCAACTTCCGCTTCGGCGAGCGCGGTGCGGCATGGAATGCTCCAGTAAACGGGTTTTTTTCCGCGATAAACAAAACCCTTTTCCACGATGTCGGCGAAGAGCCGGAGTTCGTCAGCTTCGTATTCTTTGTTTAACGTGAGATACGGATTTTCCCAATCGCCGAGAATGCCAAGGCGTTTGAATTGGCCGCGTTGGAGGTCGATGAATTTTCTGGCGTAAGTTTCGCAGGCTTTGCGAATCGTCGCGGCATCTGCGCTCGTGTCGCCAGCCTTCCGCATCTCTTGAGAAACTTTGAATTCAATCGGCAATCCGTGACAATCCCAGCCAGGAACATACGGCGCGTTGAAACCGCGCAGCGTTTTGTATTTGATGATGATGTCTTTGAGAATTTTGTTGAGCGCGGTGCCGATGTGAACGTCGCCGTTCGCAAATGGCGGGCCGTCATGCAGAATAAATTTTTCTGAA
>JBDSYB010000294.1:0-7081 GCA_039925885.1 Verrucomicrobiota bacterium
TCAGCGAGAAGACCACCAGATGATCAATCGCCTGCACCCGTTGCCCTTTGCGAATCGCGCGCATCATTGCCGTGATCCACGGGCTGGGATGCGGTTGCCCAAACGGAATCCCGCGCCGCTTCAACAATTCCAGCACCAATTGGAAATGTTGCAGCTCCTCGATGGCGATGGCGTTGAGTTCCTCGACGCGATGATAGAGGTCGCGATATTTTTCGAGATTGAGCGCGCTGGTGGCGGCTTTGCGTTCAAGATGCGCGTGATCGACCAGCACGGTCGGCAAGTTCGACAAAATTTTGGGCAACCAATCCGCGGGAATCTTTTCGCGCAACATCAACATATTTTTGGGTGCAATGTGAATCGGCTTGGCAGAGGAATTTTTTAATCGGCCTTTGCCAAATGAGAATAGAAGATAATGAGCCGCAGCTTCTGAGAATTCTTGAATGGCTGAATGAATTTTCTTTCATGGTCCTACCAACCGACTTGATAGCCATCTTTAACTTCTTCAATGAAGGTTGAAAGGAGAATCCCGCTTCTCATACGGCTGTCCGATCACCCGGCGAGCGGCAACAACGTCCGCGCGAAAAAAAACCACCGCGTCAGCGGTGGTCGTTCTGCTAATGATCTTCGGCTTCCTGACTTTCCACGCTCGGTGTGGAAGACAAGTCTCGCGACAATGGCCTCCGCATCGCTGAATCGTTCCACGATCAATCTCAATGGCGCAAGCCGAAGGGGTAACCAAATAATAGATTCTATCGAGGATAGAAACCTATTTTTGGATACCCCAATTTTCTTTAATTATTTAGCTTGCGGTTGCCAGGATTTCCGGGACCAGTGCCCGGCCCGTCATTGATCGGAGGATTGCCGGGAGGTTGGGGATCTATCCCGTTGCCTACACCGTTGTTTCCGTGAATGGGGTTCGGACAGTGGGGCTGGGTGCCAGGACTCCCAGGGCCAGTGCCCGGCCCGGTCGTCGAAATGTGGTGAGGATTGTTGCCAGGATTTCCGGGGCCAGTGCCCGGCCCGTCGTTAATGGGAGGATTTCCGGGAGGCTGAGGGTCTTCGCCGTTGCCCACACCATTGTTTCCGTGAGTGTGGTTTCCGTGAGTGGGAGATGCATGATTTTCGCATGGCTGTGACGATGCTATGGAAGCAACCGTTACAATGGCGGGAAGCGTTTCTATTCGCGGCGCGCGCTCGAAAACAATATTTCCCGACGCTGGGGAAAATGCCTGTCCCGCGACCAACTTTCTTTGATTGCCTCCGAGCGTAAGTGCTGCCGCCCCGCGATAAATATTCAGTCCTCCATCGGCTTCGACGTGATATTCACCCCCGTCGAGAAGAACAGACCCATTGACCAAATTAACTTTGAAACGGGACATTCCAGGGTTTCTTCTCTCAGAACTGCCCACACTTCCCCGAAGCAAATCGATGTCGGTCTCCGTCATGGTTTCCAGCGGAGTATCATACACGTTTAGTTTGGTGAGCCGCAGAACGGAATCTCCGTTTTCTTTGACCACTCGTCCACTTTTTTCCCATCGAAGAACCGCACTTGATTCGGGGGCCGTTTTGACAAACGTCCCTGGTTTCAAAACGCTTTTTGTTTTCAAGGGAATCCAGACCCCTTCTTCCTGAGCAAAATAAGCAGCCCCTTTTATTTCATGAACGATGACTGATTCAGACCGGGTCTCTGCTTGAATCGGCGAAAGAAATGGGCCGAAATTTGATAGCGTCAAGCTAACTGAAACTGTAAAAAATATTTTTGTTGAATTCATAAGGTTGTCTTTCTGATACAAACCGATTGATTTTTCTTTTAAGATGCGACGCGGCGCATTGGTGTTCGAACCAGATGCGACGCGCTACATGTTGTTTTTCTGTATCTACACTTCCCAATTGCTGTCCAATAGAGATGGTCTTTTACACTGCATTACGTTTGGAGAGTGCGCGAAACCTCAAGAATGCCAGACAACCGCCAATTCCGAACAGCGCGCAGGTCGAAGGCTCTGGAACCGCTTGCAGTGCTTGCAGTGAGGCCTGAGAATGGCCGACGATGAATCCTCCGTTAACGCGGTTAGCGTCATCTACTTTGATACCAAGTGCGTTGAAGAATGAAGCGCCGGCATTGTTGTAGGTTACGTGCAAGGCGTTGACTTCAAGCCCGCGCGACGTGATGCCATCGCCCGAGAGAATCTGTTCATTGAGTATTATGCTCAGGCTACCGGTCAAGTCCGTGCCAAGGCTATCCGAAAAGGATGCGGAGGACGAGGAATTAATGGTTAAGGTTGTATTGGGAGCGACCTCTCCAAGGGCATTGACCGCGACATTAAAGTTAACTCCAAAAACTGTGAAGGTGGTGAATCCGTCCCCAGCACCACTGGCATCCACGATCCTCGAACCACCCGAAGTGGTGAACGCACCGTAGTCCCCGGTGACAGAAGCGAAGGAGGAGACCGTCGAGCCGGTGAAACCAAAAAGGTTAGCGGAGTTGAGTAGAGAGGTTCTGCCAGTCAAACTCGTCGTGGAGCTGAAATTGGCGACTGTGGAGGAACCTTGCGCGTTGCGACTGCCGGCACCTCCATCGACGGTTGAGCTCGCGGTGACGGTGAGCACGCCAGAACTGAGACCCAGTGTTCCTCCACCTAACACAGTCGAAGAACCGCTCGTCGCGGAAAAGGACGCTAATGAATTGGAAAGACTGTAGGGCGCCGGAGCAACTCCAGAAACCAAGGGAGTGGGAGGCACGGCAAGGCTCACACCGATGCCCAGTAAGGTATTCAGGTCAATTATTTGGGTATTTGCAGATATTCCATAGGCCGAACTGGCTCCCTGTGTAACAAGTCCTAGAGCTGTGTGTGAGGCTCCTGCCAGCACTGCTGCTAAGACAATCGTTTGTTTAATAGTATTTATTTTCATTGGTCTTTGTTTTTTAGGTTTATGTGATTTGTAACTGCATATATTTTTCTCATGCGTGAGTGAACCTGCCCAATACTTTGTTTCTATCGTTCCAATACCTGGTAGCTATGGAGCTTCATGGATTAGCTCATATTCTTGAGAGTGCTTATTCCCGCGAGTGAGGCGCAGCGATCTCACCTTCGCCTTCTCAAAAAGCAGACACTGCGAAAACGAATCAAGAAGATTATCTCAAAACCAGGTTAGGCGTCGTGCCTTCACCACCAGTGTCGCGCGACGCCATTTCCAACAGGGTATCAATAGCGGGAGCGAGAGGACGTGTTTGTCCGAGCTACTCCATTTACTCGTAGCTATGGAGCTTCATGAATCAGCTTATTTATAATGGGCTTGCCCGACGAGTGAGGGGCAACGAGTAGCTATGGGGTTGGGAGATTGAATGCGAGGCGTGGAGAAAGATGAGAAAGCTCACCCCCGCTTTCTTAAAAAGCAAACACTGCAAACACGAACTAAGAAGCTTGTTTGAAGACTGGGGCAACACTTGGATTGGCAGGCTGGATGCCTTGCCCAACAGAGTCGCGTGACACCTTTGCAAACAGAATACCCATAGCGGGAGCGAGCGGACGAATCGTCCGAGTCGTTCGAGCTGCTCCATTTAGTTCCGCAGTACGAACTTCTTTTTTTACAATTTCAATGTAATTGCGAAGAGACTTGGAACGGTTTTCGCCATGCCAGGCAATCCAGTAGTCAACTTTCGCCGATGCCTCCACCGGACGAAAAACCACCCCGGGATGAAGCAGTTTTTTAATTTGACCGCGTACTAAGGTCACGCCTAATCCTTCAGCGACAAAAGGCATGAGGTCTGATTCGGTCTTGACGTGCTGCACGATTTTTGGAGTAAAACCCGCCTCCTGACACAGACCGAACAACCATGCCTGCGACCCAGGATGCGTTTCTTCTGACAGCGCGACGAAGAATAGCGATTTTAGATCCGACAGTTTGATACTGTTTTTTCGCGCCAATGGATGATGGGCTGGTAAAACGACGGTAAGATCATGCTGGGCAATAGATTCCCAAATTAACGAGTTCATATTTTGGCAGACAGCCGCAGGGCGCAAACCCATAAATCCCAGATCAATTTTCCGTGCTTCGAGCGCCCGAAGCTGCTCGGCCGGGGGCATATCAAACAAGTTTAAAGCGATTTTGGGAAATATTTCATAAAACGCCGTCAATGTTTTGGGAAGGAGATCGAAATTAAATTTGAAAAAATAGCCAACGTCCAATCGCCCCGTTTCACCCTGGTTGCACCGTTGCACGGATAACACGCTTTCCACGCTTAATGCCAGGAGTCGCTTGGCATCGAAGAGAAAACCAATTCCTTCTTCTGTCAACAAAACATGATTTTTAATCCTATCAAAAAGCCGGACGCCAAGCTCCTCTTCCAAGTTATGAATCTGACGGGTGAGGGAGGGTTGCGCTAAATGTAGTTTTGCTGCTGCTCGAGTGAAGTTTAATTCCGAAGCCACAGCGACGAAGTATCGAAGGTGTCGCAGTTCCATACACGGACTCTAGGTGAAGGAACGCAGGGCGCAATGCAATTCGACTAATATACTACTACACTTAGACTAATGGTTTTCGGCCACTTTTTCGTTAAAGTGGATGACGCGAGTATGCGGCAATCCAAAATCCTTGCGTTTCAGTCCGAAAAGAAGTGTGGGCATCCCGAAGTGTGGTCATGTGCTTCGTGGGGGTGCGAAACCAAACCTTTTGTTGAAGAAGTGTCCAATAATTTTCCACGAAACGACAGGAGGCAGGCACTATCCAAACCGGCGTTTTTTCGATTTCCCGTAGCCGATTTTTTTAGGCGCGCTGGAAATAATTTCTCCTGAACTTCTTTTCAATTCGCGAATCTGATCACGCAACAACGCCGCTTTTTCGAACTCCAAATTATTTGACGCCGTCACCATTTCTCCTTCAAGTTCCCGGATCGTTTCCACCACGTCGATATTTCCCGCGGCGTCGTTGAGCACCATCGCCGCTTTGCGTTTCGCGCTGTGATAAACGGCCAGGCTGTCTTCCACGGCACGGCTTACACTCCGCGGAGTGATGTTGTGTTCTTTGTTGTGGGCGATTTGTTTTGTGCGGCGATATTCGGAAACAGCGAGAAATTTCTGGATGCTTTGCGTCATCACGTCAGCGTAAAGAATCACTTCTCCATTCAGATGCCGCGCGGCCCGTCCCGCAGTTTGAATCAAACTTGTCGCGCTCCGCAAATAGCCTTCTTTGTCCGCATCCAAAATGGCGACAAGCGAGACTTCCGGCAGATCCAAACCTTCACGCAACAGATTGATTCCAACCAACACATCGAACTCGCCTTTGCGCAACGAACGTAAAATTTCCACCCGTTCAATCGCATCAATTTCACTGTGCAAATAACGCACGTTGATGCCGATCTCGCGCAGGTAATCGGTCAATTCCTCTGCGGTGCGTTTTGTCAAAGTCGTCACCAAAATTCGTTCCTTCAACTCGACACGTTTGCGGGCTTCATCGATCAAATCATCAATCTGACCTTTCAAAGGTTTGATCGTGATTTTGGGATCAATCAAACCAGTGGGGCGAACAATTTGCTCCACGACGCCGGGCAGCGTGGCGGCAGGCGTCCCGCCTGCCGTAGAGGGCGGCATCTTGCCGCCCGGCCCCGCGCTCGAAAGTTCTAAATGCAAAAAACGGGCGACGCTCTTTCCACCGGGCGGGACGCCCGGCTCTACGGCAGGCAGGATGCCCGCCGCCACGCGCGACCATTCGATTTCCTGCGGCCCCGGCGTGGCACTGACGTAAATGGTTTGGTTCTGGTGTGACTGGAATTCAAGAAAACTTAACGGTCGATTATCGAGCGCGCTCGGCGAACGAAATCCGTGCTCGACCAAAACTTCTTTACGCGAACGGTCGCCCGCTGACATCCCGCCAATTTGCGGAACTGTCGCGTGGGATTCGTCGATCACGAGCAGAAAATCTTCGGGAAGAAAATCAATTAAGGTGTTTGGAATGGAGTTGGGAGGACGTCCGCTGAGATGGCGCGAATAATTTTCGATGCCGGAGCAAAAACCCATTTCCTCCATCATTTCCAAATCGTATTCGGTGCGCATTTTGATGCGTTGCGCTTCGAGGAGTTTTCCCACTTTTTCAAATTGCGCGATGCGGTCGCCGAGTTCTTCGCGAATCGTCAGAATGGCGCGCTTGGTTTTGTTTTCCGTGGTGACGAATTGTTTCGCCGGATAAACGACCGCGGATTGAAGTGTTTCCAAATTGTCGCCGGTCAGCGGATCGAAGCGCGTAATGCGTTCGATTTCTTCGCCGAAAAATTCGATGCGCAAACCTTCTTCCAGGTGGGACGGGCGCACTTCCACCGTGTCGCCGCGCACGCGAAATTCGCCGCGCTCAAACGCAATATCATTTCGCGAATAGAGCAGGCTGATAAAACGGCTCAGCAATTGTTCGCGCGACATTTGCATCCCGACGTGGACACCGACAATGAGCGCCTCGTAATCTTCCTTCGCGCCAATTCCGTAAATGCAAGAGACACTCGCGACCACCACGACATCGCGCCGCGAAAAAAGCGAACTCATGGTCGAGAGACGCATCCGCTCGATCTCTTCATTCACGCTCGAATCTTTTTCGATGAACGTGTCAGTGCGTGGAATGTAAGCTTCGGGCTGATAATAATCGAAATAGCTGACAAAATATTCAACGGCGTTTTTAGGAAAAAATCCTTTGAACTCGGCGTAAAGTTGCGCCGCCAGAGTTTTGTTGTGCGAGATGACGAGGGTCGGGCGCTGCACATTTTTAATGACATTCGCGATGGAAAAAGTTTTCCCGGAACCAGTGACACCGAGGAGCGTTTGATGTTTCGCGCCGGATAAAAAACCTTCCGTCAACTTGGCGATGGCCTGCGGTTGATCGCCAGCGGGTTGGTAGGAGGAAACAAGTTCAAACATTCGGCGCGAACTTACGAGCGGAGCAGAAGTGTGTCAACGCGGGCCGCCCGTAAACTCAGGGCTGACGCATATCAATTTCGCGCAATCAATCTGCGTCGCTATTTTTGTCCCGGAGGGACCACTGACAATAGCCCGGCGTTTCAACGCCGGGAAAAGGATGTGATTGGCCCGAGTTCCGAAGG
>JBDSYB010000295.1:0-4408 GCA_039925885.1 Verrucomicrobiota bacterium
TCCGAAGGAACGGCTGAATGGAAAAGACTCGGCCGTCCCTGCGGGACTTTGTTTCCCTTTTAAATCCCAACCCACGGTTGAAACCGTGGGCTAGTGTCGTTTGTCCCTGCGGGACAAGGAAACCGGAAATGGATCTTACCCGATAAAATTGATATGCGTCAGCCTTGGCCGTGCACCCCCCCCCGCAATTTTTTTTGAAAATTTAGATTGCAGCGAAACGGTGCTGTGGTAGTCTCACCGGCCTGAGACTAAGGGTTACCCCCCCGAAAGGTTATATGGAAATATCTACTGCTGCATTGTTTATTGGGGTTGGATTTTTAATTTCGTGGCTGACCATTCCGTTCATTCTTAAAAAATGCGGGACTCTGGCTGATTCGCACAAAAGCCGAAAATTTCATCACACCCATAAAATCCCGGTGCCGCGTTTCGGTGGATTGGCGTTGGTAATTGCTTTCGTGGTGATGGCCGGGCTGGCTTTATACCTTTTCCCAAACCCAGATCGAACGTCGGTTCGCCTGACCATTTTATTCACGTCGTTGGCGATGTTTGGCCTCGGATTTGCCGACGACCTTCGTCCTCTTGGCGCCCGGAAAAAATTAGTTGGGCAAATTTTGATTGCCGGTGCGGCGTTTTATTTTGGAATCCAGATCACGAGTTTCAAAAATCCCATCACTCAGGAGGTTTACAGTCTCGGAATTTTGGGTCTGCCCGTGACGGTCTTGTGGCTGGTGGCGATGACGAACCTGATTAATTTGATTGATGGCATCGACGGGTTGGCGGGCGGCGTGGCGTTGATGTTAATGCTCCTTTTGATGTATGTCGGATTTAGCGCGAGCATGCCGTTTCCAATTTTATGCACTGCGGGAATGGCGGGCGCCCTCCTCGGTTTTCTCTATTACAATTTTCCGCCCGCAAAAATATATCTGGGCGATGGCGGGGCGTATTTCCTCGGATTTCTGATTGGTGTTCTCTCGATCAACAGCTCTCACAAAGGAACAATCGCCGCCGCCATGATTGCGCCTATTTTTGCGCTGGCGTTGCCGATCACCGATGTTTCGCTGGCCATTTTGCGCCGTGGTCTTAGAGGCCTGCCGATCTTCCGGCCGGACCGCAAACACATTCACCATCGCTTGCAGGAGTTCGGTAATTCCCGTCGTCGCACCGTCCTGGTGCTCTACGCGGTCTCTCTTTTATTTTTGGGCGTGGCGTTTGGCATCTTTGTGCTGGCGAAAAACTGGATGCCACTTTTATTTGGCGCATTCTTCCTCGGACTGCTCGCACTCTCCCGGAGTTTTAAATTCCGTTGGGATTGGTTCTCCATTGGAAAGGTCTTCGGCAACTCACTGGAAATGAGGAAAGAGGTTCAATACGTTCTGCAAATGGCGCGCTGGCTGGAATTGGAAGCCGAGCGCTGCGATTCAATCGATTCGCTCTGGAACGATTACAAATTCATGTTGCGCAAGGTCAATTTCTGCAAAGTCGAATTGCAACTCGATGCGACACCTTACGTCTGGAAATCTTTAACAGAAAAACCCGGGCCTCTGTTGGAGGTCAGCCACGATTTGCGCGGAAACCATCACATGGTGATGTCGTTCTGGGCGTCCGAAGAAAATTGTTCCCTGAAACAATTTGAGTTGATGAGCGAATTAATGGCCGAAGCGTGGATGAAAGCGACGTGCAAATGGCAGGCAATTCATGAATTACCGTTGCAGATTGATGGCAAAACTGTGGGCGAAACGAAATCTCCTTCCCGTTCCGAGACTCCAAATTATGTCCCCGATTCTTCATCGCTCCATCGCGTTCCTGCGAGCGTTGAAGTAATTCGGAAGTCAGTTTGAATCCCTCCTTCTATGCGTGGTTGGGCCTGGGATTGTTTTGGCTCGAACTGAGTTATCAACTCAGCGCGCAGTGGTCCCTCTACCCGCAATATAGCTACGGGTGGGCCATTCCTTTTTTGGCCGCCTTTTTTCTCTGGCGACGCTGGGCGCGGCGACCACTCCCCGAGTTGTGCCCCTTCAAGTTCCTGCTCGTTTTTCTGCTCGTTTTTCTAGCGGTGGGATTTTTTGCAACCCGCTTTGTCCAAGAAGCCAACCTCATCTGGCGTCTGCCGATCTGGTTGATGGCTCTACAAGTGGTCGGAATAACCCTGGCCGCCTTTTACCTTGCGGGAGGAAAAATTTGGCTGAAACATTTTGCTTTTCCCGTTTTATTTTTCCTGATCGCCGTCCCGTGGTTGCGTCCTATCGAAGAACCGCTCATTCAAGCCCTCACGGATTTTAATGCAAGGGCGTCGGTGGAAATTTTCAGTTTGCTCGGCATCCCCGTCTTTCAACAAGCCAACGTGATTGAAACCAGCCGGGGCCTGGTGGGCATCGATGAAGCGTGCAGTGGCGTGCGGTCATTTCAGGCCACGATGATGCTGGCTCTCTTGTTCGGGGAATTTTATTTCCTGAATTTCAAACACCGTGGAAAACTTTTACTAGCGGGCATCGCGCTCGCCGTGGGTTCAAACATCCTCCGCACCACCACTCTCGTTTTTGTTTGCACGCAACGAGGCTTGCAAGTGATGGGGCAGTGGCACGATCCAACGGGGGTGGCCATTCTGGTCATTTGTTTCACGAGCCTTTGGTTTCTTTCGCAACGCTATGCAAAAAAGGATTTTGCCAGCAGCTCGAGGGTGAACCCGGTCGCATCTGACGCCGGGAAAAAGCCGGGAAAAGCGTTTCCTGCGCCTTTGCTGATCGGTTTGGGCGTCTGCCTTGTTCTCTCAGAGTTGGCAACCGAATTTTGGTATCGCCAGCACGAAATCGTTTCGACTCGCACGCAGCTCTGGCATCTTCGTTTTCCGGAAAACACCAACAGTTTTCGTGCTTTCGAGATTTCAAAAGTGGTGAGCGACCGTTTGAAATATGATGAAGGACACGCTCTCGCGTGGAAAGACAACGAGTCTCGCAAATGGCAGATGCTTTACTTTCGCTGGCGACCCGCCGACTCCCGTTTTCAACGGGTCGTGGTGCAGGACGGAAAAAATCATGCGCCCGAAAGCTGCCTGTCCCGCTCCGGCAAAAAAGTTTTGGCGGTTAACGGCTTGAAAACTTTACAGGCGGATGGGATTTCGTTGCCCTTCCAGAGTTACGTTTTTGAAGATCAAGGCGAGCGGATGCATGTTTATTTTTGCCTTTGGCAGGATTATTTTTCGCGCCTTTCGGAAGCAGACTACGCGAAATTTTCGCGACAATCACCGCGTCTTGCGGCCGTGGCGGCCGGGAACCGAAGCGTTCATGAAGGATTGCAAGTGTTAGAACTTGCCGTCTGGGGAATCGACGATGATCTGGCTGCGGACAAAGCTGCGCAGGAAGAATTGCAAAAGTGGGTTAAACGCCGTTGAGCGAAGGGTTCAATCGTTTCCGCCAAAAAAAAGCCCCCGATATCGGGGGCTTTTACGTGGAAAGCTATTTGCCTTAAGGTGCCGAATAATCGCGATCTCCAGGGCCGAACGCCGCATTAGTACTTGCCACTTCGGTAGCATTTGTATTGCGCGGAATGAATTTAGGGCCTGTCTTGGGCGCGCGTTCAAAAGCCGCCGTCGTTGAAGTAGTCGGCGTGATGTCTTTGGCCGAGACGACTTCCGTTGCGGTCGGTGTCAGTAATGAAAAAGATGTTTCGCGATTCATCGCCACCGCAATATTATCCGCTTCTTCTGGAGCGCCGCTCGTGGCCGCACGGGCAATTTTCGTCGCTTGTTTGGGTTCCAGAGACACTGCTGCGGCCGCCGCCACCGCTGCCATTTTGGGGGCAGCTTTGGCAATTGCTCCCACGACCGGGGCTGCCGAAGAGGCGTTGGCACGAATTGCTGTTTTTACCACTATCGCGGTAGTGGCTTTCTGTTCATCCGGTTTAGACTCAACCACCAACGAGGCAGCTTTAGCTGGCACTTCGAGAGCAGGGACGCCTTTCAAAATCTTTTGAATCGCCTTTTGTGAGACTTCAGCGAAAGCGCTAAATACAAACAAAGCAGCAAACGCGGTCAGCGTAATGGTCAAGCGGGTGGAATGTGTTTTCATAATGAGATCGCTACAGGTCGGGAAAGGTTCTACATCGAAAAAGCGCCAACGTCAACATCTTTGCCGCTTTTTTTGGGTTTATGCTTTTGACAAACAGGGAGCGGGTCAGTCCCAAGTGTTTCTTGAGAAACCGAGCGCGTGATTTAGGAAATCCTCTCTTGGGGGAGAGGACACAGGTGAGGGCGAGCTTGAAAACAAATGCAGGTCGGCAATAGCTATGATCTTTCTTCGAAAACGTGGATGGGGCTTTCAGGAGATTTGTTGGTTAATGTTAGTTGAACTGTTTTTCAAATTCCACAGGTGATTTGTAACCCAGGGCGCTGTGGAGCCGCTTTGGGTTGTAA
>JBDSYB010000296.1:0-34634 GCA_039925885.1 Verrucomicrobiota bacterium
CCTTCGGAACTCGGGCCAATCACATCCTTTTCCCGGCGTTGAAACGCCGGGCTATTGTCAGTGGTCCCTCCGGGACAAAAATAGCGACGCAGATTGATTGCGCGAAATTGATATGCGTCAGCCCTGACCCACTCCTTGAGATGGCTTCCGCTAAAACTCTCCTGGATTGCCTTGTCCCCTCATGTTAAAAGTCCTTTTTACTCTCGATTACGAAATTCATGGAAACGGGGAAGGGTGCCCAGACGAACTGATGGTCGAGCCGACTGATCGAATGCTTCGGCTTTTTGACGAATACGGCGCAAAATTGACCGTCATGGCGGATGTCGCCGAGATTCAGAAATTCAATGAATTTGCGGAGCAACACGGAAGAGACGACTACCACTATCACAAAATTGTTGCCCAGCTGCAACGAGCGGTAATCGCGGGGCATGATGTGCAATTGCACATTCATGCCTCGTATTTTAATGCCACCCATGACGGGGTCAAATGGGTGCAGGATTGGTCTGAATACGACTTTGCCAGTCTAAGCCTGGAGCGGCTTAACGAAATTGTCGGGAGTGGGAAAGCCAGGCTGGAATCGCTTCTCCAGCCGTCTTGTCCGGATTACCGCTGTTTTGCCTTTCGCGCCGCCAATTGGTCGGTCAATCCTGGTAAAAACGTCATCAAAGCTCTGCTCAACAACGGAATCACCATTGACACCTCTGTTTTCAAATATGGCCGCCGTAATGGCATTGTGGAGTTTGATTATTCCGACGCCGCAAGTGAACTCGTTCCCTGGCGGGTCAGGGAGGACAATCTTTGTTCGCACGATGATCGCGGTCAGCTCTGGGAATTCCCCATCTATTCGGAGAATCGCTGGATTGGCGCGTTTTTCAGCCTCAACCGCCTCTATCGCGTCGCCCAAAGCCGCCGCCACCGCATATCGGATAATTCGCTAATTCCCCGGGCGGCCCCCTTGGGCGCTCCAGCGAAACGGCGCGGCCTTCTCAGCAAACTCTCGTTCGCCGCCAAAAAACATGCTTGGAAGGCTGATTTTAACCAGTGTACCGGTCGCCAGTTAATTAACGCCTTGGAGCGCGCCGAAAAACGTTACTCGCGCGGGCCGGACCCCCTTCCTTTTGTCCTCATTGGCCATTCCAAACTCTTTAATCGCATGAACGAAACCAGTCTTCGCCCGTTCCTCCAGTTTGTCGCGGACCACCCGGCACGCTTTGGCTTCGCTACCTTCCGTGCCTTTGAAAAACATCTGGAGCGCGCTCAACCTCTTGACCAGGGATCGGTTCCAGCTTGAGCATGAGCGACGTATCTTACATCATCATCAGCCCGGTCCGGAATGAAGCCAAATTCCTTTCCCGGACCATTGAGTCGCTCAAGAGCCAGACGTTGCGGCCGGCGCGCTGGATCATCGTGGATGATGGATCGACCGACGAAACGGCCGCGGTTGCCGCCGCCGCCGCCGCCGCGTGCAATTGGATTCAGGTCGTTCACCGCACCGATCGGGGCTACCGCAAACCTGGCGGCGGGGTCATCGAGGCTTTCAATGATGGCTACCGTCAAATCGGCGCGGTGGACTGGCAATACCTCGTCAAGTTGGACGGCGATCTTTCTTTTGCCTCCAATTATTTTGCGCACTGTCTCCGCCGTTTTCAGCAGGATCCAAAGCTCGGCATTGGCGGCGGCACCGTTTGCAAGGAAATTGACAGAACGCTCTTGCCGGAATCCACGGTCGATCCCGCGTTCCACGTCCGGGGCGCCACCAAAATTTATAAACGCGAATGCTGGGAACGCATCGGCGGCCTCATCTGCGCTCCCGGTTGGGACACCGTGGACGAGTTCAAGGCGAACATGCTCGGCTGGGCTACCTACACCTTCCCGGAAATTCAGGTATTGCATCATCGTCCTGCGGGGCAGGCCCAGGGCACCTGGAAAAATTGGGTCAAGAACGGCATGGCCAACTACGTCGCCGGCTACCATCCGCTTTTTATGTTGCTTAAATGCGTCCGGCGTGTGACCGACCACCCATTTCTTATCGCCTCTCTCGGCCTGATGATTGGATTCCTAAAAGGCTACGCCCTGCGCGTGCCAATGGTCGGTGATGTTGCCTTAATAAAATATGTCCGCGAACAACAGATTCGCCGGCTCACGAAACGAGAGAGTTTGTGGGACCAGAAACCACCTGTTGCCCGCGATGAGTTGCACCTCGTCCCCAATTAAACTTTGTCCCCTGGTTCTTTTGTTCGTGAAAATATTGAAGCGCTTTTCGCACTCTTCGCGCGACATTAAATCTTTAAATGGTAGGGATGCGTTGGTGGTGAAATAATCTCTTAATTCCCATGTGCGGCATAACCGGAAAACTCTCCTACCGACCTGACCAACCCGTTGACCCGGCGTTGGTCCAGCGCATGATGGACGCCATCGCCCACCGTGGTCCCGACGGCGAAGGCAAATACGTCCATGGCCTCGTCGGGCTCGGCCATCGTCGCCTTTCCATCATCGATCTCCACACCGGCGCGCAGCCCATTTCCAACGAGGACGCTTCCATCTGGATCGTTTTCAATGGTGAAATCTACAACTTCCCCGAACTGCGGGAACAACTGCTCCGCCGCGGTCACACCTTTAAGACACACACCGATACCGAGGTCATCATCCATCTATACGAGGAATACGGAGTCGATTGCCTCTCGCGCCTCCGTGGCATGTTTGCATTTGCCATCTGGGACGATAAAAAAGATACGCTGTTCCTCGCGCGTGACCGCGTCGGCATCAAGCCACTCTATTTCACCGAGACCGGCAACGCTTTCCTCTTCGCCTCGGAAATAAAATCGCTCCTCGTTGACCCCTCGCTCCGCCGCGAAGTGGATCCGCAAATGGTGGATCGCTTCCTGACCTTTCTCTATCCCGCTGGCCGCGAAACTCTTTTCAAAAATATCTACAAACTGGAGCCGGGCTACTATCTGCTCGTCAAGAACGGCCGCCTCATCCGCAAACAATATTGGGACCTGCAATTCGAACGCGATACTTCGCGCAACAATTTCCACGACGCTGCCGCCGCGCTCCGCGAACTCGTTGAAAAAACGGTCAAGGACCACATGATCAGCGATGTCCCGGTTGGCGTCCTCCTCAGTGGCGGCGTCGATTCCACAGCCATCCTCAGTTGCGCCACCCGCCAGACTGACAAAAAAATCAAAACATTTACCCTTGGTTTCGACGGCCAGGAGTTCGATGACGAACGCCCGTTTGCCCGGATGGCCGCGCAACGCTACGGAAGCGATCACCACGAAATGACGCTCTCGTCGGACGACTTCTCGTCCTTCCTGCCTTCCTACGTCTGGCACATGGAAGAGCCGGTCTGTGAAGCGCCCGCCATCGCCCTCTATTACGTTTCCAAAATGGCGAGGGAACACGTCAAGGTGTTGCTCTCCGGCGAAGGCGGCGACGAGGCCTTCGGTGGTTACAATAATTATCGCAATCTGTTGCTGTTGGAGCGAATCAAGTCTTTGTCGGGCCCTTTGAAGGGAACTCTGGCGCCTTGCCTCAACGGCACTTCTCGGATCAACGGGTTCAGCCGGTTCCAGAAATATGCCGATCTAATTGGTCCCGAACTTTCGGCTTACTACTACAGCCGCACCGCTTCCCCCTTCAGCTTCTTCAACCGCCACCGTAATCGTCTCTATACCGAAAACCTCCTGGCCAACTCCACCGTGGAACGGTCCACGGAAGTTGTTCGCGAATTATTTCGCAATGTGAGCTGCCGCCCCTTGCTCGACCAGATGCTCTATGTGGATACCAAGACCTGGTTGCCGGATGATCTGTTGATCAAGGCGGACAAGATCACCATGGCCAATTCCCTGGAGCTGCGGGTGCCGTTGCTCGACCATCGGGTGCTGGAATTTGCCGCCTGCCTGCCGCCCGGCCATAAGGTCAGGGGCATGGGTACCAAGCGCATCTTCAAAAAGGCGTTCGCGGATACCATCCCGGAAGCGATCATCAAACGTCGGAAAACCGGCTTCCCCGTCCCGCTGCAAAAATGGCTCCAGCACGACTTGCGCGACTACGCGCACGACATGTTGCTCTCCTCTCGCGCCACCGATCGGGGCTACTTTCGCCGCTCGGAAATGGAAAACTTGCTCAAGCCGACAAACGGCCATGGCGCGCCATCGAAAGAAATTTTTTCACTCCTGACCCTCGAATTGTGGCATCGGGAGTTTGTGGATAAATTGCCCGAACTCAACTCCGGAAAAGAAACGGCCGTAAATCCCCCTGAACTCGAGGCAACCACCCATGCGTAAAGGAAACACGCCCGTTCGCGTTTTATACAGTTTTCCGCTCCGTCTCGGCGCGGACCGAATCTGTGGCATTGCCTGGCATCAGGTGGACGGAATTGCCGCCGCGGGTGCGGAGGTCACCGTCTTTCCCGCTGCGATTTCTCGTCCACTGCCTTCCAATATCAAAGTCCGGCCCACCTTGGCTCGTGGAAAATTTCGCATTCCAAACCGTCTGCTCGGGAGGATGCTCTATGCGGATTTACATGACCGCATTGTGGCCCGGCGAATCGAAAAGATGGCCGGTCAAATCGATATCCTTCATGCCTGGCCGTTGGGGTCTCTGAGAACGTTAAAAGCAGCAAAAAAGATGAGAATTCCAACGGTTCTGGAACGCTGCAATGCTCATACCCGCTTTGCTTATGAAGTCGTGAATCGTGAATGCGACCGTCTGGGCGTCGCCTTGCCCGCCGACCACGAACACGCTTGGAATGAGGAACTCCTTCGCAAAGAGGAAGCCGAGTATGCGGAAGCCTATCAACTGCTTTGCCCGTCAGATTTCGTCGTCCAAACCTATGTGGACCGTGGGTTTCCGCCGCAAAAACTCGCCCGGCATATCTATGGGGTTGACGAGAAGATGTATCATCCCGACCCGAAGCCGAGGGACGCAAAGCGTGGATTCACCATGATCTCCGTCGGGGTCTGCGCCGTCCGCAAAGGATTGCATTTTGCTCTGGAAGCCTGGCTCCAGTCTCCGGCCTCTCAAAACGGCACTTTTTTGATTGCTGGAGAATTCCTTCCAGCTTATCTGAAAAAACTCGCTCCGATGCTCGCGCATCCTAGCGTCAAGGTGCTCGGCCATCGCAACGACGTGCATGAACTCGTCCGCAACAGCGACGCGCTGGTCTTGCCCAGTATCGAAGAAGGCTTTGGTCTGGTTTGCACAGAAGCCATGGCCAGCGGCTGCGTTCCGTTAGTATCTGAAGCCTGCACTGACCTTTGTCGGCATATGCAAAACGCGCTCGTGCATCCAATCGGGGATGTCAAAACTCTCGCGCAACACATCACTTTGCTTGATATCGACCGCGCCCTCTTGCAGAAATTGCGCGCCGCCGGCCTGAACACGGTTCCTGAGATGACGTGGACTGCCGCCGGTTCGACCTTGCTTCACGTTTATCGGGAGGCTATCGCTTTATACAGCTAGAGTCCTCGGCGTTAGACGGGAGTCCAGTAATCGGCTAATTCTAGATTAAGTCGTAAAGCTCGGGTCATGGAAACATGAAATCATACACAGATCAAAGATCAAGTCTCAGTGCTTTCGTTCGTGAAACGCATCGACTCTTTGTACAAAAGTCAGCTGAAACATCACCTAGGGTAAAATCCGTTATCACTGAACTTCAGTGGCTGGAGCAATATATCGAAGCCAAATGCGAACGTCCTTTCCGCGATTTTGACATCCTTGATGTTGGACCGGGCCAATTTCCTTATCAGATGATCTATTTTGCGCAACGCAATCGCGTCGTTGGTATCGATCTTGACATCGTTGTTCAAACCTTTAGTCCGACCCAATATCTTAAAATGCTGCGCTGCAACGGAATTCGAAGGACTGTAAAAACATTGGGGAGAAAACTGCTGGGCATTGATCGCGCCTACGCTTCAGAAATGAAGCGCCAGCTCGAGACGACATCTTTTCCAAAGCTGGTCATTTATCAAATGGATGCCTGCAAGATGACTTTTCCCGATGAATCCTTTGACCTCGTCCATTCCCGCACTGTGTTTCAGCATCTACCTGATCCTTCGCTTGGTTTGGCTCAACTTGTGAGGGTTCTCAAGCCTGGTGGTATGGCTTGCGTTGGGCTGCATCTTTATACCAGCGAAACCGGGTCATTGGACTATCGATCTTGCCCTGGGCACCCAAATCAACTTCCTCTTTGGTCGCATTTGCGGCCGGATTTAGAATCTTCGGTCCAATCCCCGGTTTTCTTGAACAAGTTACGCCTTCAGGAATGGGAAACACTGTTCGCCAAATATATGCCAGATAGTGAATTGATTCTTACCCGGAATCCGAGGTCAAACGCCATAGCGAATGCTCAAAAATTAATTAAGTCAGGCGAATTGGGAAACTACAGCATTGATGAACTTCTAACCGATGGGATTCTTGTGCTTTGGAGAAAGCCACTAAAGCCTACTTTGTGCTGAAATAGCACTAGGCGAAAACTGATAATGGTGTGATTCCAATTTTGTCATCTTCGCAACCGGTAATCTCTGGAACCGCCGGTGGGCGATCAATAGATTTCCGTTCGCGGTCCACACAATGAGCATAGGGGTAGCGGATCCATCTGTTTGGCAGTTATGTTATGAAGATGCAACTAGAAGCCGGGTCATAAGTAAATATTTGCACACGGCCCAACGCTCGTAGCCGCGCTCGCCAGAGCGTGGCGTCGTTGAAATGTGAAGCGTGAGACCACGCCCTGGGGAGCGCGGCTACCTTATGAAATGGCTTCTAGTATAAGTAAAGGCTTTTAGATTATGCATAAATGACTGCGAGTAATTTAAATTTCGTAGCGCTATTATTCCTGTTTGTTGCCGGAATAATTATTCTAAAGTCAACTAAGGAAAATGCCACCAAAGCATTATTGGCGACCGCGATCTTCGTCCCCCTAGGGCAGCAGTTTGTTGTTCTCGGATTGCATTTATATTTTTCTCGCATCCTAATCCTGCTCGGATTCGTTCGGGTTATGCTGCATAGCGAATTGGTTGGGTTCCACTGGAACACCATCGACAAATTCTTTGTCTCCTGGGCAGTCGTCGAATTTCTCATGCCGAATGTGAGGGGATTGTCTTTCGATGTGTTGATAGGTTCTTTAGGAACGGCTTATAATTCATTTGGGATTTACTTTCTCTTGCGATTCTTTATCAAGGATTTCATTCAAGTTGTTGGGCAACTTAAGTTTTTATGTCTGGCGAGCGTAATTTTGGCAATTTTTGTGATCCCTGAGTTAGTTTCCGGTAAAAATCCTTTTTCGTTTCTTGGAGGCGTGCCGCCACTTTCGGAAATCCGTGAAGGTCGCATACGGTGTCAAGGCCCTTTTAGGCACTCCATTTTGCTAGGCACCTTTGCAGCGACACTATTGCCATTAATGGTTGGCCTTTGGTTTCAAAGTGGACGGGATAAGGGTCGTGCATTAGCTGGAGCTTTAGCGTGCGCCTTTGTAGTTTATGCTTCCGGCTCAAGCGGTCCGCTGTTGAGCGTTTTACTAGCAGCATTGGGTTTGACAATGTGGCCAATTCGGCATCGTATGGGTCTCGTTCGAAAGGTAACGGTTGTCGGCCTAATTGGACTCGCTTTCATGATGAAAGCGCCCATTTGGTATATTATTGATAGAATCAGTGGCGTCGCTGGAGGAAGTGGTTGGCATCGTTCATATTTGATTGATCAAGCCGTGCAGCATTTTAACGAATGGTGGCTGTTGGGAACTTCCGTTACGGCTCATTGGGCGCCGTTTGGTATGGTTTTGGAAGTGGATCCAAATAATATGGATATCACCAATCATTATATCGCCCAAGGAATCGGTGGCGGAATAGTGGGGCTGATGCTTTTCATTGGAATTATCGTTTATTGTTTCAAATTAATCGGATTTTCTGTCAACTTTGCAGAGCAGTTTAGCTTGGTTGAACGCAAATTGATATGGACTGCTGGGGTAAGTTTGACGGCGCACTGCGCGGCGTTTATTTCGGTGGCGTATTTTGATCAAATCCAAGTTTTTTGGTTTTGGCTACTTGCTATAGTCTCATGTATCACTTCTGTTCCGTTTCAAAGCTCTGGATTTGATCTGTTTTCAAATGATGGAGAAGAAACAAACTTCAAATCAGGCGAGGTTGCGCCTGTTTCCTAATTCTTCAACATGAAATGGTCACTTATCTCCGCTGTTAATAACGACGTAATTGCGGAAAGCTGTCTTTTACGCTCTCCTGGAATTCAGTCTGCTACGGACGTAATTTTGCAGAAAGGCTTTCCGAGCGCTGCGGCTGCGTACAATAGTGCGATTCAAAAAACATCCGCCGACATTTTGGTTTTCGCGCATCAGGATATGTATTTCCCTGAAGGTTGGATTGATTCCGTAATACAGGCGTTAGAATACTTGTCAGTACATGATCCCAATTGGGGGGTGTTGGGAGTTTGGGGTGCTCTAAATTCGGAAGATCGCGCCGGTTATCTCTATTGGACGGGTGGTCTGGGCATGGAAAATCCTTTTTCGGAGCCCACGCAGGTCTCGACATTGGATGAGGTGGTGCTGATTACCAGAAAATCGTCAGGGCTTTTATTTGATAACAACCTTCCTGGTTACCATCTCTATGGAACAGATCTTTGCTTGGAGGCGGCTTGCCGGGGGATGAAATCTTATGCCATTTCGGCATTTTGCATCCACAATACGGATATCGGGAATATGCTGCCCGTTCAATTTTGGCGGTGTTATCTATACATGCGTCGGAAGTGGATCAAGCAATTGCCTATCTACACGCCATGTACACAAATCACTCGTGCCTGCGGACCTATGTTTGTTTGGAATATACTTCGCCTGAAAAACGTAGTTCTACGAAGGCATAAGATTGTCACCCGCGTCGGAGACCCCAGTGAACTTTATATTGAAATTTCTTCTAAGAACAAATGTGCAGAATCGAAAGATGGCATTAGTTTAGCTTCAATGCCTCGATGAAACGTCATTTTTGTATTTATTACATTCTTATTTTGGGAATCGTTTGCCAGATTTCCGCGCCCGCCGCCGTCCGCTATGTGGACAACTCGCTGACCAACAGCGCGAACAACGGTATTTCGTGGGCTAATGCGTGGACTAATTTCCAATCAGTCTCCGGTGTGTCTGGTGGAGACACGATTTACATTTCTGGTGGGAGCACGAGCAAAGTTTACAGTTACGCCGCTGACTTTTCAGGAACCACCTGGAACATACCATCGGGAACAATAAACAATCCTGTTTCCGTCCGAATCGGGCAGGATGTTGGACACAATGGGGTTGCAATATTTGACGCCACCAGCACTAATCTTGACAGCATCTTTACGTTTCAATCCTACCAACTCATTTCTGGCAACTACAACGGAGCCACCAATTTCCTTTTCCGCAACATCTCACATACGGCCTCCCGCGATTACGGACACGCCATCAACGGAGCAGGCGCACACACCACGATTGAATATTGTGCAGTCACTAATGCTCAGAATGGGTTTAAAGTAGGCGGCTCTGGCGGGTTAAGCGATGTCGAGATTCGCTATTGTTCACTGGTCTCAATCTATGGCGACCATGCTCTGCAAGCCAACACCGGCAACGCCGTTTTGGATGATATTCGATTACACCATCTTTATATTCTGACTGACGTAAACAACACAACGAATGGTGCCGGTCAATATATTGACATGGGTGGGCCAGACTCTTTTCAGGTGGGTTCTGGCTGCACGATTCACGACACGATAACCGACCATCGGTTTAGTTCTTACCCAAACTTAGGACAGCATCCCGACAACATTCAAGGGGGTGGAAACCACATGAGGATTTACAACAACACGTTTTACTCACCACCGGGTGCCGTGTTCTCAAACTTGCCGGATGATCGGCTTTACGATTGGGTTATCTGGAACAATCAATTCATTAACGCGAACACCAACTTTAATGTCACTCGCGTATTTGAGTCAGGCTACGTATCTGTCGTCAATGTCATTTCTAATTTTTATTGGTTGAACAATACAATCGTGGATTTTCCGATTGGGATTAGTCAAGTGTGGCAACAAATCATCAATCCGGCACAGTATCCTTACACCAACCAGCCGATTGTGACCAATTACGTGGTGCAGAATAATATTTTCTACAATACGGGGGGAGAGATGGTTATTGGATTTGGAAGCTACCGAAACTCTAAATTCTCAAAAGAAAACATTTTGTTTTCATCGAATTTAACTACTCCTGGATCAAAAGGGGCTACGAGGGCGGGTTTTGCAACAAGTGCCCCACTGTCTTACATCAACCCCAGTTACGCTTATTGGTATCAGTCTGTTTCGCTTACCAATGCTCCGACTTGGGTTTCACACACATCATACGCGCGAAATAGTGACCTCCACTTAGCTGCAACCGATTCGGCTGCAACCACCCGCGGGACAAACCTAACCTCTCTTTTTTCATCACTTGGAATTCCTACGGCTGACAAAGACGGTGTCTTAAGACCAACTACAGGCTCATGGGACATCGGAGCGTATCAAAATAAAAAGGCAATCTCTCCGCCCGTGAATTTGCGCGTTTCGCCGCCCAAAAATTAATGAATCGGAAGCTTATTGTTTGGGGGTCATCAGGTCATGCGGCTGTCGTAGCTGATATCATACGATTACAGGCACGCTACGACATCGTTGGTTTTCTCGATGACGGGAATCCCGAGAGACGCGAAGTCGACGGAATAAATATTGTTGGGGGGAGGGAGCAACTGGATCGACTATGGTTGGATGGTGTTAAAAATTTAATTTTCGGCTTTGGAGACTGCCGAGCCAGATTACGCTTGGCGGCCTCGGCGAGAGTGAAAGGATTTCAGTTTGCCACAGCGATCCATCCGCGAGCGGTAGTAGCAGATCAGACTTCGATTGGTTCAGGGGTCGTCATTGCAGCGGCTGCTGTAGTTTGTCCCGGAGCCCAACTGGGCGAAAATGTGATTATCAATACGGGTGCCACTGTTGATCATGGTTGTCGAATTGGTGAGGCCGTGCATATCGGCCCAGGAGTACACTTGGGCGGTTTTGTAACGATTGGGGAAGGGGCTTGGGTTTGTATAGGTGCTACCGTTTGTGACCGGATTCGAATCGGTGCAAATTCGATTGTTGGGGCCGGATCCGTGATTACCAAAGATGTTCCCGATGGAGTAGTCGTATATGGTGTTCCCGGTAGGGTGATTCGACCGATCGAAGCCCATCCCTAAGCCTTCCGCAAATCAGCTGGGTTCAGCCGCTAATCCGGAATCCACTCATAACTTTTTGAATATTATGGCTAATCAATCAATACGTCCGATTAAGTCTCCAGCTTTTGCTCAACCGCTTCACGTTGGCCGTCCTAACATAGGCAATCAGGAGCGCTTTCTGTCTAGGATATCTGAAATCATGGGTAACCGCTGGTTCACAAATTCAGGACCTTTCTTAAAAGAGTTCGAACAGCGTATTGCCGAAATGGTTGGTGCAAAGCATTGCATAGCAATGTGCAACGCAACTATCGCACTTGAAATTGCTGTTCGCGCCGCCGGTTTAAAAGGAGAGGTAATCGTCCCGGCATATACGTTCATAGCCACCGCACACGCCTTGCAATGGCAGGAAATTACGCCGGTATTCTGTGATTTAGATCCTAAAACCCACAACATCGATCCATTGCGTGTGGAGGAGTTAATCACCCCAAGAACGAGCGGTATTATCGGCGTACATTTATGGGGAAATCCGTGCGCAATTGAGGAGTTGAGTGAAATCGCAGAGCGACGGGGTTTGGCTCTCCTGTTCGATGCGGCGCAAGCTTTTGGATGTAGTCACAAGGGAAAAATGGTCGGAAGCTTTGGCCTCGCGGAGGTTTTCAGCTTTCATGCCACGAAGTTTTTCAATACATTCGAAGGTGGGGCTGTGATCACAAATAATGATGAGTTAGCCCGAAAAATTCGGTTAATGAAGAATTTCGGCTTTGCGGGCTACGACAATGTCGTTTATATCGGCACTAATGGGAAAATGACGGAAATATGTGCCGCGATGGGTCTTACGAATCTGGAGAGTTTGGAACATTTCATCACAGTAAATCGACTCAACTATGACACTTACCAAAAAGAGTTAGCAGGGATACCGGGCCTTTCTCTTGTTCAGTACGACCACTCAGAAAAACGAAATTATCACTATGTAGTTGCTGAGGTTGATGAAAACATTACTCGCCACGATCGTAATGAAATCATCCAGGTTTTGCATTCAGAAAACGTTCTGGCCCGCAAATATTTTTGGCCTGGCTGCCATCAGATGGAGCCTTACCGATCATTTTTTCCCCATGCAAAATTGCTTTTGCCGCAAACTGAAATGGTCGCAGCCCGCACCATTGTGCTCCCAAACGGGACCTCCGTAGGTCCCGATGAGATCAAGCGTATTTGTGCCATTATCCGCGACGTCATCAAAAGCTGAAGTTTGTAATAGAGCCTAAGTTGCCAGTTCCGAAATCTCAACGTTCAGACCCGACTCAAATGTCAAAGGACTTGCAATTGAAAACTGGCTCAGCCGTCTTTTGGAGCGTGCTGGAACGAGTTGGACTACAATCTACGCAATTTTTGGTTTCCATTATATTGGCGCGTATTCTATTGCCTGAGCAGTTTGGGATGTTGGCGTTATTAAACGTGTTCCTGCTGGCGGCAAATTTGCTAATTGATAGCGGTTTTGCCAGCGCTCTTATTCAAAAACAGAGCGTCAGCTATGCTGACGAATGTTCAATTTTCTACCTAAATGTTTTAATGGGAGTGCTTAGTTGCGCGGGACTTTGTCTGCTCGCACCTTGGATAGCGGCCTTCTACAAAATGCCGCTCCTCACCGATTTAACTCGGGCGCTTTCATTTAACCTTATTATCAGTTCCTTTGGTGTAGTTCAGGTGGCCGGGTTTTCTAGGCGAATGGATTTTAAGTCTCTGGCAAAAGCTTCTTTTATCGGAACCTTGTCTTCGGGCGGATTGGGTACTTTTTTGGCCCTCTCAGGCTTTGGGGTTTGGAGTCTGGTCGCACAGGCTATAGCAAATCAATTGGTAAATACGATTTTGCTGTGGGTTTACAGCCCGTGGCGGCCCGCCTGGCTTTTCTGCGCTAGCTCCTTGAAAAGCATGTTCAGATTTGGATCGCGACTGCTATTTTCCAGCCTTTTAGAGGTGGTTTTCAGTAACCTGTACGTAGTGATATTTGGGAAGCTCTTTTCACCAACAGCGGTAGGCTATTATTCAAGGGCTGAGCAGGTTCCTAAAATGCTCGGGTCAACTCTTTCTTTGGTTAGTGGTCGCATCGCGCTGCCATTGTTTTCCTCGATGCAGAGTGATCCGAAGAGTTTGAAAGCTGGCATGCAGAAGGCTCTGTCTATTCTGGCGTTTATAAACTTTCCGCTTATGGTCGGACTGGCTGTGATTGCACGACCATTTGTTTTAACCGTTCTTACGGAGAAATGGGCACCTTGTATCCCTTATTTGCAGTTCCTTTGCGTTGCGGGAATGCTCTATCCAATGCATGCGATTAACTTGAACGTTCTACTCGCACAAGGCAGGTCCGATCTTTATTTCCGGATAGAAGTTTGGAAAAAAACCATGGCAATTGTGTTCCTTTTGGCAACCTTTCCATGGGGGATGACGGCTATGGTTATCGGACAGGTAATTTGTTCCGTGCTCTCGTATTACCTAAATACTTTCTATACCGGAAAATTGCTCGACTACTCGATGGTTGAGCAGCTTTTGGACATGTCACCTTATTTTGGCTGCTCTGTATTGATGGGCGTAATAGTGCATGCTTTAAACTTTTTTCCCGATTTTTCTATGAATCTCATGCTGATACTTCAGGTGTTTGTGGGTGTGGGTGTCTATTGCGTTGCGTGCCTTCGTTTGAAGACTTCTGGCGGTTCCGCCGTGAGCGGGCTAATTCGCAGCGTTGCCAAACGTGCTGCCTTTTCTTTAAAATAGAGTCGGTTGTAATTGGGCAAAGATAGGTGTCCGTGAAGTCTGCCATGTGTTAAAATATGTCTTTATCGTTCCAAACTATCTCGGTAGCTAAAAATCCTTCCCGTGATGCACTGGTGAGTTTGAGAAGGCAATTGATTTCTCGCTGTTTAGCATTATTTCGAAAGTCGAAAACCGCTTCGAGACATTTTCTTGCAAGGTGCATTCAACCAATATTACTGCGACATTATAGCAGACAAACGGAGCGTCTGATAGTTTTTCTGGTTCCGGGCGTTGATGTTGCCGGAGGAGGTATTTTCTCAATTGTGGCGATACATGAGGAATCTCAGAAAATGGCTGATGTTCATTTATCTGATGTCGTGCTTTGCACACTGCCGAAGCATCGCACCTTTCTAAAACTAACGAAGTTCAAGAACAGCAGCCGCATCCTTCGTTTTGCTCAAATATTGCCTTATTTCTCAGATTTAAGGAGTCTGTTGATTCACGTACCGGAATGTTATATCAACGATTTTATGGCTTCATTATGTGAGGGCGATCTTGGGCGCCTAAAGTCGATTCCTGATCTACGTATCAATATTCTTTTACAGAACATTGATGCGATTGAGGGACAAAATTTAGATCAGCTTAAAAAAATAGGTTCGCTGACCTGTACTACGGCTCACGACCGGTATTGCACCGTCGAAATGAGAAAACGGTTTGGGATACCTTTGCACAGGCTGTCCACACAGATTAGCCCCGAGCAATACGAAAGAATCGGTTTTGAGGCGAAAAAAGACATGCTGGTGATCTCTCCCGATCCGCATCCATTTAAAGCTGAGATTTTGGCTTGGATCGGTAAACGGCTTCCAGATCTTCGGATGGTCGTGGTTCAAGATATGACATACGAGGATTACAAACTTTTAATGAAAAGCGCCAAGTGGTGCTTAACGTTTGGTGAGGGCTTGGATAATTATTTTTTGGAGTGCGTTTTTATGGGGGGCGTTAGTTTTGCAATCTACAATGAAAAATTCTTTAGTTCGGATTTTGCGAAGCTGAAGACGGTGTACCCCGATCTGAAAGGTTTTACGGAAGGTATTGTAAATGATCTGGTCGCCCTGAATGATCCTCTCAAATATCAAGAATGTGCTGCCAAACAGCATGCCCTCTGTTCCACACATTATAGCCACGATAACTACGTTAAGAATTTAAAGCATTATTATCAAGGTCAGTTCACATTTTCATGAGGAGAAAGATCGGCTCTCCTAAGATCTACTGACGGTTTAAAAAAAGTAGAACATGCTTTTTAATTCTCATCAGTTCGCCATCTTTTTTCCGGTCGTGACGCTGCTGTATTTTATGCTGCCGCATCGCGCCCGTTGGGGGCTGCTGCTGGCCGCCAGTTGCGCCTTTTACATGGCCTTTGTTCCGGCCTATATCTTGATCCTGGCGGTTACGATCATCATCGATTATGTAGCCGCTATCTATATTGATAAGACGTCCGGTCGTTTCAAGAAACTCTGGCTGGTGGGGAGTATCGTTTCAACCTGCCTCGTTCTCGTTGTTTTTAAATATTTCAATTTCATTAATGCCAATCTCGATGCCTTGGCTCATTTTATCGGCTGGAATTATCCGGTCAAAGCGCTTGGCTTTTTGCTGCCTATTGGACTTTCCTTTCACACGTTTCAAAGTTTGAGTTATGTGATTGAGGTTTACCGTGGTCATCTCAAACCCGAACGGCATTTCGGCATCTATTCTCTTTATGTCATGTTCTACCCGCAACTGGTGGCGGGACCCATTGAGCGCCCCCAGAATCTTCTGCACCAGTTTCGCGAGCCGCACCGCTTTGATTACGACCGGGTCACGTCCGGCCTCTGGTTGATGGCCTGGGGCTTTTTCAAAAAATGTGTCATTGCTGATCGCCTGGCCGTTTACGTCAATGGCATCTATGGCCATCCCACCGAATTTTCAGGGTTGGTGCTGGTCCTGGCCACGGTCGCCTTTGCCTACCAGATCTATTGTGATTTTTCAGGATACTCGGATATTGCCATCGGCACGGCGCGAGTCATGGGCTTTAAGCTCATGACAAATTTCAATCGGCCCTACGCCTCAACCTCCATCGCGGAGTTCTGGAAACGCTGGCATATTTCTCTTTCGACCTGGTTCCGGGATTATGTTTACTTGCCCCTCGGCGGCAATCGTGTCCCGCGCGCCCGCTGGTATTTCAATCTCCTCCTCACCTTTGTCATCAGCGGGTTGTGGCATGGCGCAAACTGGACTTTTATCCTTTGGGGTGCGCTCAACGGATTTTATCTGGTCATGGGACTTGTCTCGGCTCCCTTCCGCGCCATGGTCAAGCGAACGCTGGGCATGGCTCCCGAAGAGGCAGGGAGCCAGTTCTTTCGCACCGCCTGCACGTTTGCTCTGACTTGCTTTGCCTGGATATTCTTTCGGTCCAACACGATGGCGGATGCGTGGCACATCGTTACTCACTTTTGGCGGCCGTCAAATGCTCCGCTCTTTGCCGTCCCAGGTTTCTCCGCCTACGATGCCGTGATCGTTCTCTTTGCGATGGCAGTATTGGAAATGGGCCAATGGCTCCAGCAGCGGGGTGAAATTCGGCCATACCTGCGCCGGTTGCCCGTCCCGATCCGTTGGCCATTGTATTACGCGTTTTTATTTTTTATTCTGGTATTCGGGCTGTTTCAACGTAGCCAGTTTATTTATTTCCAATTCTGAACTTGAATCAAACTGATCATTTTCCCGGCCCGTGCGCCATGGAGCCGTCCACCCGGTCCTCGGATGGTCAATTGTTTCCCACCGCCCGACCCTGCTGCGGCTTTCGGGCGCGTCTGGTTTGGTTTCCGCTCATCTTTCTGACGCTCTGCTGGCCGGTTCAGCTCCTCTTGATCCGGGGGCTGAACCAATGTGAAGGTGGCAATGTCGGGACGTTGAATCAGGTGGTTCGCGGCAGCCTTGACGCACAGATTCTAATTTCTGGCTCTTCCCGCGCGGTTTATCATTTCGATCCGCGCATTATTGAACGGCACGCTGGAAAAAAAACGTTCAATATCGGGCGCGACGGTACGAAACTGGATGAGCAACTTGCCTTGCTCAAAACCTATTTGCGCCACCATTCCAAGCCCGAATGTGTCATTCAGAACCTGGATGGCTTTAGCCTCCGCGCCAATGATGGCGTGACCGATCCCATGCAGTACATGGGTAGCTTGAAAGAACCCGAGCTCTATCAAGCTGCGGTATCCCAGCGTCGTTATTTCATGATTTACCGCTATTTCCCGCTCGTTGGCTTTGTTCGTGAGGGCGCCATCAAGCCTGCCATTCAAGGTCTTCTCGGGATTTCGGATGCCGCCGAGAATCGGTTTCAGGGTTATCGGCCCCAAAATCTCACTTGGACGAGTGAATTTGCCACCTTCAAAAAACAGCATGCTTCGGGAGTAGAATGGCCGGTGGACGCCGGAGGCCGACAGGCATTGCAGGGAATAATGGAACTCTGCCAGAAGGAAGGGATTAAGCTGGTTCTCGTTTACTCTCCTGAATACATCGAAAGCCAGCTTTTAACCAGGAATCGTTCGGAGATTTTTAACGCTTTTCATTCAATGGCCAACGCTTTCCAGGCCCCTGTTTGGGACTATTCACAGGATCCGATCAGCGCGGACAAAAACTGTTTCTATAATTCGCAACACCTGAACCAGAATGGCGCGTCGCTCTTTTCCGAGAAGGTTGGCAATCGTCTTGCCAATTATTATTACTCAAATCCCTCTTTACGCTGATGCCCGGGCGAATCATCAAGCTGCTTTTAAGTCTTATGGTCTTTGCTTGCGACTCGATCGCGACTCGATTCAGGCAAAAGTCTTGCCCCGGCAGATGTGTTGTCATCAATTACCATTCTATTTCCCACGAATCAAAATCGCGCTTCGGCAAACAGCTCGACTTGCTGCTCCGCCTCGCCCGGCCCATCACCGCCGGGGCGGCTTTGCCCCTGGAAAAGGGAGGCCGCTACGTCGCCATCACCGTGGATGATTTTTTCCAAAGTTTTCTGATCAACGGCTTGCCGGAGTTGTGTCGGCGCAAGATACCTGTCACTCTCTTTCCTCCCACTGGCTTCCTAGGACAAAAGTCTTCCTGGAAAGATTACGGCGGCGAAAATAAAGTGGGCGAAGAAGTCGCTTCCGCCGATGACCTCAAGCGCATCGCTCAGTTGGATCATGTCGATTTCGGCTCGCATTGTGTTTCTCATCCGGATTTAACTCTCCTTTCCGAAACTGAAGCGCGCAATGAACTCGGGCTCTCCAAAGAATCCCTCGAAGCCTTAATTGGACGCGAGGTCACTACTCTCAGTTTTCCTTACGGCAGCTACGGCCCACGGGAATTGCAGCTCGCCCGGGAAACCGGCTACACCTTTTTCTTCGGCTCAACCCCACAAACCCTCTTTGCCCGCTTCGAGGGCGGCTTGGTGGGGCGCGTTGATGTGCAACCCACCGATTGGAACATCGAATTTCGCTTAAAAGTATCGGGCGCGTATCGCTGGATAGGTCGCGCGTCGGCGTGGAAACGAAAGTGCCGCGCCTGCTTCAACCATTTACCCCAGATCGAAAAGCCCATTCATGGTTGAATCACTTTTTCAAACAACTGTCGATGGTGTCACTGCCTCCGATTGGAATAATTTGTTCGCTCTCTTTGAGGATGCCAATCCTTACCAGACCTGGAGCTACGGCTCCATTCGATGGGGTGAAAAAAATCTCAGCCACCTCGTGCTCAGGCGGGAGGGTCACATTAAGGCCATCGCTCAGCTCCGCATTGTCCGCACTCCGTTTATCGGCGGCGGCGTGGCTTATTTGCGCTGGGGGCCTCTCTGCCAGTTGCGCGGCGCTGACCTGAACCCCGAAATTGTGCGAGAGGCTCACCTGGCTTTGTACGAGGAATTTGTACGGAAACGAAAACTGTTCCTGCGGATTGTTCCCGATGCTTTTGCCGGTTCTACTCGCTCAGAGATGTTACAAACCGCTTTTTCCAAGTGCACTGGAAAGACCATCAAAGGAACGACCGCTGATCGCACCTTTGTGTTGGACCTCGCTCCTTCCCTGGAAGAGCTTCGAAGCAAGTTGGATGGGAAATGGCGCAATCAACTCAATCGCGCCGAAAAAAACAACCTCACCATAGTGGAAGGAAGCAGTGCGGCGGAATATCAGGCTTTCACAAAAATTTACGAGGAGATGTGGAGCCGGAAAAAATTCGACACCACAGTAGATGTTCATGAATTTGGCCGGATCAACGAAGCGTTGCCCGCTGGCCAGAAATTCAAGGTCCTCATCTGCCAGAAGGAAGGCGTGCCCATCTGCGGCATTGTCTGTTCTGCCGTCGGCAACACCGGCATCTATCTTCTGGGTGCGACCAACGATCACGGCCTCGAGAGCAAAGGAGCTTATCTCCTGCAATGGGCCATGATCAAGTGGCTTAAGGAAAATGGATTCCGCTCTTATGACCTGGGTGGAATCGATCCCGAGTTGAACCCCGGCGTTTACCATTTCAAGCGCGGCTTTTCTGCGCAGGACGTTTTCCGCATAGGGCCGCTTGAGGCCTGTGAAGGCATGGCCAGTTCGCTTTTCATGAAAGCGGCGGACTTTGCGCGCGAAGACGCCACGGAGGTCGCCCGAAAATTCAAAAAAGAGTTCCTGGCCACGGCCTCCCGCTTCCGCCCTCAATCGAAACCCATCGAGGTAGGGAAGGTGAATAATTAATGGAAAGGAAGCGCGTTGGGTTAAAAGTTTTTTTAGTCTATGGATATATCAGTTGTAATTCTCAGTTGGAACGACTTCTCCTACCTCGAGGAATGCCTGGAAAGTCTTAAGGAGTCCGCCAGCACCCGCAGCTTGGAAATTATTGTCGTTGATAATGGCTCAACGGATGGCACATCTGAAAAGGTGGAGGCCAAATTCCCTCACGTCAGGCTGATCCGGAACGGCAGAAATCTCGGCTTCCCCGGGGGCAACAATGTGGGAGTAAACGCCGCTCGCGGAAAATATATTTGCCTGCTCAACTCGGACATCAAGGTTCTCGGTCCCTGCCTGGAAAGGCTCACTCATTATATGGATCAGCATGCGGATATTGGGATGATCGGCCCAAGAATTCTCAACCGCGACGGCACCCACCAGAGTTCCTGCCGCCGTTTCCCTTCGCTCTGGAATAACTTTTGTGCGGCGACCGGCCTGGCCAGTCTCTCTGAGAATTCCAGGCTCTTTTCCGGGGAACACATGCTCTTTTTTAAAGGTGACCGGCTGATCGATGTCGATGTCCTGGTCGGCTGCTTTTGGCTGGTGCGCCGCGAAGCCATCAGCAAGTTCGGCCTGCTCGACGAAGGGTTCTTCATGTATGCCGAGGATGTCGATTGGTGCAGGCGCTGCTGGAAAGCGGGTTGGCGCGTTGTGTTCTATCCCGGTGCGGAGTCCATCCACTATCGCGGCGGCAGCAGCACTAAAAAAGACCCGGTCTGGCTAGCCCTCACCCAACAGCGGTCCATCCTGCGTTATTGGAAAAAGCATCACAAAGTTATCGGTAATTTTGGCATGGGTGCCTTGATTTTAATTCATAATGCTATTCGGTGGGCAGCTTATCTCATGATTTACGTGGCGAAGCCTTCCATGAGAAAAACCGCTGCGAAAAAAATGCAGATCATGCGGGCCTGTTTATCGGATCTTTTTTCTGTCCGCAGCCATCCGAGCGTTATGGTAGAATCAGGGGCGAATCCGATTGGCTCGGTCACAAGGGTATGATTCCTTTAGAGCATTGCATTCAGCGTTTTATCACTTATTCAAAACGCCACGGGTTTCTAGGCACACTGCGCCGTCTGGAGCTCTCCTATACAAGGATCAAGGATGGGCAGAACTTCATTCTTTTCTCTTGCGACCTCAAAAATTTCACGCCGGTTCATGTGAATGGGCTGGCCCACGTTTCCGTGGAACGGAAGAAAGATGTTGCTGAACTTGGCTCCCAGGATCTTTTCCAAATCCTTCACATCTGGAATCCCGTCATTGCCCGCCGCCAGCTTGTCGAGCGTTTTCAACGCGGTGCTTCCCTGTGGATTCTCAAATTGGAGGGAGACCTCGTCGCCTATGGCTGGACTCTAGTCGGCAAAACGATCGAACCTTATTTCTTCTCTTTAAATTCAAATGAAGTGCATTTGTTCGACTTCTTTGTGTTTCCTGCATTCCGGGGGAGAAAGATCAATCTGGCTTTGATGAACCATATTTTGGCCGCGTTAGCTTCGGAACAAAAAAGCCGCGCATTAATCGAAGCCGCCGAGTGGAACTCTGCTCAGTTGTCTTCACTAAAAAATTCGCAGTTTCAGCAAGTTGGTCGCGCTCGAAAAGGCACTGTCTTTAGGAAAGCAAAGGTCAAGTGGAATTAGAAAGCAAAGGTCAAGTGGAATTAAAATGCGAAAAGTGACCTTACTTGATACGCCGGTTTTCTAAAGGATAGGAGAAGATGGCGAATGCGCCCGCAGAAAAGCCTATGCAGACGATTCCGCAAAGTTCGATGCCGACTAACCACCACGCTTTATCTGAAATTTGGAGACCCCTTGATTCTCCAACATGCTCGATGGAAATCACTCGGAGAAGCACATACAAAAGCAAAAGCGCAATCCCGCCCAGCACCGATGGATGCCGAATAAAAAACCTCTTTTGTTTCCATGCCAGTGCCAGCAAACCAACGCCACCGCCAATAGTCAGGATGAACACGAAAATTAGTTGTATCCGCCGCCTCTCGGGGTACCACCCTTCGACAATGGCCAGCTTGCGCCCTAGTTCAATCATTAAGGTTTGCAGATCGAGTTGCTTGTTTAAACCCAGCAAAATCAACCCTGTTGCACAAACAAACCAGGGGAGCGCAGGCGCCTCGCCTGCTGATTCCGGCGACCCCGCCGGAATCTTTCCACTCTCTATCACATTGAGATTTCGATGGCCCGCCCTGATGCAAAGAAAAGCGGAAATCACATAGGCAATCGTCGTGATCCATCCGACAAGAGTAGGATCGCCAATGCCAAATCGCCACGTGATTGCAGATAACATTATTCTCTTTCTATCAAATGATAGGGACGAGTTTCCCTTCGTTCCCGATTATTAGCAATTCTCGAATCCCGAATCCCGAAATTTCAGTTTTTTGTTATTTAAAATGCTATTCAACTTTTTTTAATTTTTTTTATGCAGTCAAAGTGTACTGAGATTCGCCGCGGTTCGCTCTGGAGCTCCAACTTTCATCTCGCTTTTTCTGTTCGTTTTTTTTCAAAATATCATGCTATACCTTTCGTGCGCCGCATCACATTTATGCCGGGGTTGCCGCAACGCGATCACGAATCGCGGATCACGTCCGACAAATCACAGAGATATATGAACGATCAGGATTCCATTGCCCGCTTCATCTTGATGCGCTCCCAGGACTGGAGCTATGTCGTCAACTCGAAAAGGGAACGCGTGAACGTCCCTTTTTTGTTTTTGATAGAGTTTCGGTAAAAGAAATGTTAAACTAATGTCTGTAATTCCTAACTCTATGAAAATCGCCATTGTCGGTCTAGGCTACGTCGGCCTGCCTTTGTCTATCCAGTTCGCCCGCTCCGGTGTCACGGTGCTGGGATTGGATGTGGATCTTTCTAAAATTGAGTTGTTGAACCGCGGTTGTAGTTTCATCAAACACATTACAAACCAAAGTATCTCCGACCAGGTTAAAGCAGGACGGTTCGCTGCCTCTGCTGATTTTTCGCGCGTAGCCGAAGTCGAGGCCGTCATCATCTGCGTGCCGACGCCGCTCAATAAAAATCGAGAACCGGATATTTCCTACATCCTTAACACGGGCAATGCCATTGCTCCGCACCTGCAGAAGGGAACTCTCGTGGTGCTGGAATCTACCACTTACCCCGGCACGACGGATGAGGACTTGCTCAAGGTATTGGAGGCCGGATCGGGATTAAAGGCCGGGGTTGATTTTCATCTCGCTTTTTCTCCTGAGCGAGAGGATCCCGGTAATCCCGATAGCAAAGTCGCTTCGATTCCCAAAGTTGTGGGAGGCTTCACCCCGGCCTGTTTGCAACGCGCCCTCCAGATTTATGGCCAGGCCATTAAAACGCTGGTGCCGGTTTCCTCCTGTCGCGCCGCCGAAGCCACCAAGTTGCTTGAAAATACGTTCCGCAGTGTGAATATTGCCTTGGTCAATGAACTGAAAATCGTTTACGCAGCCATGGGCATCGATGTCTGGGAGGTCATTGATGCCGCCAAAACTAAACCGTTCGGTTTCATGGCCTTTTATCCCGGACCCGGCCTCGGTGGCCATTGTATCCCGATCGATCCTTTTTATCTTACCTGGAAAGCCCGCGAGTATGGGCAGCACACTAAATTCATCGAATTGGCCGGCGAGGTGAACACCGCCATGCCTGATTACGTCGTCCACCGGGTGGGTGATGCTCTCAATGCTCAAAAGAAAGCCATCAACGGTTCCAGGATTCTTGTGCTCGGCCTCGCCTATAAACCAAACGTGGACGATGAACGCGAGTCTCCCAGCTACGTCCTGATGGAAATGTTCAAGGAACGGGGAGGGACGGTCGCCTATCATGACCCTTACGTGCCTGTGATTAAACCGACTCGCGAGCACGCTCATTGGGCCGGAACAAGATCAGTCAACTGGAACGCCGAAAGCATTGGCGCTTTCGATATTGTCCTGATTGCCACTAACCACGCCTGCGTCAATTATCAGGAGTTGGCCGAATGGGCAACGTGTATTGTGGATACCCGCAACGCCATGTCCGGTTCCACTACAAGGCCCAATCAAGTTTGGAAAGCCTGATATCATCTGGTCTCTAGCCTCCGACCTCTGACCTCTAATATCCAACTTATAATTCTTAACTCTTAGATTTTTACCCATGAAAGGCATCATCCTCGCGGGCGGCTCCGGAACCCGGCTCTACCCACTAACCAACGTCATCAGCAAACAGCTCTTGCCAATTTATAGCAAGCCCATGATTTATTACCCGTTGTCGGCTCTTATGCTAGCTGGTATCCGGGAAATATTGCTCATTTCCACCCCCGCCGATCTTCCTTCTTTTCAGCGTCTGCTCGGCGACGGCCAACGATGGGGGATCAGACTGGAATACGCTTGCCAGCCTAAACCCGAGGGTTTGGCTCAGGCCTTTATTATCGGTCGTGAGTTCGTGGGCTCGGATCAGGTCTGTCTGGTGCTCGGGGACAATATTTTTTATGGCCATGGCCTTCCCGAAATCTTTAAGAAGGCGGCTCAACAAAAGAATGGGGCCACGATCTGTGCCTATTCTGTTAAAGATCCCCATCGTTATGGCGTGGTTGAACTCGGTCGGGATGGTAAAGTCATCTCGATTGAAGAAAAACCTGCAGCACCGAAATCTAATTATGCTGGCACCGGCATTTACTTCTTCGATAACCGCGTCCTCGGTATCGCCGCTCGTATGAAACCTTCACCCCGAGGCGAACTTGAGATTACCGATGTAATTCAGGCTTACTTGGATGATGGTTCTTTACGCGCAGAGATTTTGGGTCGCGGCATGGCCTGGCTGGACACTGGGACGCACGAATCGTTGCTTCAAGCGTCCAATTTCGTTCAGGCGTTGGAAGAACGTCAGGGCCTGATGATCTGTTGCCCGGAGGAAATCGCTTTCCGTAATGGTTGGATCAATGCCGATCATGTTCTCAAGATGGCTGACCCTTTGCGCAAAAGTGGTTACGGTGAATACCTGCTTCAACTGGTTCAATCCCTATGATCTTATTACTTGGAGCCACCGGTTATATTGGCCAGGAGTTTGCCCGGGAATTGCGACAGCGTGGCTGGAGCTTTACCGCTCTTTCCCGGGCGCAGGTGGATTACACCCGTTTCACCGATTTCATCACCTACTTGCGCAAGGCCAAACCAACTTTTGTCATCAATGCCGCGGGTTATACCGGCAAGCCCAATGTGGATGCCTGCGAAACACAGAAGGCAGAGACGTTGCGTGGCAATACGCTTTTCCCGCAGATGCTCGCCATGGCCTGCGCTGAAATGGCGGTCCCCTGGGGGCATGTTTCTTCGGGTTGTATTTTCACGGGGAGCAAGGTCATTCAACACGGCTCCACCATCACGGAAAAAGACCTCACCCGCCCTGAGTTGCAACATCTTTTTGGAGAGGCTCCAGCGTGTTTTCGAGGTTTCACCGAGACGGATGAATCAAATTTTTCTTTCCAGCATCCGCCTTGCAGTTTTTACAGCGCCACTAAAGCATTGGGTGAGGAAGCCATTCGTGACGTTGGCCGGAATTATATCTGGCGACTCCGCATCCCTTTTGATGAATTCGACAATGCTCGTAATTATCTCTCTAAAATCCAGCGCTACGCCAAGGTGTACGACAATGTCAATTCCTTGTCGCATCGTGGCGATTTTGTCCGCGCCTGCCTGGATCTTTGGGAGCGGCAGGCCGCCTTCGGCACTTATAACGTGACTAATCCGGGGGCGGTGACAACGCAGCAAGTCGTAACCATGATCGAACAGATATTGAAGCCCAACCGGTCTTTTAATTTCTGGGCTAATGACGAAGAATTCTATAAGTCAGCCGCAAAAACGCCGCGGTCTAATTGCATCCTCGATTCCTCCAAGTTACTCGGCACCGGCGTGAAAATGCGCTCCGTCCATGAGGCATTAGAAGATTCATTAAAAAGCTGGCACCCTGAAAACACCGTTCGCACAGGCGTCTCCGCGAAATCCCCCCTCGCAACACTATGAACCTTCTCATCACCGGCGGCTCTGGATTCATTGGATCTAATTTGATCCAGCACGTCATCGACCGCCCCGAAATCACTCGGTTAGTTAACTTGGATTGTCTGACCTACGCTGGCCACTCCGCTAATCTTGACGCGGTTTCGAGCCACCCCAAATATGTTTTTGAAAAAGTGGATCTCCGTGACAAGCCCGGCGTTTTTAAAGTGGTTCAGCAGCACGCCATCACTCACGTCATGCATTTGGCTGCGGAGTCGCACGTGGATCGGTCTATCACCGGGCCGGGCGACTTCATTCACACCAATGTTGTCGGCACCTTCAACCTCCTAGAAGCGTGCCGCGAATCTTGGCTCAATGCCCCGACCCAATCCTCTTCTTTCCAGGGAAACACCCCTCGGGATGGCGAGCACCGTTTCCACCATGTTTCCACTGATGAGGTTTATGGCTCATTGGGGGCCACTGGCTATTTTACTGAAGCCACTCCTTATGCGCCCAACTCCCCGTATTCCAGCAGCAAAGCCGCCAGTGATTTGATCGTGCGCGCCTACCATCACACCTATGGCCTGCCCGCCATTATCACCAATTGCTCAAATAATTACGGGCCTCATCAGTTTCCCGAAAAATTGATACCGGTGATCATTCAAAATGTCTTGGCCCGGAAACCGGTTCCGGTTTACGGCGATGGCTTGAATGTACGCGACTGGCTTTATGTGCGGGATCACGCTGAGGCCCTTTGGCTGGCGTTAACCCAAGGCCGCTTGGGTGAAACCTACAACATCGGCGGCGACAGTGAGTGGCCGAATATCCGCATCGTCGAAGTAGTTTGCGATTTGGTTGACGAAATGGCACCGCACTTGGGCGGACATTCCCGTGACCTGATTACGTTTGTCCAGGATCGTCCTGGTCACGACCGTCGTTATGCCATCGATGCCACCAAAATTAAATGTGAACTTCAGTGGGTTCCCAAGCATCAGTTCGAACAGGGCATTCGCGAAACCGTGCGTTGGTACCTGGACAACCAAAAGTGGGTTCAAAAAGTTCTAAACGATTGATTTATAGTATGCTCAGGAGACACTTAACAGCGCGAAGAGGGCGGGGAACGATGCCACGGGCTACGGCCGTGGTTTGTTTTTTTCTGATGCTTGCCAAAGGCTCCGGCCAGATGGCACCTGCTCCTTCGAGCGCTTCGGTCACTGGCACCAGTCAGCTTGGCTTTTTCCTTTCCCCGCTGGACACCGAAGTCATTTCCCCCATTTCTTTGTCCAAATGGGGACCTGTTCGTCTCAAACCACATTTTTTTTATCGGTTTTCTTACGGAGACGGTCTGCAGGCGCAACCCGGCCAGAGTTCCAAAACGGCCATTAATGAAATTTCGCCCGGCGTTTTGTTTGAGCTAAGTGAGCACTGGACACTCGATTACACCCCCGTTATCCGATTTTATTCCAATGATCGCTTTCGGGACGGTACTGATCACAGTGTAACTCTGATTGGCGCGACTACTTATCGTGACTGGTCATTGGGACTATCGCAGCGTTTTGCCTTGTCCTCCGAACCTCTCGTCGAGACAGGGGGGCAGACGCTCCAGGAAACCTACTCGACGGCCATTAATGGCGCTTATCAGATCAACGAGAAGCTATCTCTGGAACTCGGCGGCAACCAGAACTTCCGATTTCTCGACCAGGCATCAGCCGGTGGCCAGCCCTTAACCGATTCTCGTGAATGGTCTACGTTGGACTGGGTGAATTATCAATTCCTGCCCAAGGCCGGGTTCGCTCTCGGGGCAGGGTTCGGCTACAACGACCTTGCGCTTGGTTCGGACACGACGGATGAACAACTTCAGGCACGCCTCAATTTGGGCATCGGCCAGAAGCTGACTCTCTCATTCAATGGTGGTTTCGAAATAAGACAGTTCCTTGATTCATCTCAGCCCGATTTGCTCAACCCGATTTTCGGGTTATCTCTCCAATATCAGATCTTTGAAGTAACCGGAATTTCTTTGAGCGCAAACCGCACTGTGAGCAGTTCCTTTTTTCAAAATCAGGTCACCGAAAATACCGGGTTTGATCTCTCCCTTCGGCAGCGCCTTCTCGGAAAATTTTACCTCGACCTCAACGGAGGATATGGCGTGACTTCTTATCAATCATCCTCCACGGCGCTGAAGGTGAATCGAGAGGATCGTCTAACCCGTTATAGTGTCAGGTTGAGCCGGTCTTTTTTTAAACATGCCAACGCCGCTGTTTTTTATAATGTGAGCGAGAACTCTTCCCGGGAATCTAGCTTCAACTATTCCAGCAGTCAGGTTGGTTTCGAACTCGGTTATCGCTTTTAAAATATTGAATATGCCGAGTCGCGAAAAAATTGTATCTGTGCAGGAGCGGGATGAAACCGTCCGTCGAAAGCCGCCGTTGCCCGCCAATCTTCGCCGCCGCCTCCGGGCATTGGCCTGCACAATGGTTGGGCTCGTCATTCTGTTCCTGAAACCCTTGTTTGTGCTGGTTGATTTCTCCTTCCACAGCGAGCTGTACTCTCATCTGCTCTTGATTCCGTTTATCAGTCTTTATCTCGTCTGGATTACTCCCCACACTCTGGCCTTTGCTCCAGCGCCCTCCCCCCGCTTCGGCCTGTTCCCAATCCTTGGCGGCCTGGCCTCCATCTTTGGGTATTGGATCGCAGTTCATGGAGGATGGAACCCGGCTACTGCCGATTACCTTGCAGTGATGATGTTTTCTTTCCTCGCTTTTGCCGTAGGTGCCAGCTTTGTCTTCATCGATTTATTAACCTTGAGCCGCATCGCTTTTCCTCTGGGTTTCTTGATTTTCCTGATTCCTTTGCCGGAGTTCGTTCGTGAAGCAATCGAAACTTTTTCCCAGCACGCTTCCGCTGAGGCTGCTTCCCTCATGTTGAAACTCTCTGGCATGCCGGTTTATCGTGAAGGCCTGGTTCTTCAACTCCCGGGATTTGCCATGCGCGTGGCACCCGAATGCTCCGGCATTCGTTCGAGTCTGGTCCTGTTTATCGTCGGACTGCTGGCCGGCCATCTCTTCCTCAAAAGCGCGTGGAACAAGACATTGCTGGTTATCGCAGTGGTTTTCCTGGGAATTTTGCGGAACGGATTTCGCATCTTCGCCCTCGGCCAACTCTGCGTTCAAATCAGTCCCGACATGATCAACTCGGATCTTCATCGCCGGGGTGGCCCGATCTTTTTCGTTCTCTCCCTCGTTCCGTTACTTGCGTTCCTCATCTTTCTTCGTAAGATGGAATGCCGTAAAAATAGATTGAACATCACACCATCTCATTAATATGCGCACCTTGGTAAAAATGATTTTTTCCTCTTCAAAAAAGGTCGGGCGAACCTGCCGGTTCGCTTGGAACCGCGGCCGCGAATCTTTCTCTCTTCGTAAGTTTATATTAGCAAACATTCTAATTCTGACGGTCGTTTTTGGAACCACCGGTTGCACCGGTAAAGCGAAATCCGCCCGACATCTGGCCCGTGCTGATCGCTATTTTGCCGCGCAGGATTATCCGAAGGCTGAGGTGGAGTACATGAATGCCCTTCAGGTTAACTCCACCAATGCCCACGCCATTAGCCGCCTCGGCACGATTTATTACGAGCAGGGCAGGCCCGGCCGTGCTTATACCTTTTTGGCCAGGGCATCGGAATTGAGTCCCAATGATGCCGAACTTCATTTCAAGCTCGGGACAATTAAACTCTCCGCTGGACGCGGCAAGGACGCCCGGGAAGAAGCGACTCTAGTCCTCGCCAGAATGCCCGCCCATTCGGAGGCGCCGATGTTGCTCGCAGAATCAGTCGCGCTCCCCAAAGACATTTCTCAAGTGCGTCAGGAGTTGGAGAAGCTCTCGACTAAATCGGGCGAGACTGCTCCGCTCCAGATCGCGTTCGGCATCCTCTATTTCCGTGAAAAGGATCTGCCCGCTGCGGAACGTTCTTTTAAGCGCGCCTTGGCCCTCGATTCAAAATCCGGCCCGGCCCATTACGCCTTGGGCAATCTCTACTTGGCCCGCGGTGACTTGAAAAATGCCGAGACTGCATTCAAGTCCGCCGCCGAGCTTTCTCCCGCGCGCTCTCCCCGCCGCTTGAGTTACGCCGATTTCAAACTCAAGACCGGAGACCTGGCCGAGGGAAAAAATCTCCTCGCCGCTATTGTCAAGGAAGCGCCCGATTATCTCCCCGCAGCGATTCGTCAGGCCGAGATCGCGCTCGCCGAAAAAAAATACGTCGACTGCGACTTGTTGCTGAAACAAACGCTGGCGCGTGATCCGGACAACGTCGAAGCCCTTCTCCTGCGCGGTCGCTGGCTCATGGCTACCGGTGAACTGGTTAAAGCCATCGCCGACTTCGAACGCACCAGCGCGAAATTGCAAAATAAGTCTCCCCAGGCGCTTTATTACCTGGCTCTTGCTCATCTTGGGAACAACGATGCGCCCAAAGCTTCTAAAAGTCTTGCTCAAGCCATTACGTTGAATCCGAATTTTCTAGAGGCCAGCCTGCTTCAGGCCGAACTCGATATCCGAAGGGGCGCTCCCGCCCTCGCCATCCCGGCCTTGACGAAAATCGTCCAACAACAACCGCAACTATTCCAGGCGCATCTCCTGCTGGCCAATGCTTATCTGAGTCAAAAAAAGACCGACCAAGCGGTGGCAGTGTTTAATCAACTGATGACTTTGTTTCCTAAAAATGCACAGGTGCCACTTCTTCTCGGCACGGTTTTAATGGAACAAAATAAAACAATGGAAGCCCGTAAAGCCTTTGAAAAATCGCGCGCGCTGGCCCCCGACTACAGTCTCGCCCTTGAACGACTGGTTGATTTGGATCTGCTGGACAAGCAATACCCTGCCGCCAAAGAGCGGGTCAAAAAGCAGATGCGGGATTATCCTACCTCCCCTGATCCCTGGCTCTTGCTCGCAAAAATCCATTTGGCTCAAAAAGAAACGACCGAGGCCGAAACTGCTTTGCTCAAAGTCATCGAGCTGGATGTGAACCAGCGCAATGCCTACCTCCTGCTCGCCCAGATTTACTCGACCTCAGACCGGCAGCAGCAGGCGTTGGCCAAACTCAACAGCCTTGTCGCAAACAAGACCAACGACATCGGCGCATGGATGCAGATCGGGATGATTCACGACAGGATGAAAAATTATGCCGCAGCGCGCGAAGCCTACGAAAAACTTCTCGCTATCAACCCCGATTTCAGTCCGGCGCTCAATAACGTTGCTTACATCTATTCCGAACATCAGAAGGATTTCGACAAAGCCTTCAAAGCCGCTAGTCGTGCCCGGCAGCTTCTGCCTAATGACCCCTATTCCGGTGACACACTGGGCTGGATTTTATACAAACGCGGCGATTATCACCGCGCTCTCGGCTTGCTCTCGGAAAGCGCCCAGAAGCTTCCTGCCGAACCCGAAATCCAGTTTCACCTCGGCATGACCCATTATATGTTGGGTGATGTCGCCGCAGCTCAAATAGCCCTGCAGAAAGCCGTGGGGGATTCGCGGGAGTTTTTAGGCAAAGATGCTGCCAAAAGGAGCTTGGTTACTCTTGCTATGGTTCCTAAGAACGTTGACTCTGCCACGCTCAAGGATTTGGAGAAAACCTTACAAAATCAGCCCGATGATCCTATCGTGCTAAACATCCTGACCACCGTTTATGAGCGCAACGGCCAGATCGAGAAGGCCGTCGAAAGTTGTCAAGCCGCTCTCGCCCGGAATCCCAAAAACGTTCCGGCCATGTTGGAGTTGATCCGGTTCTATTCCGGCAGTTTGAAGGAGCCGAAAAAGGCGCTTGATCTTGCCAAAGAGGCCCACAATCTCGCGCCCGACGACGCCCATGTCTCTCATCTTCTGGGCCAACTGGTTTATAAATCCGGCGATTACCAATGGTCGTCCAGTCTGTTTCAGGAGGCCGCCCGTAAATTACCGAATGACCCCCAGTTGGGATATGACCTGGCTTGGGCTGAATATAACCTCGGCAGTGTCGCCGAAGCCATCGCTCAGATGGAAAACGTGGCGCAGTCTGGAAACGAGCCCTCTCGGCAGGCCGACGCCCAACGCTTTTTGACCCTGGTTCGTGCCACTCAAAGCCCCGAGCGGCTCAAGTCCGCTTCCACCCAAGCCAGCGAGATTTTGAAAACCGATTCCAATTATCTCCCTGCCTTGATGGTTTCAGCCCTGCTGCTGGAGCAACAAAACAAACCGGCGGAAGCAAAACGGATTTACGACCAGATTCTTTCCCGCAACCCCGCGTTTCTGCCCGCCGCGCGGAATGCAACCCTCCTTGCTGCGCAAAGTTCGGTGGAGGACCCAAAGGCATATGAACTGGCTACCCGTGTCCGCGCCGCTTATTCTGGAGACCCCGCCGTGGCCCGTGCCTTGGGAATACTGGCCTACCGAAAAGGGGACTTCGTCCGCTCCGCCCAATTGCTCAAGGAAAGCTCATCGAAATTTCAAGCCGACGGGGAATTCAGCTATTATCTGGGCATGGCCCATTACCGCTTGAAACAACCGAAAGAGAGCAAAGCCGCCCTCCAGCACGCGCTCTCCCTGAACCTCCCCGGCAAATTCGCCGACGAAGCCAACCGAATCCTCACCGAATTGAAGTAACCCTGTAGCGGCGGTCTATGACCGCCGATTCTTGTAGTTGCCCGCCGATCTACCTTACCTGACCGGCAACAAGTGTAGCGTCAGTCCTCGGACCTGACGTAAAGGGCGCGCCCGCCACCCGACTTCTCCCCTCCGCTCTCCGACCTCGTTTTTCTCTTCCCTCTCCTGGGGAAGAGGCAGGGGGAGGGCGAATTTGGTTTCAGCTTTTCAGCGTGTGTCGCTTTTTCAGGTTCTTAATCCTAATCTTAATCAATTCAGGTTAATTTCAGGTTTCAGCTTTTGTCTTTAGGCGACTTCCGAATGTAAAACCATTGCTTAAATGTCGGTTTCCTGGACCTTTCCATTCGCGTCTCAACCTGATTCTAAAAACTTTTTATATTTATAATATGAGTATTACAAACAACTTATGTATTTGATCAATGATCACAAATCGTTTCAGATCTCTTAGTCTCTAATCAATTTCAGTTTTATTCTTTAATACGATTCAACTTTTAACTTTGGATCCATTTCCCTATTCTTTCGTTCGTATTCCGATTTCCTGACTCGATGAAGCTATGACGGCGGCTCTTATATTGGCTCTCTGTGCAGCACTACTGGGAAGTTTGCTGGCCTTCGGCGTTATGTTTTACGAACAGCGCTCCATGCCACATTGGCTTTTTGCCGCAGGGATGACAGTTTTGGTTATCGAAAGCATCTTCTATGCGCTGACTGCGCACGCTGTGCTGCCGAAGGATATTCTTTACTGGCAAAACTGGAGACTGGTTGCAACCTCGTTTCTGCCCGGTGTATGGCTCGTGTTTAGCTTAAGTTATGCGCGCGGAAATTATCGGGAGGTTTTGAAAAAGCGGAAATTTCTCTGGGCAGCTATTTTCTTGGTTCCAATCGGAATCGCCCTTTTATTCCGCAACACCTTATTGATTCCGGTCGAGAAAAACGAATGGGTGCGGACTGACTTCTTAGGTTTGGGTCTGGCTGGATTTTTTCTAAATTTGCTCTTTCTAGTCTGTTCCGTTTTAATTCTGATGAATTTGGAGCGAACGTATCGGGCCTCGGTTGGAACGATGCGGTGGCGGATCAAATTTATGATCCTGGGGCTGGGCGTGTTATTCGCCGTCCGGATTTACTCCAGCAGCCAGGTTCTCTTGTTCCACTCGGTCAGCCTCCCACTCCAAAGGGTGAATTCTACGGCGCTTCTGGTCGCATGTTTGTTGATGTTTCGTTCTCTAGTGCGCACGGGAAACTTCAACGTAATTGTGTATCCCTCACAGTCAATTCTCCACAATTCCTTCACGGTGTTGTTGGCGGGTGCTTACTTGTTGGGGGTGGGCGTTTTGACCAAACTGGTGACTTTTTTAGGGGGTGACTCGTCATTTGCTTTCAAAGCCTTTCTCCTTCTCGTTTGCCTGGTGTTCCTCTCGATGCTGCTCTTGTCCGATCGAGTGCGATTGATCATTAAACGTTTTGTCAGTCGGCATTTCCAGCGACCGATTCACGATTACCGTAGCGTGTGGCGGACATTTACGGACGGCACTGCGCGGTGCGTTGAACAATCAGACCTTTGTCAGGTGAGCGTGAACCTGGTCGCCGACGTTTTCCAGGCCCTTTCGGTCACTGTTTGGTTGGTCAATGAAAACAAAGCGGGGCTGGTATTCGGCGCATCTACCGCGCTTTCTGAAGCAAAGGCACGCCTTCTCAATATAGGACCGGAGGATGCACGACAGGTGATATCCGCCCTGAGCGGAACAGCACAGCCGGTGGACATCGATTCGTCGAATGAAACCTGGGCCGTCGCGCTCCGCCATTTGCAACCGGAAGAATTTCGCAATGGTGGAAACCGCATTTGCGTCCCGATGATGGCGGGTGGTGAACTGGTGGGAGTGCTAATGATAGGAGACCGCGTGGGCGGAGTTCCTTTCCTAATGCAGGATTTCGACTTACTCAGGTCTGTCAGCGATCAGGCGGCCGCGAGTCTCCTTAACATCCAGTTAGCGCAAAAGTTGTCCCAGGCAAAACAGTTGGAAGCTTTCCAGGCGATGTCCTCTTTCTTTGTTCATGATCTTAAAAACACGGCGTCCATGCTATCGCTCATGCTGCAGAATCTTCCCATTCATTTTAATGATCCGCAGTTCCGGGAGGATGCGCTGCGCGGCGTTTCCAAGACCGTGACGCACATCAACGATCTTATCGGTCGCTTGGGTTTGTTGCGGCAAGGTCTCGCTTTGAAAACCGTGGAATCGGATCTGAATTCTCTGGTGGCAGAAGCTCTCACCGGCTTGCAGCATT
>JBDSYB010000297.1:0-4097 GCA_039925885.1 Verrucomicrobiota bacterium
AAAACTTTGCCGCATCAGCGCGATTGTAATTACCCAGCACAATACTCAGATCGGCATTTCCCAAAAACCGGTGGGTTAATGAACGGGTGCGTGGCGGCGCGGTTTCCAGCCATTCACCAAGGCCGACGGCGTGCCAGTGAAAAATAATTTTTGAAAAAAAAGGGCGGCACATAAACATGACCAGCCAGTCGCGGAAAACCGCCGAACGCTTTCCGGGCGCTGGAATGTAATACAAAATCTTTGCTCCGTAACGTAGACGACACCAGATCGCTTCCATCGAATATCGCAGCAGCAAAAAAAGTTTTTTCGCGCGGAATGTGCCGATATCTTCGAAGTCCTGGGAGAGGCGAGCATTGACGTGGTAAAATTCAATTTCGCGCGCGGTACCGGGGGAGATTCCATGACGTTTTCGTTGATCGCCCCCAAATCCTTCCAACATCAATTGCACCATGTAACTTTGGCCATGATGCGGGGGCGGCGTATGGGCGAAGACAACAATTTTCACGGATGTGTGCCTGGAATTGTTTTAAATCAAAAAAATCATTCTTGCGCCAAGGGAAAAACTTTTGCATTGGCTCGCAAAACTCACTATGTCTTTCCCGATGAAAGACTGGCAAGAATGAACTCGGGCGCGATCGGGCCAGGGGAGGCGTTGGAGGTGATCGGCACTCCTTTGCAGTTGACCGATTATGCGAGCTTCATCCGCCAATGCCACGACCTCTCCCGGCAGCCGCGCGTTTCCGCAGTGGAATTCTGCAACACGCAAATTGTCACCATGCGCCGACAGGATGCAGCGTTTCGTGAGATGACAAAGTGCATTGATTTTTTTGTCCCGGATGGGATGCCCTTGATTTGGTGCCTAAATCGGCGCGGCGCAAAATTAAAAGATCGCGTTTATGGGCCGACCTTTATGCGGCAATGTATTTCTGAAAGTCCCGCGCCGTTTAGCCATTATTTTCTGGGTGGCTCGCCGGAATGTGGCACCAGATTGCGCGCAGCGATTGAGCAATGGAATCCTGCGGTGAAAATTGTGGGATCTTTTCATGGCAAATGTGAAGCGGACGGACGATTGGAAGGTGCCTTTGACGAAAGCGTCGTTCGCGAAATCAACGAGTTTTCCCCAGATTTTATTTGGATCGGATTCGGCACGCCCAAGCAACAAGCCTGGATAAATCGACACAAAACGCAAATCCGCCGGGGCATTTTGTTGTCCGTTGGCTTTGCTTTTGATGTGAATGCCGGGACAAAAAAAGATGCGCCGCTCTGGATGCAACGGCATGGGCTGACATGGGTGTTCCGGCTCTTGAGCGAGCCTCGGCGTTTGCTCTCTCGTTATGTGCGCTACAACAGTTTGTTTTTGTTTTACCTGTTGCGCGATTCGTTTCGCAGCCGCAGAAAAACTTTTCCTTGAACGAACGAACCGGGCTTGGATCGGGAAGAAAGTGGTTGTGTTGATTAATTGGTCGTCAGCCGCTTTCATCTAGCTCAGGGCCGCAGCAAATAATAAATTCCCGCTGCGCCGATGAATGCAAAAATATTGGCTGCTGCTGCTCAATATTGAGGTTCGCCGGAAACGAGATTTTTCTTGTGCTGCTCGACTTCACGCTGAATGTCCGCCAGCACGTCCGGAAACTTCGAGGCGAGGTCAAATCGTTCGGAAGGGTCCTGCGCGAGATTGAAGAGCAGGGGCGGATCATGTTTGGCGAATTTTTCCTGCACGCGATTGCCGGCATAACCAGGCGCGGTTTGAAAATGGGCTTTGAAATCGCCTTTGCGCATGGCGAAAAGTTCGTTGCCCCGATAATAAAACATGGTGTCGCGCTGGCTTTTGCTATTCTCAAAAAGAATGGGCGCGAGATCCACGCTGTCCATGGCGCGATCATTTGGGACGGACGCTCCGGCGAGGCGCAGGCAGGTCGTGAATAAGTCGAGCGACGAGGCGAGTTCATGGGTGACAAAACCCGCTTTTATTTTTTTGGGCCACCACGCGATGGCTGGTTCGCGCATGCCGCCTTCCCAAGTGCTGCCTTTGCCTTCGGTCAACAAGCCAGCAGAGCCGCCTGCCATTTCTTTGATGAGCCAAGGCCCGTTATCGCTTGTGAAAAAAACAAAGGTCTTTTCCGCGAGGTTCTCCTTCCGCAACGTTTCAAGAATGCGACCAACGCTCCAGTCAAGTTCTTCAACTACATCGCCATAAAGGCCGCGACGACTTTTGCCTTTAAAATCTTTTGAAGCGAAAAGCGGCACATGTGGATAGGTGTGAGGAAAGTAGAGGAAAAATGGCTTCTGCTTGTTGTCGTGAATAAATTTTTCCGCCTCGGCGGTGTAACGTTTTGTAAGAATGGACAAATCAGTCGGCTCTTCGATGATTTTGTCATTGCGATAAAGCGATGGCTTCCACCAATTCAAATCCGGCGCGAGATCCATGGAAGCGCCTTTGGGAATTTTCCCGTTCGGCTGCATGTCGTTTGACCAAAGCAAACCGAAGTAAGAATCGAATCCATGCGACGTCGGCAAAAATTGCGGGAGATGACCGAGATGCCATTTACCAATGCAAGCGGTGGCACAATTTTTTTGCTGGAGAGCGCGAGCAATCGTAATTTCATTCGTAGGCAAACCGCCGGTGGAAACCCCGTAAAGTACGCGGCGCGTTTCGCTTCCCGCCATTCCGCTGCGAATGGGCAAACGCCCCGTCAACAGCGCGGCGCGGCTGGGCGTGCAAACTGTGCCAGCCACATAAAAGTCCGTAAATCGCATCCCCTCTGCGGCCATGCGATCAAGGTTCGGCGTGCGAATGCTCGGATGCCCATAGCAACCGAGGTCGCCGTATCCAAGGTCGTCAGCCAGAATAATTATGATGTTAGGTTGGGAAAATTTCTGCGCGGCGAAAGAAGCTTTCTCCATCACTGCGAGACAAAATGGAGCAAGCAGAAAAAGCTTGAACGAGCGCGAAAATAATTTGGTCAGGTCCATAAATTTAAGCGGGGCGAATGTTTCCCAATAATTACAAGCCGCTAAGAATCGGGTCGAATGAAATTCAACGGATACCGAAAAATTTCGTGCGCTTGGGAAGATCGGTTATTGCAGTTTGAACGGCATTTTCAACACCATCGAGTGAAGTTGCGATAGCGTCGGGCCGGTGCGTTGACCGCGCACTTCACGACCAAATTGGAAAGTGGCGGCTGCATCGAAATTACGCAGCATCAGGCAATAGGTGCTGTTGGCCATGATGCCGATCAGATCACCCGTCTTGCTGAAAACGAGGTCGCCGCTGGATGGGTTGAATTTTCCAAAAAGACCCTTCAAAACATTTCGGTCAAGTTTCACGTAACCTGGTGTTGAAACATCAATCTCAAATTTACACTCGCCGTAATATCCTTCCGTCGCGCCCACCAGCACTGCGTCCTGGAATTTAAATGGAGCAGGGGAGGCGTGATAAACTTTGCTGCCCAACTGCCGCGCCTCCTCCGCCGTGACCGGCATTAAAACAATACGCGGATCATACGAATGGAAAGAGAGGGATCGTATCGGCGTGACGGTGTTGTTTCGCTCCAGCGTGCCGTTCAGCTTTTCCCAGTCAATTCCAGGACTCCAAAACATGAAGGGCGTGGCTTGAACATGGGACAACGCAAAAATATTAGTGCCGTCAGCCACCAGAACGACGGCAGCGTCCTTTCGCTTCGTTGCTTCGTTGGCGAAAAATCCGGGACGAGAGGCGTTGAAACGCGCGGCAATCCGGTTGGTTAAAAATTCGTTAAAAATAGTATTCGGCGCAAGGGGACGATTTTCGCGAATTTCCTGCGTTAATTCCCCGGACTTGGTCGCCAGCGTTTTCACTCCCTCGGCCAGTTTGGCTTTTTCGGCGCGCTCGACCTGCACTTGTTCCTGCATTTTGACGGCCTGTTCAGTGGCGTGGCGTTTTTCCACTTCGGCAACCTGAAGTTGTCCCGCGAGCCGCTGGCGTTCCACTGAGGCAAGTTGATTGCTTTGCGAAAGTCGCTCCAACTGTTGTTGAAACGCGGCGGCTTCGGCGGCGCGTTTGCGCAGTTCGGCCTCCAACGCGGCCAATTTGTCTTTGGAAATGGAGGCGTCGGCGG
>JBDSYB010000298.1:0-9516 GCA_039925885.1 Verrucomicrobiota bacterium
GTTCCGCCTTCAGGCGGTCAGGAGCGCCGCCTGAAGGCGGAACTCCAAACTCATTTCGGCTTTAAACGGTTCGCCAATTCTTCGCCCATTTCAATTACCTGATTGATAGGGCGTCGCAATTCGCCGCGCTGAACTTTTTTTCCTAAATAGGAAACCGCGCGCAAATAAATTTCGTTTCCAAATATTTCGGCATAAGCGCCAACAGCACTTTGGCAACCTCCACCCATGGCGCGGAGAAAAGCGCGTTCAGCAGTGACGCAATGCCAAGTGTCGGCATGATTTAATTTCTCACAAATTTTTTCCATGCGAGGATCATTTTCACGAATCTCGATGCCGAGCGCGGCTTGTCCCACGCAGGGAAGCATTTCGTCGGGAGAAATAGGTGTTGCGAAGAGTCCCGGAGGAATTCCTTCGCCACACAAAATTCCGTCAGGGCTGATTTTGAAATCGAGTCGCTCTAATCCGGCGGCTGCCAGGATAGTTCCAGCGAGTTCGGGATCGTTCGCCAATTTTTGCAAGCGCGTCCCGACGTTGCCGCGAATGGAAACAATTTTTAAATCAGGGCGTCGCTCCAAAAGCTGCGCGCTGCGACGGGTGCTGCTGGTGGCGATGGTCGCGCCATTGGGCAAAGTGGAAAGTTCAAAGTTAAAAGTTGAAAGCAAGACGTCGCGAACATCAGCGCGTTTTCCCGCTGCGCCGAGTTTCAAACCGCCCGGCAGAGTCGTGGGCAAATCTTTGAGACTGTGAACGGCGAGATCAGCGGAACCATCGAGCAAGGCATCTTCAATTTCTTTGGTGAAAAGTCCGCGCGGCAGTGTCGCATCAATTTGTGAGAGTGAAGCGGTCTGCATTTTATCGCCGGTGGTCTTGATGATTCTCAGATCGAAAGCGAGTTCTGGGAAATGTTTGCGACATTGCGACAAAATAAAATTCGCCTGAGCAAGCGCGAGGGCGCTGCCGCGACTGGCTATTTTTATTGTGGGCGGCAAAGACATTTTCAACCACGAATGAACACGAATAAACACGAATGCAGATAGAAATTTATTTTTGCGTTCTTCTTAAATTCTTGTGGATTCGTGTTCATTCGTGGTGAAGTTTCACACTGCAACGCGATCGGAACCACCAGAGAATTCCGCAGACTTTGAAATCGAAAATAATCGTTTCACTTTTTCGGAAATAATTAACTCGCAGCGCGCAATTTCTTCGCGGCGTTGTTTTAAATAATCGTCGGCGATCGCCTGCAGGTCATCAATGTTGTAGAGGTAAACGTTTTCTAAAAAATTCACTTCAGGCTCGATGTCGCGCGGGACGGCGATGTCAATCAGCAGGAGCGAACGGTTTTTACGCAGCTTCATCAGCGGCTCAAGTTTGGCGCGGTCGAGAACGTAATGCGGAGCGGCTGTGCTGCTGATGACAATATCGATTTTGGAAAATTCGTTGGCCCAATCGTCGAAATGCACGGCGCGTCCATCAAGTTCGGCGGCCAGTGCGACGGCGCGTTCGTGCGAACGGTTTGAAACGATGATGCTGTGCGCGCCACGGGAAAGCAAAGCGCGTGCGGTTTTTTCGCTGGTCTCCCCTGCTCCTATGACCATCACCTGCCGGTCGCTAAGCGAGTTGAAAATTTTCTGCGCAAGCTCCACCGCGACTGAGCCGACCGAAACACTTCCGCGCTGGATATTTGTTTCCGTGCGAATTTGTTTGGCGACATTAAAGGCGCGTTGAAACGCTTTGTTCAGTCGGCTGCCGGTGTGTTTGTGGTGCAGCGCAAGTTCGTAAGCTTTTTTTAACTGGCCGAGAATTTCCGTTTCGCCCAACACCATCGAGTCGAGGCCAGCGGCAACTTTGAAAAGATGTTCCAAACTTTTTGGCTCGCTCAAACTGTAAATCTCGCCGTTGAGCGGCTCACTGTAATTTTGGTGATCGACAAGAAATCGTTCCAAGGCGGTGGCGGCCGTCTTGTCATCGAGAGAAGTCGAAGCGTAAATTTCGACGCGATTGCAGGTGGAAAGAATCACCGCCTCTTCCGCAATTCCAGCGGCCCGAATTTTTTGCAACGCGCTAGGAATGACCGTTTCCGCGAAAGCAAATCGTTCTCGCACTGTGACGGGCGAGGAATGATGGCTGAGTCCAATGACGACAATTGACATTATTTAAAAGGTGACGTCGCGCTTCGCGGCGAAAATTTTGGCAGGGCTGTTGTGCAGGCTGGAATCGCGTTCCGTTTGAGAATCGGGCGCATGAATGGGCGACATCAGACTCGAACCCCAAAAAGTGAGCGCGACAAACATAAATAGACCAATGGCTCCCCATGCAAGTCGGCGTCCGCCCGGAGAAAATTTCCAACGCATGATGACCAAGCCCAGACACATTAACCAAACCAGGATCGACCAAAGAATTTTTGGGTCGTTTTGAAAATAATTGCCATGGGTTTGTTTAAACCAAACGGCGCTCACGGCAAGTGCGGCGCTCAGTAAAATAAAACCGCCGACAAGCAAACGGCCCATCGCCAGTTCAAGTCGCTGGATGGGAGGAAGTTTGGAAATCACAGCCCGCAATTTGTGAAATTTGAGATCGTGTTCCTGAGTGAGGAACATCAAACCCGCGACGGAACTGAGCGCAAATGCCCCGTAGGAAAGCGCAAAGAGAGCGACGTGAAGGCTCAGCCAGCCGCCGCTGAATTGCGGTTTCGCGCCCCGCACATCCAATCCCGGCATCAACGCGAAAACGCCAAGCCCAAAGAGTATAGGCGAAGCAAACGCTCCAAGAAAACGAAAGCGCGACCAGACGCCCAACGCGAGATACGCAGCGACAATTGTCCAAGTCACAAACATGGTGGCCTCAAACAAGTTGTTGACCGGACAGCGTTCTAAAGAGAAGCCGCGTTTGAACATGGCGAGCGTGTGGAAAATGGCCGCCGTGAGAAGAAGGCAATAGTTCACTCGGTTGTCCTGCCGAAAACCTTTTCGCCACAGGAAAATCGAATACACCATGCTTACCCCATAAAAAAGGACAGCGATGGAAAATAGATTTCTGTCAGCCAGCGAGAACACAGTCGTAGGTTAATGCAGCAAAAAAACGCCGCAAGCCGCTTCTAATGTTTGAAACCAAACGAGCGGGTGAGCGTAGGGAGAATTTTCGCGGGAGCTTGTTGGGTTGACGCCGCCAAACCGGCCATCATTCCGCTGGCGAACGCGGTTGAAACCGAAGTTCCATTTACTAAAAAACGTTGCTCTTGATAGGAAACCAAAGATGAGCCGGGGAGAATCAAGTCCACAAAATCTCCGCGATTGGCGTAGGAAGCGATGGTGCCATTTTGATCTTGCGCGGAAGTAACCGCCAAGACTCCCGGATACGCAGCGGGATAAACGGCAGTTGTCACCGGTTCATTGCCCGCCGCCGCGATAATGGGAATGCCTTTTTCTGAAACCTGGCGAACCACATTTTCCAGCAACGTGCTGTCCCCGTAACTCCCGGAGCTTATGGAAATAATATTGGCGCCGCCATTCGCCGCCTGAACAATTCCATTGGCCAGATAAAAAGTAGTTGTGCCGGGATGCTCTGGATCATTTGGGTAAACGTTCCAAGGTTGAATGACCACGGATAAGGGGCCAGACGCTGCCGTGCTGTTCATTCCCATTAAAATAGATTCAGCCATAGCGGTTCCGTGCGTCATCTCCGCGCCCGGCACTGAATCGCCCACCAAAGAAATTCCCGGTAGCATGAAGCCGCGCATGTTTTCTGGAAGATCCTGAACAGCGGTGTCGATCAGCCCGATCATGATTTGCTTTCCATCGCCGCTGCCCACACCCGGTTTTAGCGTGAAGGGAGAATTGCCCCGCGCCCCATCCGTTAGGGCTGATTTCACAGGAGAAGGCCGGTCCACCAAATAATCTGAATCAAGCGATGCGATGCCTTCCGCTTGGGATATTTTTTCGCGAGCGGCGCTAGTGGATTGTTCATCAGCAAATTCGAGGAGATAGGAGTTCATCCCGCCAATTTTGCCAATGACTTTGCCACCCAACTGTTGCGCGAGAGCTTCGATGTCCAACGTCGAACCGGATTTTAAACTGACAACAAGATGGTTTAAAATAATTTTGTTTTTTCCAAGAATCAGGGCGCGTTTTTCTACAGCAACGAGTTGGGTCGCTCGATTCGCTCCTGTGCGGAACACAAACAATTTGGGAACAGAATTGCTTTGCGGAGAAATCTCGAAGCTCAATTCTCCCAAGAGAAGGCGCAGCGCTTCACTGCGTGGAAGGCTTTTGAATTTCGCGGTCGCAACATAGGAGCTTCCCGGCTCCACATAAACCTGCCAGCCGGTTAACGTGGAAATTTTCTTGAGCAACTCGCGCAGTTCCACTCCCGACACATCAGCATCAAACGTTTTTTCTTTCGCGTGCCAGACCACCGGGGGCGCCGCAGCGCGAACATGAATTGCAAAACAAAGCGCGAGAAACAAAATGATGGTTTGGGAAACTTTTCTCCTCATGTCGAATCGAATATACCAACATTGACCGCATCTGCGACAAATTGTTCGTTACGGAGAAACCAGTCGGAAAAATTGAGCAGAGTTGGAGGCAGGAAACATCACTTGATTTTGACTGTTGGTTACCACAACGGTGTTAGTCACCTCGCTCCACGCAATGGGAGGATTCAAGTTGGGAGTGGATTGCAATCTGAAACCCGCCGGAGCCAATGGCCATGAAATGACCACGTTTGGTCCCGACTTGGTAATATTTAAAGAAAGCGCATAGCTGGTGAAGGCTAGCGCGTAAACTTCAGTGCCTTTGAGCAAATTGCTTCCTCCCGGTTTCCAAACTTGAAGATCGTATCTGCCAGCAGGAAGTGAAGGAATGTAAAGGTGCTCGACGTTATCGACGCTGCTAACGCTGGAAGCAACCAGACTTCCATTTGCAGTGTTATAGAGAAACAGATCGAGGTTTTTCGCCTCCACCGCATTAGTCTGACGATTCCACACCAACGTTGCAGTGTGGGTAAAGTTTTTGGCCGTTGTGTCCGGCAAGTTAAAATAATAGTGGTTCACTCGATCCGAACCGTTTGTGCTTGCGATAGTGTTTGTGTCCCAACCCGTCAAAGAAATGATGTTCCCGATATTGGTTCCCGGAGGATGGGGATCGTTTGTGACCACGGTCGTGGACTCAATGAAAGGATGTTTTCCTGCAACCAATTGTTTGTAGGAATTGAACACATTCACAATGCCCGCTCCGTAACGAGTGTCGAGTGGCGCAGTCGCGGTATGAACCCAGTTCGACGGTTTGACGGCTCCATTAAGAAGCAACGCTTTCAACGTGCGAATATCCGTGGCAGCATTTGAGGTTCCCGTTCCGCCATCGCCGCGAGCGCCCGCTTGGACGAGAATGGTCGCCGCACCGGAAACATAGGGCGTCGAAAAACTGGTCGCCGCAGCGGGGGCGGTGAGGTCAGGTTTGGAACGGCCATTGTCAGAGGTGGGTCCAACGGCAGAATCTCCGCCAAAAGCCGCCACACTCAGGCCGTTGTAAGCGGTAGAAGGAGCTTTTGGCGCGCCGCTGTTATCAGCGCCCGAAACAAACAAAGTATTAAACTGAGCCGCATTATCATACTGCTTGTCAACTTGTTGCTGATCCAAAACGGTCAGCCCGGTGAAAACAAAACTTTGGTTAACGATTTTCGCGGGCACCTTCACAGGACCCGTGATCGCGCCCACATATACTTGATAAAACGAGTTGGCGTCGTAATTGTCCACATGATTGATCCCGGGGGCGACGCCTGTTAAATTTCCATAAAAATTCGCACCCACCGCATTCGCATGGCCCGACTCCGTTCCCAGTGCGTTGGGAAAAGTACTCGAGCTGCCGTTCGTTGAAATATATGTAAAAAGAGAAACCAGCTGCCCGACCGCGGGGGGATTGACCTGCCAACCGGTGCCGATGGAGGCTTCCGGCTGCGCACCCCGCACGCCCGTTCCAAGCAAAGTCGGATCCACCGCGCGTAATAATGAAACGCCCATCGTGTCCAAATCGCTCGCAAAACCCGCAGTCACGCTCGAAACAAAAGAGGAAAAGAGAACAAATTTGCAAACGGTTTTTAAACGCATTCTGAGGAAACAACATGCCATCTTTTCAACGAGCGTGCAAACGACTGGTTAACTTTGTAGAACATCGTCACCGATGACCCTGGACGTGCCTCGGTTTTGTCCTCTCCAACATGCGGGGTTGAATGGTCCTTAAAAATCGTTAGTCTCCGCTCTCGAACAAATGACAAACTCCATCGCTACTACGAAAGATCATTTTCCAACCAAACCTATTCCACGCTCGGCTCGGAATAATCGCACCTTGGTTTTTCAGAAAATTATTTTCAGCACGCTTTCCTTGGCGTTTCTCAGCGGTTGCTCCGTTCGCCGGTTCGCCATCAACAAAGCCGCCGACGCCCTTGCGTCTAGCGGAACCAGTTTCGCGAGTGATGATGATCCCGAACTAATTAAGTCGGCCGCGCCCTTTAGTTTGAAGTTGATGGAAAGTTTACTCGCCGAGAACCCGCGTCACACCGGGTTGCTTTTAGCTGCGGCTAGCGGTTTCACGCAATACAGCTATGCGTTTGTGCAGGAGGAGGCCGATGAAATCGAGGAACGCGATTTAGCCGCCTCCGAAACAGGCCGCACCCGTGCGCGAAAGCTTTATTTCCGCGCTAAAAATTACGGCCTGCGCGGACTTGAAACAAAACATCCCGGGTTCAAAACTAATTTGCTGGCTCGCCCCAAAGAAGCGGTTCGCGCAATCAAAAAATCCGAAGTCCCCCTGCTCTACTGGACGGCGGCGGCATGGGGTTCTGCCATTGCGCTTTCTAAAAATAATCCTGACTTGGTGGGCGAGATTCCCGCGATGGAATCACTCATTGATCGGGCGCTGGAACTGGACGCGGACTACAACGAAGGCGCGATCCACACTTTTTTAATTTCTTACGAAATGAGCCGACAGGGCGTTACCGGCGACGCTGCAGCCCGTTCGCGAAAACATTTCGAACGCGCGATTCAATTGTCCGAAGGAAAAAGCGCCGCGCCTTTCGTCTCGCTGGCCGAAGCAGTCACCATCAAAAAACAGGATGCAAAAGAATTTGAATCGCTCTTGAACAGCGCCCTCGCCATCAATCCGGACGCCAATCCTGACACGCGCCTGCTCAACACCATCATGCAACGTCGCGCACGCTGGCTTCTTTCTCGCAAATCCGATTTGTTTTTAGAGTAAAATGAAGTTTGTTGTTCCCATGAATTTGTTAAATCGAAAAATTATCCTTCTGTTAGCGGGCGCTACTTTTGCTTTCAACGCCTCGGCGGCTCCCGTGAAAATACGCTTGGGCACCCTCGCGCCCAATGGTTCATCCTATTACAAACATTTGCAAACGATGGGTGAGAAATGGAAAAAGGCATCGGGCGGAAATGTCACTCTGACCATTTATCCCGACGGAACAATGGGTGGCGAGGCCGACATGGTTCGGCGCATGAAGCTCGGCCAGTTGCAGGCCGGGATGGTCACCGCCACAGGACTTTCGGAAATCGAGCCGGGCGTGGCTGGTCTGCAAAGCATGCCGATGGTCTTTCGCTCGTTGGAAGAAGTGGATTTCATCGGTGAAAAGCTCCAGCCCATTTTTGAAAAACGTCTGGCCGAAAAAGGCTTTGTCGTCCTCTTTTGGTCCGACACCGGTTGGGTGCGATTTTTTTCCAAGCAACCTATTGTCACGCCGGCCGATTTGAAAAAAACCAAACTTTTTGTGGCTGCCAATCGTCCCGCTGAGGAAAATGTTTATCGCAGCGCTGGTTGCAATCCTGTTCCTTTGGAAGTCACTGATATCCTTCCCAACCTCCAAACAGGTTTGATCAACGCCGTCTCTCTGCCTCCGAGCATCGCTCTCGCTCTGCAGGTGGATAATGCCGCCCCCAACATGCTCGACTTGAATTGGGTACCGCTGGTGGGCGCCGCCATTGTTACAAAGAAAACCTGGGACGCGATCCCCGCCGCTTCCCAGGCTGCGTTGCGCCAAGCCGCAATTGAGGCCGGTAAATCGATCAAAGCCGATGGTCGCCGCGAAGGAACTGAATCTGTGGCGGCGATGCAAAAACGTGGGTTGAAAGTTCATCCCGTCACGCCAGAAACCGAGGCCCAGTGGAAACAGATTGCGGAATCTGTTTATTCAAAAATTCGTGGAGTCACTGTCCCTGCGGAAATTTTTGACGAAGTATTGAGCCAGCTAAAAACTTTCCGCGCCAGCCGCGAGACCAAAAAATAATTCACGTTCGGCAAGGACGCGATGCAGCGCGTTATTTTACATTTCTCCGTTGCAAAGCGCATTGATCTGGCTGGCGGCGTAGCCTGCGCCGAAGCCATTATCAATATTCACAACCGTCACACCGCTGCCGCAACTATTCAGCATTCCGAGCAACGCGGCGAGCCCTCCGAAACTCGCTCCGTAGCCGACGCTGGTGGGAACCGCGATTACAGGTTGTGACACCAAACCCGCCACCACGCTCGGCAGCGCACCTTCCATTCCGGCGACCACAATAACGACATTGGCTAGTCGAATGGTATCCAGGCGACGCAGCAGGCGATGCAACCCGGCAACGCCGACATCAACAATTTTTTCCACTTTGTTCCCCATGATTTGGGCGGTGACCGCTGCTTCTTCGGCAACGGGCAAATCGCTTGTGCCGGCGCAAACCACGGCGATGGTTCCGGGACGACTCGGTGGATGACTTTTTTCCAACGTGACACAACGGGCCAATTCATGATGCAGCGCCGTCTTAAATTTTTTCTTCAACGCTTTGACGTGTTCCTCGGTGACGCGGGTGATGAGCAACCGCTTTTCGTGGGAATAGATTTCGCTAGCAATGGCCACGACCTGCGAGGGCGTTTTTCCAGCGGCAAAAATTACTTCGGGAAATCCTTTCCGGAGGGCGCGATGGTTGTCCACTTCTGCAAAGGCGAACTCCGTAACGGGCGCTGCCTGGAACGCGCGTAAAATTTTCTTCTGAGAAATTCCCCCCGCCCGAAATTGTTTCAGGAGTTGGGCGGCTTCATTTGTCGTCACGAAGAAATAATGACACGGCATCGGACATCGTCACGCTGGAAATCACCTGTTTGTTTTGGGCGAAAATGCTGTATAATGCCGACGATTATTCATGCGCCTTAATACTTTGAACATTCGTTGGACAATTTCGATAACGGTTTTGATTTCATTGCTCAACCTCACGGCCTACGGGCAAGCGACGATGGTTGGGATCACGAACACGACGATTCGAGTCATGGCCGCGAATTTGAATGGGAACATTCAAAGCTATCAGCCGTTTGCATTACGAATTTTTCAAGGACTTAAACCAGATGTCGTCGCTATTCAGGAATTCAATTACAGCAATAATACCTCTAACGATTTTAGAAGCATGTTGGACACGGCATTTGGAACCAACTTTGTTTATTTTCGTGAAAATTACACAGCGAACGGGAATATTCCAAATGGCATCAT
>JBDSYB010000299.1:0-14112 GCA_039925885.1 Verrucomicrobiota bacterium
GTCGCACGCGGCGCACTCGAGAAAGCGGCCATCGATATTTCGCAAATCGATGCCATCGCCGCCACGCAAGGCCCCGGCTTACCGAGCGCTTTGATGATCGGTTTGAAAGCCGCGCAAGCTTTTGCCTTCGCCTTAAGAAAACCGTTTATCGGAATCAATCATCACGAAGCACATCTTTATTCCCCGTGGATTTATGGAACTCCGCCGCGCGCCGTTTTCGAAGAATTCCAACCGAATATTTCTCTGATCGTCAGCGGAGGACACACCATGCTCGTCCATGTGAAGCGCGAATTAGAACACGAGTTGCTCGGTGAAACAGTCGATGACGCGGCAGGGGAGTGTTTCGATAAAACGGCGAAGTTGATTGGCTTGCCATATCCCGGTGGACCGGAAATCGACCGCTTTGCTGAGAGTGGAAATCCAAAAGCTTATGAATTTCCACGGCCAATGATCCACGAGCCAAACCACGATTTCAGTTTTTCCGGATTGAAAACATCCGTGCGTTATTTTCTTCAAAAAAATCCTGATTTGCTCAACGACCGAAAAAGTTTGTGCGACCTTTGCGCCAGCGTCCAAGCCGCCATCGTCGATGTGCTTGTTGTGAAAACGATTAAAGCCGCGAAGAAACTTGGTGTGCGCTGTGTCACTGCTTCCGGTGGCGTGACCTGCAATCGCGCACTGCGAAAACAGTTGGCCGATGCGTGCGCTGAATGTGGATTTCAATTGCGACTCGCTGAAAATAATCTTTGCACCGATAATGCCGCCATGATCGGAATTTTGGCCGAACGGAAATTATTAAAAGGAGTTGAGCCAACGTCGCTCGCTGCAGAAATTCAAACCAGTTGGTCTTTATCCAGGCCAGCGTTTTGACTTTCTATAACTCATCCTTTAGCTTCGTCGCCGCATGAAAATAGTTCGATTTAGCGATTCCAATTTTGCCGACCGCATTCGCGAGTTGACCGGCAGTTCGAGTCTTTTCGATCCGGCCATCGAACAACGGGCGCGCGAAATTGTCGATGCCGTGAAACTGCGAGGCGATGCGGCGATCGCGGAATTCACCGAACGTTTCGACGGAGTAAAACTGACCGCAGACCAATTTGCGGTTACATACGCCGAGATTCTGGCCGCGTCTGTGAAAGCCAACGACGATTTGCGAAATGCAGTTGCCGGTGCCGGGAAAAATATTGAAGCGTTCGCTCGCAAAGGACTCCGCAAAAACTGGTCGATGCGCAATAGCCACGGCGCGACAGTCGGTGAGAAATTTGATCCTTTTCAACGAGTCGGAATTTACGTGCCGGGCGGAACTGCGCCGCTCGTTTCAACCGCGCTCATGACTATTACTTTGGCGCGAGTCGCAGGATGTAGAGAAATCGTCGTTTGCACTCCAGCGGGAAAAACCGGCGAAATAAATCCCGCGCTTTTGTTCGCGATTCGCACGGCGGGCGCGACTGAAATTTACCGCATCGGCGGCGCGCAGGCGATTGCTGCGATGGCTCTTGGAACCGCAACGATTCGTTTCGTTCAGAAAATTTTCGGTCCCGGTAATGCGTATGTTGTCGCCGCCAAACGTTTGCTCTTCGGCCATGTTGCCATTGATCTTTTGCCCGGCCCCAGTGAATTGCTCGTGCTTGCCGATGAAACCGCGAATTCAAAATTTATTGCCGCAGATTTGCTCGCGCAGGTTGAACATGGTTCCGGCCACGAACGCGTCTGGCTCGTGACCGATTCGGGAAAAATACTTCGCGGGGTTCACGCTGAAATCACGCGGCAATTTCCGAAATTGGCGCGTCGAGAAATGATCGAGCGCCCGTTGGAAAAAAATAGTTGGCTCATTCAGACAAAGAATTTGGGGGACGGAATCGCGTTAGTAAATAAACTGGCGCCGGAACACTGCGAGATCATGACGCGGCGACCTGCTAAAGTTTCCGAAAGTATTCTTACGGCTGGCGCGATCTTTCTCGGTTCGTGGACGCCAACAGTGCTTGGTGACTATGTGGCCGGTCCGAGCCACACGTTGCCAACCGGCGGCGCGGGGGCCGCGTTCGCTGGTCTGACCGTTGATCAATTCCAGCGCCGCACGAGTATTGTGGAATACAATCAATCTTCGCTGAAAAATGCATTGGCGACGGTGAAAAAATTCGCCGAATTAGAAGGGCTCAGTGCGCATGGGAAAAGTGCGGAGATTCGTCATTGACTGTCAGGAATGGAAGCACCTCTCATAAAAATTGCGGCTGAAGTTATTTCCAAATCGGACGGCGAACATCCAGCGGATTCAGTGCTTCGCGCGGACCTCAAACGCCACAAACTTTCCCGGTCGCATAGTCGCGAGATCAGCCGGGCGGTGTTCGCTTATTTCCGATGGTTCGGCTGGCTCGATCCTCAAAAACCGGTGGCGGGCAATATTTTCATTGCACAGGAACTTGCTCAAAGATTTGCGCGAGAGCCGCAGCGTTTTACAGACGAAGAATTATTTACAAAAACTGTTCCCGCATGGACGAAGGATGTCATGGAAGTTTCTTCTGAATGGCTGCGCGCGTTGCAGACGGAACCCAAATTATGGCTCCGAACTAAACGGGGGCAGGCTGGGGGCGTCGCGGCGGCACTGGGTTATTCATTGTTGGAGCAGAATAATTTATTGGCCGATGCGATTCATTATCGAGGGGAGGAAGATTTATTTCGGTCGCAGGAATTTCAAAATGGCCAGTTTGAATTGCAGGACCTCAGCTCTCAGGCGGTCAGCATTGCGTGCGCTCCGGTGCCCGGAGAAACGTGGTGGGATGCGTGCGCGGGGGAGGGTGGAAAACTTTTACACCTTTCTGAATTGCTGGAAAATAAAGGTTTGATTTGGGCAAGTGACCGCGCGGAATGGCGTTTAAAAAAATTAAAACAACGAACAGCCCGTGCAAAAGTTTTCAATTATCGAGCGGTTCTTTGGGATGGAAGCAAAAAACTTCCGACGAAAACAAAATTTAATGGCGTGCTTTTGGATGCGCCGTGCAGCGGAATCGGCACATGGCATCGAAATCCGCACGCTCGTTGGACAACCTCGGAAAACGATGTTAGCGAGTTGGCGGAAATTCAGCGCGCACTTTTAACCAACGTCGCGGATGCAGTGAAGGTCGGTGGAAAATTAATTTATTCAGTTTGCACATTGTCGAGAGACGAAACGATCGAAGTCGCAGATTTCTTTCAAAACCAACGAAAAGATTTTCAACCTCTCGAGATGGAAAATCCCTTTAAGCCCGGGACCCACTCCGCTCATCTTTTGTTTTTGCCGCAAGCAACCAGCGGCAACGGAATGTTTGTCGCTGGTTGGAAAAGAGTTTAGCTGGAGCGATACATGTCATCGCCACGGCTACCCTTGTTGTCTTCAAACACACGGTTGGGGCCAGCAGAACGAATGAGGATTGCGTTGTTGGAGAAATAAATCTGAACAGGCGTTCCCCAGGGATCGACGATTTCCCCTTTGGTGTTCAATTCGCTTTTGCGAGTGACTAGAATCAGGATTTTTTTGTCTGTGCGTCCCGTCAGTGCTTTAGAGATTTCCACCAAGGAACCGGTTGGGTAAGCGCCGACAAATTCTTTGTATTGTTGCAAACCGACGATGAGGCTTTCGGCATCCTCATGGAATTTTGTTACTTTTCGGTCGGTGCGCTGGGCGAAGAGCGGGACAGCGAGCCAACCGGCAATCGCCAAGGCAATTAAAACGCTCAAGGGGAGTATAATTTTTTTCATAAAGCAATCCGCGGTTCAGTTTTTTGTTGTGTCGTCAGAGAAGGACGACGCAATAACTGTGCCGAAGCGGTGCTTTGCCGAACAATTAGTTCACAGGGGAGTCGCGTGGATTCTGGAAGACGTTTTTTCAATAAGTTCATCATGGAGTCAACCGCTGCATCTCCGAGTCGCTGTTTAGCCTGGCGGACGGTTGTCAGAGGCACACGGAAATGTTCTGCCGCCAGAATGTTGCCGAAGCCCACTACGGAAAGTTCCTGCGGTATTTTAAGTCCTTGCCTGAGAAATACGCTGGCTGCTCCCATCGCGACCAAATCGTTCACTGCCCGGACGGCCGTGACCTGCAACGATTCATTGATCATTTGCAGCGCGGCTTTTCCGCCTTCTTCAATGGTGGTTCCCGCCGTGAAAACGAGGCGATCATCGCATTCAATCTGCGCCTCGCGCAACGCCCGCCGATGCCCTTCCAGTCGCTCCTGCGCCCAAGGCGAGCCTAATGGTCCGCTGAAAAAAGCAATGCGTTTATGTCCCAGTTGCAATAGATGGTTCGTAGCCTCCTGACTCCCCGTGACGTCATCATTTTCGACATTGGCGAACTGGTAGCAAAAGGGACCGCACTGGCCGAGGATCACGGTAGGCGTGCCGAGCCGTTTCAATTCCTCGTAAATGGGCGCGAAGGGAGCCAGGCGGTAAACCGGCGAAATAAACAAACCATCCACTCGACGCGAAAGTAATCGACGAATGCTGGCTTCTTCGCGCTCGGCGATATTCAGGGTATGGGCTAAAATCAAATCGTAGCCCAAAGCACGCGCACGATCTTCAATGGCTGAAACTGTTTGTGCAAAAATGGGATTCGCCACGGAAGGTATGACCAACCCGAAAAGTTTGGAAGTGCGATTGCGCAAGTTTTGCGCCGTTGAATCTGGGACATAACCCATTTGCTCGGCGAGGATTTTGATGCGCGCTCTGGTGGCCTGCGAAATGTCGGGCGCGTCGCGCAGGGCCTTCGAAATAGTCATCACTGAAACTCCCGCCCGCAGCGCAATATCTTTTAGTCGAACCATAATTTTTGCGTCGTTCAGACGGTTGATCCACTCCAATGCAATTTACGGCGCAAGGTGTCAAAAAAAGATCTGCCGCCTGGGTGGAGCAATCGCGTTGCGCGCGGGCTGCGGCGAATGGAAATGGTATCGCCTGCCATCAAATCGACTTGCACCTGGCCGTCGGCGGTGGCGGTGGTTTCAACTTTTTCGCTGATGACTTTCACCTGCACCGTCGCCTCCAAACCGATAATAACGGAGCGGTTAGACAAGGTGTGAGGGCAAATGGGCGTGATGGCAAAAACGCGCGCATCCGGGCTGACAATGGCTCCGCCCGCAGAAAGAGAATACGCCGTGGAACCCGTCGGCGAACTGATGATCAATCCGTCGCAACGATAACAGGTGAGGACCCGACCGTTGACGAGCACTTCTAATTCGATCATGCGCGGTGCGGCTCCGCGGCTGATGACAATGTCGTTCAGCGCGCGCAGTTGAATTTTCTTTCCGCCACTCACGCCGCGGGCTTCCAAGAGCGGACGGGTTTCAATTTCAAAATCGTTCGCCCAAACTCTTTTCAGCGCTTCGGGCAATTCGTTGGAGGGAACGGCCGTAAGAAAACCAAGCCGCCCCACATTGACTCCCAAAATTGGCGTCAGCACTCCGTTCATTTCCCGAACTACTCGTAGCATCGAACCATCGCCTCCAAAGACAAGTAGCAGATCCGTTTCCTCGGCAAGAAGAGAAGCATTCGGATAGCAATCGCATTTCAAACCGGCCATTTCCGCGGTAATGACATCGCAGGCGACTTCTCGTCCACTTTGGCGAACCATCTCGGCGGCTTTGCGCGCCAGATTTCCACTGGCTGGCTTTTCGGTGTTGGCGATCAAGCCGACGCGCGTAATTTTTTTAGGCGGATTTTTTTTCAAGCAAAATTAAAAATTCTTTATTGCCCGCTGGGCCGAGCAAAGGAGATTCCGTCTGGCCCATCCATTGCAAAACATCGTTTTTACGAACAAAATGTTCGATCTCGAGGAGAACGCGCTGGTGGATGGCAGGATCGGTGATGACTCCTGCGCCTTTATCCACTTCGGCTTTTCCGGCTTCGAATTGCGGTTTCACGAGCGCGACGATTCTACCCAAAGGACGCAGCAATGCAATCGCGGCGGGGAGAATCATTGTCAGCGAAATAAATGAGCAATCAATCACCACAAGATCTGCGGAAGAAAAGGGCTGGGGAAACTGCGCTGGCGACAGACTTCTTGAGTTAGTTTTTTCCATGACAACGACTCTTGGATCCTGGCGTAATTTCCAGGCGAGTTGGCCGTGACCGACATCCACTGCAAAAATTTTTGCGACTCCATGTTGCAACAGGCAATCTGTGAAGCCGCCGGTGGACGCGCCGATATCAATCGCGATGTTCCCTTCGACGTTCATCCTAAAATGAGTCAGCGCGTGTTCCAATTTGTGTCCGCCTCGGCTGACAAATTTTTCCGGCTCGGCGAGGCTGATTTGATCTTGAGAGCGGACGGAGTCGCTCGCTTTACGAGCGAGTTGGGCGTTGATGAAGACTTTTCCGGCAAGAATGGCGCGCTGGGCTTTTTCGCGACTTTCGCAAAGACCGCGTTCTACGAGCGCCTGATCCAGTCGTGACATGAGGCCACGTTGCCATAAAGCGGAGACCAAAGAGTAGATTATTCGGCGGCGTGAGCAACGCGCAGTTCAGCTTCGCGAAAATTCTTCAAGAACGCATCGTTGTCCGTGACAACTTTTTGCACAATCTGGGCAAGTAAGGCGATTTCTGAAATGTGGATCACGGCGTGGACGCTTTGTTGAAAAGCCTGGAGAGCATTTAACGTTTCAAAGGAATCTCCCACCAAAATAATGGTGGTGTGACGTCTTTGATTCATGGGCATGGATTGCAGTTGGGAAAGAGTCAGATTTTCCGCAGCGGATGCAGACCCGAATTTTTCCTCAACAACAGCCAATTGATAAGCAACCTGGCTGTAACGTCCGGCAAACTCGAGGTGATGATTGATCTTATGCACCTTGTAATCCAAAGCGTTCAAAGCAGTTTCGGCGGCGGCGAGCCATTCCGGCGAAGTTATTGCCAGCAATGCGGGTTTGTCTGTTGCGCTGATGAAATCGAACTGGTGAGACATAATTTATTTGAGTTTTAGCGTGGTCGGAAATGGTATCGCGGCGGCTCTGGCGCTGTCAGTTGTTTTCATGTGAAGGTCTGTGACTGTGTGGGTCATTTCACCTCGCGCTTTTTTGATGTTATCGATACCGCGAGAAACCGGACCCCGCTTACTTGCGTAGAGGAGGGCAACTTCTTCGGTGATCAGGCCGCGATCGTAGGCTTCGAGACATGCGTGATCGAACGTGCGCCAGCCGAAAGGATAGCTGGCCTCGATTATTTCGTAAAAACTACGGCCTTCCGCCTCACCTTGTTGAATACTTTCTTTGGTGCGGAGATTCGCGCCCATAATTTCCAGAAGTGCATGGCGGCCGCCGCCTACCTTCGGCGCAAGCCTTTGGCTGACGACCCAGCGCAACGTGTCGGCCAGCCGTAAGCGAACCTGCTCCTGCTCCTCCTGCTCAAACATGCCGAGAATACGATTGACGGTTTGCCCGGCGTCAATGGTGTGCAACGTACTGACAACTAAGTGACCAGTTTCAGCGGCACTCAAACCGATTTCCACCGTCTCGCGATCGCGCATTTCGCCGACCAAAATTACCTTGGGCGCTTGTCGCAGGGCAGCGCGCAAACCACTGGCAAACGTGTTAAAATCAGTGCCCATTTCCCGCTGGTTAAACGTCGCTTTTTTCTGCGGATGCACGAATTCCACTGGATCTTCCAGCGTGATGATGTGAATTGATTTCGACTCATTGATCTCATTGAGCAAGCCAGCCAGCGTGGTGGACTTTCCAGAACCAGTTGCGCCTGTTACTAAAATTAGACCGGTTTTTTCTCGGACCACTTGCGAGAAAATCTCGGGCATTTTCAATTCCTTCAGCGTAGGAATTTCAGTGTTTAATTTTCGCATCACGACGGAAAAATTTCCTCGTTGCGAAAATATGTTGACGCGAAAGCGCGCTACCTCGCTCAATGAATACGACGAGTCACATGAACCGGAACGCAACAAATCTTCGGTAAGGCGACGGCTGCCGCCGATTAAATTGAGCGCAATCATTTCTGACTGGAATGGCGTCAATTTATCAATTAGTGGAGTGGTCGAGACGGCAATCAATTGCCCGGAGTATTCCACCTGCAACGGTTTGTTGACTGTGAAATTCAAGTCGGAAACATCTTTTTTACTATCGAGCACCGTTGATGAATTAATCATCGGAGTCGAATCGAGCATCATGCCCAGGATTTGGTCTAGTTCTACGCGGCGCATGTTTTTTATATTTGTTTAATTTTCATCGTCTTCCGGCGGATGTGCCAGGAACGGGCGAAATTTCTTTTTATCAATACACTTGTCGTAAGCTTCGTCGGGTGAAATGCGCCTCATTTTGAGATGATCCATTATTGAATCATCCAACGGGGTGTTGCCCCATTTTTTTCCGACCTGAATCATGCCCGGAATCTGGTGGGTTTTACCTTCGCGCACGAGGTTGGCGACAGCGGTGGTGAAAACTAAAATTTCCAGCGCCGCCACCCGCCCTTTTTTGTCGGTGCGCTTGAATAAATTTTGCGCCACGACACCTTTGAGGGCTTCCGACAATGTCGCGCGAATTTTATTTTGCTGCTCTGCGGGGAAGACGTCGATGATACGATCCACCGTTTTCGATGCGCTCGGAGTGTGCAAAGTGCCGAAGACCAAGTGTCCTGTGCTCGCCGCAGTCAGCGCCAGTTCAATTGTTTCCAGATCGCGCAATTCACCGACCAAAACAATGTCCGGGTCTTCGCGCAAAGCTCCTTTGAGCGCGGCCGCGAATGATTTCGTATGAATGCCGACCTCACGATGATTCACGAGACAATTTTTGCTTTCATGGACGAACTCAATTGGGTCTTCCACGGTGATGATGTGATCTTTGCGGTTCTTGTTGCAGTAATCCACCATCGCAGCCAGCGTTGTTGATTTTCCCGACCCGGTCGGGCCTGTCACCACAACCAACCCTTTGTGCAACATGCAGAACTTTTTCAAGACAGCGGGCAGAGGAGCGTCAAACTTTTCAAAATCTTCAAACGACAAAACTTTGGAGGGAATTTGGCGAAAGACTGCCGCCATTCCGTACTTCTGGTTAAAATAATTCGCCCGAAAACGGGACACGTTGGGAATTTCGTAGCCAAAATCGACATCGCCTGTTTCTTCAAAAACTTTAACTTTATACTCGGGCGTGATCTCATAGAGCATACTTTTGAGCGCGTCGGCCTCCAGCGGCGGGTAGTCCACGCGCTGCATCTCGCCGTTGATACGCAGGATGGGCGGGTTGCCAGAGGAAAGGTGTAAGTCCGAAGCTTTTTGCTCGAACATCAAATTAAAAAAAGCGTCAATTTTTGCCATACAGAATTCATCAAAATGTTAGCAGCTTTATTACCAACTCGTTACGGGGCATGAAAAAATGAGGCGTCTTCATGCACAACTCCTCGGTGAAATTGAGCAGAACGGGTCAATTTCATTTGCACGCTTCATGGAGCTAGCACTTTATTTTCCAAAAGAAGGTTATTACGAAAGACCCATTGAAATCGGGAAGAAGGGGGACTTTTTTACAAGTGTCAGCGTGGGCAATTTGTTCGGTGAGTTGCTAGCCTTTCAGTTTGCGGAATGGTTTTGTGAAGAAAAAAACGCGCCCCGTTTTCAAATTATCGAAGCGGGGGCGCATGATGGACAATTGGGTTTCGACATTCTTACCTGGCTGAAGAAACATCACCCGCAAATTTGTGAGACCCTGGAATATTGGATTGTCGAGCCATCTGAAGCCCGACAGCTTCGCCAAACAAAACTGCTGGAAGATTTTGCTGGCGTATATTATGCCGCCGATTTTTCCGGCTTTTCCGCGCTCGATAATTGTTTCCGCATTATTTTTTCCAACGAACTTTTGGACGCGATGCCTGTCCATCGCCTCGGTTGGGACGCGTTGCGCAAGATATGGTTTGAATGGGGTGTAGCGTTTGATGGGACGCACTTCGTCTGGAAAAAATTATCTCGCGCCACGACGATATTTCCCACGCTTCCTCAAGAGCTTCTGCAAGTTTTGCCTGACGAATTTGTCACCGAAGTTTGTCCCGCAGCAACACAGTGGTGGATGAATGCAGCTAATATTCTGGAACGGGGCAAATTGATCGGAATTGATTATGGATTGTCGGGCGACGAATTTTTTTCGCCGGAGAGGAGCAAGGGAACATTGCGCGCTTTTTCGCGACATCATGCGAATTCTTATTTGCTGGAAAGTCCTGGCGAACAAGACATCACAGCCCATGTAAATTTCAGCGAGTTACAAAGGCTTGGTGAAAGGGCCGGGTTGAAGACGGACGAGTTCATTTGGCAAAGGCAGTTTCTGACGAAGATTGCGGAAAAATCATTCTCGCGAGCGGATGACGCGGCAGAATGGGACGCTGTCCGACGCCGGCAATTTCAAACGCTCATTCATCCCGAACATTTGGGACGCGGGTTTCGTGTGTTGATTCAATCGCGCTCTATGCGTTTGATTTGAGAACAACCACAGTTGCGCCGACTCCGCCAAAAATCGGATGAGCGAGGGAAAAAGAATTCACTTCGGGATGCCGCGAAAGAATCGCGTGGACGCTCCGCTTCAAAATTCCGACGCCTTTGCCGTGAATCAAACGAACCTGGAGAATCCCCCGCTGCTGACAAGCCGTCAAATACGTCGGAATTAAATCGCCCAATTCCTGTGGCTTGAAACCATGCAAATCCAAAACTCCATCGATTGGAATTTCAATTGGCTCATCGGATTGCTTCTCCGCGCTCAAAATCGTGACGCAACGAACTTACTTTTCGTCCAGCAATTTAATTTCGATGTTGCGATAGAAAACCTCCGCGCCTTCCTGCTGCAAAAGAATCTTTCCTTTCATCAACGGCACCTACTTCCCGTCCACCATTTCCTCGAGACGCAGAATTTTGTTGTTCACTTTTCCATTGATGAGATGGGTTGACGAACTGCCGCGCGTGATCACTTCCACCGTGTTCCATCCTTCTTTTTCGTTCTCCGGGTTACGCATCACTCGGCGAATTCCTCCCGAAACCCCTTGCACAATTTCCACGCCGCCGTCTTTAGCATCGAGAAATTTTGGCCGCACACTGGAATTTGTTTTGATTTCCCCGCTGCTTGCATTGGTGACAAGTGTCGAAACTTGATTCGTCGTCGTCGGATCCACCGTTGTCACCACCCGCGTGTTTACCGTAAAAATATCCCCCGTGTCGCCCTCCTGAACCTGGCACTCTACGCTTTTTGGCCAAACCCCGTCCGGCCCGATTACGTGATAAAGCAACCCTGCATCACGTTGGGCGTCAACTTTCGCGCCGAATTTCTTTGTGCCCCACTTATATTGAAAGCGGAGGTGATAATTTGAATATTCCTTTTCGGTGACGATGTAGCCACTCGGCTGATTGCTTCGATCATCGGCGTCTTTATAGATGTGCACCATTCCATCGTGAATCTGGAACAAATGATTCGGATCGTCATTCTTTTTGAAAGAGCCGCTGATGATGTACCAACCAGAAAAATCCTTCTTATTAAAGAGTGGGGTCCAACCCGATTCCTTGCTTTCGGCCGAAACGACGGAACACGTTGACAGGAGAGAGAAAACCACCAGCAATCTGCAAAAGCGCATGATTGATAATTTTACCCGCCTCGCGAGTTGTCCAGCCGAAAGACTGGACGCCGATTGTCGGATAGTTCATTTTTCAGAAGATGAAAAAGCAAACGAATGAGATGGCTCGCCTCGTTGAAAGGCAGATCAAATTGCTGGGCGAAGATCCAACCCGCGATGGATTAAAGCGCACCCCGCAGCGGGTCGCTGAATCGCTAAAATTTCTGACCGCAGGTTACAAAACCAATCCAAAATCTGTTTTGAATAATGCCCTTTTTGAAGTCGATTCTGACGAAATGGTCATCGTGAAGGACATTGATTTTTACAGTTTGTGCGAACATCACATGCTCCCGTTTTTTGGAAAATGTCACATCGCTTATTTGCCAAAAGGAAAAGTAATTGGCCTCTCGAAGCTGCCGCGAATCGTGGACGTTTACGCGCGCCGTCTGCAGGTTCAGGAACGCATGACGCGCGAAATTGCACACACCATTCAGGAGTTGATCGGAGCCGAAGGGGTCGGCGTGGTCATTGAGGCGCAACACCTCTGCATGATGATGCGCGGCGTTGAGAAACAAAATTCCTATGCGATCACTTCCGCCATGCTCGGTGCGTTTCGGGAAGACGCGCGCACTCGCACAGAATTTTTAGAACTGATCCGTCATCGGCGCAACGCCCTGTGATTATTCGCGATTTTTTGAATCCAACAGAATTGTTACGGGGCCGTCATTGATCAAACTGACTTTCATATCCGCGCCGAATTCTCCGGTCTGAATTTGGCGGCCTAAATCCTGTTCCAGCTTTACGATAAATCTTTCGTAAAATGGAATTGCGATTTCTGGTTGCGCGGACCGAATAAAGGAAGGCCGGTTGCCCTTTCGCGTGCTGGCAAACAATGTGAATTGACTGACCAACAAAATTTCGGCGCCCACTTCCTGCACGGAACGGTTCATGTTGCCCGCGTCGTCAGCAAAAATTCGCAGACGAACTATTTTTCCACTGAGCCATTCGATGTCCTCCGCATTGTCTGTTGCTTCAATCGCCAATAACACCAGCAAGCCACGGGCAATCGCGCTTTTTTCCAGACCACAGATTATGACACTGGCTTGCGCCACTCGTTGAATCACCACTCGCATAATTTTTTATGGAGTCTCGCGCGTTGAGGATGTTCTAACGACCGCTTGACTCGTTAACCTTCATTCTTATCCTACGCCCTCATTTATTTTTGAACTATGAGCAAAATTTTCGATATTCAATCCCGCGAAATTATCGACTCGCGCGGCAATCCAACCGTGGAAGTGGATGTTCTTCTCGATAGCGGCATGATGGGGCGCGCTGCGGTTCCGTCCGGCGCGAGCACTGGCGAACACGAAGCCCTCGAACTGCGCGATGGTGACAAAACCCGCTATCTCGGAAAAGGAGTTTCCAAAGCTGTAAAAAATGTGACGGGTAAAATTTTCCCGGCACTCGAAGGAATGGATGCGCTTGATCAACTTTCCGTTGACCGCACCATGATTGATCTCGACGGCACGGAAACCAAATCGAAGCTCGGCGCGAATGCCATTCTTGCCGTCTCGCTCGCGAATGCGAAAGCTGCCGCCGCAGAACTCGGCGTTCCGCTTTTCAAATATCTCGGCGGACCGAATGCCAAGGTTCTTCCCGTGCCGATGGCCAACGTCATCAACGGTGGCGCGCATTCCGATGCGCCGATTGATTTCCAGGAATTCATGATTGTGCCGAAAGGTTTCGATACTTTTTCCGACGGACTTCAAGCCATCACCGAAATTTTTCACGCCCTCAAATCGGTTTTGAAAAAGAAGGGTCTTTCCACTGCCGTCGGTGACGAAGGTGGTTTTGCGCCGAAGCTTGATAGCGCGGAAGCAGCTATCGAAGTTATTTTGCAGGCGACCAAAGACGCGGGCTACAAAGCGGGCAAGCAAATTTTTCTCGCGCTTGATGTCGCGGCTTCCGAGTTCTACGACAAGGCGAGCGGCAATTATGTTTTCAAAAAAAGCACCGGCAAGAAATTGTCCGGCGACGAAATTATTTCTTTTTACCAAAAGCTCACGAGCCAATATCCGATCATCAGCATCGAAGACGGTTGCGCGGAAGGCGATTGGAAGACGTGGAAAAAATTGACTGATAAACTCGGCGATAAAATCCAACTCGTCGGCGACGATCTGTTTGTCACGAACGTGAAATTTCTTCGCAAAGGAATCGAAACCGGCACAGCGAATTCCATTCTCGTCAAAGTAAATCAAATCGGTTCGCTCACGGAAACTATGGACGCGGTCGAACTCGCGCAGGAAAATGGTTACACCGCCGTCCTCTCGCATCGCTCCGGCGAAACCGAGGACGCGACCATCGCGGACATCGCCGTCGCGACAAACTGCGGACAAATCAAAACCGGTTCGCTCAGCCGCTCGGATCGTCTGGCGAAATACAATCAGCTTTTGCGCATCGAACAAATCCTGGGCAAGAACGCGGTTTACGGCGGGAAATTCTAACTCGTTTGCGTGGCTGCGTCTCGTGAGAGCGCGGCTGATCATCGGAAAAAATTGCCGC
>JBDSYB010000300.1:0-2774 GCA_039925885.1 Verrucomicrobiota bacterium
GCCGCGCCGGTTTATGCGCTTCAACGTATTTCCGCGGAAGAAAAAGATTCCGTTCTCGTCCTCGTCAACAACGACACCGAACGCGAACAGATTTTTTCTCTCGGTGAAAAAACTTACAAAGAACTTGGGGAGCCGCTCATTGATTTGCTCGATCAACCGCCTTTGCAGCCCGCGCGCATCGATGGAAAAATTTCTTTCACGCTCAAGCCGGGGGCAGCCTATTGCCTTTCCGCGCTGCCGACGCCCGCTGGATTAAGCGGCGACAATTATCGCCGCGCCAAAACGCAAGCGGCGTGGGCGATTAGCGCGATGAGCAAAGTTTTTTCTTCCGAAGAAATCGGCTCGCGTGATTGGCGCGACCTGGCGAAACAGGTGGACGAATCTCCCCAAAAATTTCTGGCGGCTGTGATTGCGCCTAGTAAGAGATCCGCCAATCTTTCCGAGGCGAAAATAAAAAAATCAGCCGTGATCTCCGGGGACGCAGTCACGAATTTTTCGCAAGTCATTACCTGGACTTTGCTCGATCGCAACCGCATCACACTTATTCCGCCAAACCATTGGCTTCTCCTGCAGGATTCCGTTCCGTTCCGAGCGACACTAAGAATTTCCAACACCGATCCGCTTCAGCGCGCGGAATCCGTACAAGTCAGTTACGGTCACGTCGCTTGTTTCGCGCCCAACGAAGTTTTCCTCGGTGATAGGGCGAAATTGACGCTCGAACGTTACGCCCCCGAGAATCAAATGATTGAGGCAAAAGTGCAATTCCTCCCGCCGCAAGCGACCTTCAAAATTCCGGAAGCAAACAAACTCACTTCGGAATTGGTTCTGCTCACCAATGGCATCGGCGGCATGGCGCGAATGTGTGTCGATCTCGGTCGCGTCACATCCAAATACGATTGTGTTCTAGGCGCAAATCTCCACGCGACTCTTCCCACCGACCGCCACGTTTTCGCCAAGCGAATCCGTGTCTGGCTCAACGCGGATGGATTTATCACGCCGCTGGATTTGCAGAATCTCGCGCATTTTTCTCCGGGGCCGCCTGCCGTCTGGAATTTCGCGGCGAAAGTCGGCGACCAGCGCATCGTCGAAATTAAACTCACCGCCGACATGCTCGAAGGAAAAAACACGACGGTATTTCGTTTTGAAAATTGTATCAGCAGACGTGAGGAGGCTCTGACTGAAAAATCGGCTATCGAAAATCGGCTATCGAAAATTAATCAGAGCCTCCTCACGTCGGCTGATACGAGGGAGATGAATCTCAACCTCACAATCCGCGTGGACATCGAAGACCGCAATTTTCACACGGAGACGCATCGCAATCCCGACACCGAAAATCATTTCGCAACCCATTGCCAGCCGCTCCAGAATCAAACCGGATTTGTGTTCACGCCCGCGAGGAACCGCGAACTTCGGGTTTTCGCCGACAGCGGATTTTATCATCACGAAGCCGAGTGGTCGGAAAATATTCCGCACCCGATCGAGCAAAGTCGCGGGCAAGTGGGCAGCGGCGACGCCTACAGCCCCGGCTGGTTTGAGTTGCCATTGCAAAAAGAGAAAAGCGTTTCGCTCGTCGTGTGCGCCGATGCTGTTGATCCAAGTTCAGAAATGGTTCAGGAATTTTCAGCCAATCGCCTCGTTGAAACTAAACTCGTTTTGAATCGTGCGAAATTTCCTGAAGACGATTCCTTCGGACGCCAACTCGCCTTGGCTGCGCGGCAATTCGTGGTGCGACGCGGCGCGGGGAAAACTGTCATCGCCGGTTATCCGTGGTTTCTCGATTGGGGCCGCGATTCGCTGATTGCCGCGCGTGGTTTGCTCGCGGCAGGTTTGGTCAGCGATGTCACCGAACTGCTGAAGACCTTTGGCCGCTTCGTCGAGAACGGCACAATGCCAAATACAATCCAGGGCGACGACGCCTCGAATCGCGACACGTCCGACGCGCCACTCTGGTTCGGAATTGTTTGTGAAGAAGCCGCCGCGTTGCTCAAGGAAAATTTGTACACGCTCGTCGTGGACAAACACGGACGAACCATCGCCGATGTGCTGCGCGAAATAGCCGTCGGCTACATTCGCGGCACGCCGAACGGAATCAAAATGGACGCAGCGTCCGCGCTGATTTGGAGTCCGAGCCATTTCACATGGATGGACACCAATCATCCTGCTGGAACGTCGCGCGAAGGGTATCCGATTGAAATTCAAGTTTTGTGGATTCGTTTGTTGCGGCAGCTTGAAAAACTTGATCGGAACCACTCCTCTCCCGGCCTGCGGCCACCCTCTCCTCTCCATCCGATGGAGAGAAGAGGGCAGGGAGAGGAGTGGCCGAACTTGAGCGAACTCGCGAATCGCGCTGAAGCCTCGTTGCAAAAATATTTTTGGCTTGAAGAGCATGGATATTTTTCCGATTTGCTCATCGCCTGGCGGGGACAATCCGCCGCCGAAGCGATCGTGGATGACGCCCTGCGCAGCAACTTTCTTTTTGCCATCAGTTTCGAATTTATCACCGGCGAGCGCGCACAAAGGAGTGTCGAAGCAGCCTTGCGCTATCTCGTCGTGCCCGGTGCATTACGAACCCTTGCGCCATTGCCCGTCAAAGTTCCTCTGCCGATTTATGGAAATGGAAACGTGCTGAATAATCCGCACGAACCGTATTGCGGTAGCTACGAAGGCGACGAAGATACGCGCCGCAAACTCGCCTACCACAACGGCACTGCGTGGACATGGACGTTCCCGATTTTTTGTGAGGCCCTGGCGCGCGCGTGGAATTTTTCACCTGA
>JBDSYB010000301.1:0-3665 GCA_039925885.1 Verrucomicrobiota bacterium
TGGAATGCCCGGCTGGCAAACCATCTGGCGCGGCTGGCAACGCCTGATCTGGATGGCACAGGGATTAGAAACCTTAAACCGTCTCTAAAAAAATGTGGGTAATGACAAGCCATGAATGGCTGGGCTAGTGTCGTTTGTCCCTGCGGGACAAGGAAACCGGAAATGGATCTGACCCGATCAAAATTGATATGCCTCAGCCCTGGCCTTCGTGTTTTCCGCAAATAAATGTTGCGGAAATGACTTAACAATTGCGGGTGAAAACTTGTTTCATTATTTTCCACTCATGCCTGATTTTCTTTCCCGCCGCTTCGCGGTGAATCGCCGTCACTTTCTGCGCTCCAGTGGATTGCTCGCGGCAACCCTCGCCGCTGTCCCGACCGCGAAACTTTTCGCGGACGACAAAATCACCATGCCCTTTGCCAATGGCGAACGCGCCCTCGTCAAATATCCGCAGAAACGCCCGCTCATTCGCGTGACCGCGCGCCCGCCACAACTTGAAACGCCCATGGCCGTTTTCAACGAAGGCATTCTCACGCCCAATGACGCTTTTTTTGTGCGCTACCATTTGGCCGACATCCCGCTTTCAATCGATCCCGATACTTTTCGCATGGAGATCAAAGGTTCCGTTGATTCTCCGCAAAGTTTCTCCCTCGCCGATTTGAAAAAAATGGAACCCGTCGAACTGGTCGCGGTCTGTCAATGCTCTGGAAACAGTCGCGCCTTTTCGCAACCGCGTGTGGGCGGCGGGCAACTCGGCAACGGCGCGATGGGCAATGCAAAATGGCGCGGCGTCCGTTTGAAAGATGTGTTGGCCAAGGCGGGAATCAAAGCGACGGCGAAACAGGTGACGTTCAACGGACTGGACAAAGGGCCGGTTGAAAAAGTTCCTGACTACATCAAGGCGCTTGATCTCGACCACGCCAACGACGGCGAAGTCATGCTCGCCTACGAAATGAATGGCGAACCGCTTCCGATATTAAATGGTTTTCCCTTGCGCCTGATTGTGCCCGGCTATTTCGGAACTTATTGGGTGAAGCACGTCAATGAGATCACAGTGATCGATGAAGTCCTCAATAATTTTTGGATGAACCCTGCGTATCGCATTCCCGACAACGACTGCGGATTTATCGAGCCGGGTACCACGCCCGCGAAAACTACGCCGATCAAACGTTACAACGTCCGTTCTTTCATCACCAATTTGACCGACGGGCAAAAGGTCAAAGCCAGCGAAAAGGTTTCCTTGAAAGGAATTGCCTTCGATGGCGGCTACGGAATCACGGAAGTTTTTTATTCCACCGACGGCGGTAAAGCGTGGCATTCTGCTGAATTGGAAAAAGACATCGGCAAATATTCTTTTCGCGGTTGGAAAACAGCACCGGTTGAACTCGGCGCCGGAAAGCATGAATTGAAAGTTCGCGCCATCAATCGCGTCGGAGAAACCCAGCCGCTCGATCCACTTTGGAATCCAGCGGGCTACATGCGTAACGTCGTCGAAACCACCCGCATCCAAATCGTTTAATTTTTTTTGCACATGAAAAAACTTTTTGCCTCATCCGTTTTAATACTTGCCGGAATTTTTCTCGCGCACGCCGCGCCGATCACAATTGAATTGCCCAACGAAACCGTCGTTTACAAAAAAGCGGCGGGCGCTGATCTGGTGAACGCGCAATGTCTGACCTGTCATTCCGCCGATTACATTGCGATGCAGCCGCCCATGCCCGCAAAATTCTGGAAAGGTGCCGTGGAAAAAATGGTCGGGAAATACGGCGCGCCCATTCCCACCAACCAGGTGGATGCCATCGTGGAATATCTCGCGGTGAATTATGGAACCGGCGCGACCAATTCCGCGGCGACTACTCAACTGGCCGCCAAAGAACATGCATCAGGCGCACCGGGCGATGCCAAACAATTGATGCAAAAAACCGGCTGCTTTAATTGTCATACCGTGGATAAAAAATTTATTGGCCCCGCGTTTAAGGAAGTTGCTGCCAAATATCATGGCCAAGCCGATGCGCTCACGAAAGTCTCTCATCAAATCGAGAACGGCGGCTCCGGACTTTGGGGTCCGATTCCCATGCCGCCGTTCAAACAATTCTCTCCCGCCGAAATCAAAACCCTGTCCGATTGGATTCTAGCGCAAAAATAGAAATGAAGGTTCGCGATTGAGTTCCGCGCCGACGCGAACGGCTCGAAAAGGGAGAGATGAAAGAATAAAAAAATCTGCATGTCGTATATCAAATGTTGGCAAAAATGATGGAAGCAACCATGACTTTGAGCAGTGCAGCCCTTCCATTTCTTTATAATCGAGACGAGATCGTGGCGCTTGCGGACGATTACTGGAAAGAAATTCATGAAAGGGATGCCAATGCGGAGCGTCTCTTTGAGAATGCCTTTCTGGAGGCTCGCAGTCATGGTCATCTGTCAAAGGATCTCTTCATAAGCGTTGCGCGCTGGAAGTCGGTTCGGAACACACGGAACTATGAGTTAAATACCGAGGCCGAAATCCGCACGGCAACCTCTGCCGCCTTTCAAGCCTCCGACGATGAAGCTTCGATTAATGCATTGAGAGAGTTGCACGGAGTCGCGTTGCGCACTGCTTCCGCGATTCTTCACTGGATGCATCCTGATCGTTTCCCCATCCTTGAGTATCGAGTGATGGCCGCTCTAGGCGAAACTGCGCCGAAGTCCTATGAGAACATTCGGCTTTATACCCGTATCGCTGACCGGATCAGGGAACTAGCACTCCACCATTCGCTTGATCTTCGGACAATTGACCGCGCTCTCTGGACGTGGGACAAGCGCCGCTCCCCAAAATTGAAACCAAGATGTCGAAAACGCCGATCTGAATTAGACGAGGAGCCTGCATAAAAATTCTTTCCGGTTTGGAATTTTCCAAGTTCCCCACGTCTTACGGTTTTTCCGCCACCACTTTTCCATCGCGCCAAACATAAATCGGAGTGCCGTGAGCGCGGGCGGTTTTGCGCGCAGTTTGCGCCGAGCGGCGCAAGGCACGTCCAACGGCTGCGGCAAGTTGCTTGGATTCTTTTTTCGGTTCAGTTGCTTTCATGTTCCGGTTTGCAATGGAATAGGTTCGTTGCCCCCATTTTCATACACCGTCCACGCATCAGCAAGCGAACGGTAATGTTGCTCAAAGTTTTTCCAGCCACGTTCGTATCGGCGTAAGACGTCGGCACGCGGAACATTGTGACCACCTTGTCTAACGCGCCCCGCGACCCGTCGCAACGCGAGTTGAGTTGAAGGTAAACGCAGAAAAATAATTTCAATCCAATACCCTGTAGATTTCCAACGCTTCAAGCGATCAAGGTAACCCAATCCGCTCAAAGTCGTCTCGAACGCGAAATCCGCGCGCGCTTTCGCAAGTCGATCCAATTCACCAAGAAATAATCTTCCAGCAGCGATGGTGGCGAGTTCAGGGCGCAACGGCGAAAGTCCGCCCGCAATCAGATCTGCATTCACGAAATGAACTACGTCGGCATATTTCGGCAGAAACTCGCGCGCAAAAGTTGTCTTGTCCGCTCCGTTCGGCCCGGCGATGACGATGCAGCGTGGAGATTTCATTCGTGTTGATTCGTGTCCATTCGTGGTTTCCGTTTCCGCCTCTTCACGTCGGCGGCAACAAACCCAGTTACTTAAACCGCTCCTTC
>JBDSYB010000302.1:0-5876 GCA_039925885.1 Verrucomicrobiota bacterium
ACAACAAGCCCACGCAAGAAGGTTTGTTCCAACATTTTCGCGCGATTGCCAGGGCGACCAAACTGCCCATCATTCTTTACAGTATTCCAGGGCGTTGCGGTGTGGAGATCGCAGTGGACACAACTCAACGACTGGCGCGCGACTGCAAAAACATTATTGGCATAAAGGAGGCGGGCGGGAATTCGGATCGGGTTAGCCAGTTGCGCGCCGCGCTCGGTGAAAAATTTATTATTTTGAGCGGCGACGATTCGTTGACGTTGCCGTTTATGTCGGTTGGAGCGCAAGGCGTGATCAGCGTGGCCTCCAATGTGGTTCCGCGTGAAGTTTCACAAATGGTAAAATTGTTCGCCGCCGGGAAATGTTTCGCCGCGCTGAAAATTCACCAGAAATTTTATCCGCTGTTCAAAGATTTGTTCATCGAAACAAATCCTGTTCCGGTCAAAACCGTGTTGGCCATGATGGGTCAAATGGAAGAAGAATTTCGTTTGCCGCTCGTAAAAATGAACTCAAAGAATCGTGAGGTTTTGAAAGCGACGTTGAGAACCTGCGGCGTTCTAAAATGACAAAAATAATTATTACCGGAGCAAAAGGTCGCATGGGCCAGGCGCTCATTTCATGTGCAGCCAGAAATCCTGAACTGAATGTCGTCGGCCAGATTGATGAGGGCGATGATTTGCAGCCGGTCATTTCAGAATGCAACGTGGTTATTGATTTCAGTTTCCACAATGCGACCACATCCATCGCCGAACTTTGCGCTCAAAATAAAAAAGCTTTGGTCATTGGCACCACCGGTCATTCGGATTCCGAGAAATCGAAAATCGAAAATCATAAATCCAAAATCCCGATTGTCTGGAGTTCCAATTATTCCACCGGCGTCAATACGCTATTCTGGCTGACACGCAAAGCTGCGGAAATTCTTGGCCCCGATTTTGATTTGGAAATTCTCGAGATGCATCATCGCTTGAAAAAAGATGCGCCCAGCGGCACGGCAAAAACACTTGCGGAAATTCTCGCTGATGTTCGACAGCGGCAATTGAAAGAAATAATCCGCCACGGCCGCGAAGGAATTGTCGGCGAACGCACCGCTGCGGAAATCGGAATGCACTCGATTCGCGGCGGCGATGTCGTCGGCGATCACACCGTAATTTTTGCCACGAACGGCGAGCGAGTCGAACTCACGCACAAAGCCGCGAGCCGCGATACTTTTGCCAACGGCGCGCTTCGGGCCGCGCAATGGGTCGTGAAACAAAAGCCCGGCCTCTACGACATGCAGGACGTGTTGGGATTAAAATAATCGTAGCAGCCGACGTGAGAAGGCTCTAATTGAATTATCCATAAAAACAAATGAGCCTCCTCACGTCGGCTGCTACGATGGCCATGGTCGCGCTCGGCTCAAATCTTGGGAACTCCCGTGAAATTATTTCTCAGGCAATTGAACGTTTGCAAAAATTTTCTCGCAAACCCTTGCTCAAATCGTCCCTCTGGCAAACGATGCCGGTGGAGTGCCCCCCTAATTCTCCGGCATTTGTGAATGCGGTGGTTGGCTTGATTCCATTTCCAAACGAAACGCCCGAGAGTTTGTTGGAAAAATTGCAAAGGTTGGAAAAAGAGTTTGGTCGCCAACCGAAAAAAATTTTGAACGAAGCGCGCCCGCTGGATTTGGATTTAATCGCTTTCGCGGCTGAAACTCGTTCGTCGGGAAAATTAATTCTCCCGCATCCTCGCGCGCACGAACGGCGTTTCGTTTTGCAACCAATGGCGGAAATCGCGCCTGATTTAATTTTGCCAAAACAGAAAAAATCCGTTCGCCAACTTTTAGATTCGAAAAAGAAAACGCAAGAGGAACTGGTGAAACTTTAATAACAACGCTGATCAGTTCCGTTTTGCTTACTTGGGTCGCCAAAAATCCGGACATAATCAGAAAGCATTTGATTGAACCGGCTGTTAGCAAATCGCTCCGCGTAATCTTCGCCGCGCGTCCCATCACGATGTTTCTGCTGAAGCCTGTCGTGGTGGTGGCCGAGTTCGTGCATAAAAACGTGAAGTAACATGAAGGCCCTGGCTTGTGCTTCGGTGAACCTGCATAAAACCGCTTTGGCTGTCTTATCATACGAAACTCCAAGTCTCTGAAAAATTTCTTTGTGAGAATCAAAATATTCGGACGCGATTTCCATCCACAAATCCTCTTGCCACGCATTGAGAAAAATTGATGACGTCTGCTCACGGTGATAAAAAACGTATTCCCCATCGTAGGAGTTATCACTCCCTAGGACGATGCGTTCCAGCCGTTGCGAGAGTCTGTCCCAATCTGGAATGAGATCGATGAATGCCCGCAAATCCCGTTTGCTCAATACGTGACGAAAACCGCGCCTCGGTGATTCCCGGTCAACCACATAACCTTGTAGTCCAGTTGGCAAATGCCGGTTTTTACGTTGGACGCGGCCATTTTTGACCTTTGTGGCAGTACGACGGTTGTAGCTTACCTGCATAGCGTTTGTAGGGAAACTCACACATCGCAAATTTGCACACCCTGTTTCAGCGAAGCGATTTTGTCGTCGCGTTTGGGAATAAATTCCTGCGCGACGAATCCTTTGAAGGCACTTTCAACAATCGCTTTCATCACAGCAGGATAAAAAATTTCCTGCGTGTCATCAATTTCGTTGCGGCCGGGAACGCCGCCCGTGTGATAATGCCCGAATGATTCGTGATTTTTTTTAATCGTCGCGATCATGTCGCCCTCCATGATTTGCATGTGGTAAATGTCGTAGAGCAATTTGAACCGTTCAGAGCCGACGCGCTTGACCAGTTCCACGCCCCATTTTGAGAGGTCGCACATATAATCCGGGTGGTTCACCTTGCTGTTCAATAATTCCATGCAGACGGTGATTTTATGTTTCTCGGCAATGGGCGCGATGCGCTTCAAGCCGATGGCGCAATTTTCCAAACCTTTTTCGTCGTCAAGGCCGGCGCGATTGCCTGAGAAGCAAATGATGTTGGGAAATCCGGCTGCGGCAACGAGCGGCGTCGTTGTTTCAAAATATTTTACAATCTCGTCATGGTTTTCAAGTCGGTTCAATCCTTTGGCAATCCCGCCCGGGACACCGCTGACCATGGCGCATTGCAAATCGAATTTTTTGAGAGTGGGAAAATCATTCGTGGTAAGCAACTCGACGGATTGCAAGCCGATTTCTTTTCCAGCTTTGCACAAATCTTCGAGCGAAATATCCGGGTAGCACCATTTACAAACGGAATGGTTGATGCGGCCCTTAAGTTTTGAGCCTACTGCTTTTTCGGCGGCGTTGAGTCGGAACGAAAGATTCGATGCGGCGGTGAGAGCGGCGGCTGTTCCAGCAAATTTGCGAAAGGCGGAACGGCGCGAGATGAGTTGGTTCATGGAAGTATTAAAAAGGGAATCGTGGGAAACTTCACGAAGTTTTTTCTCGGCGCTGGCTTTTAAAAAAATGAAAAAAAACCTTGCTTTGATTTCGGTCAAACGTTTAAATAACGCGCAACTAAACCAACCCAACTCAACTTATGACCAGCAAATTCTTTAACCGTTCGATGTCTTCATTGTTCTCCCGACTGATCGTGGCCGGTGCTGCGGTGCTCTTGTCTTGCATTGTCCCCTCCACACGCGCAGAAACTTTTTCGACCGCTGGCGGCACCTTGAATTGGACCAACACGACGAGTTGGGTAGAGGGGACTGTTCCGAATGCCATCAGTGCAACAGCGATTTTCAATAGTCCGGTCGCCAACACTACTGCCAGCCTCGTTGGCAGCACCGCCGGTGGCGGCATTACCGTCGGGTCGCTTACATTCAACAACACCACCGCGACTACCATCGGGATAGCTAATGGCACGGCGGGCGGCCCTCTCATTTTTGATAATGGAGGTACTGGGGCCATTATTACCACCGGGGGAGCTGGAACTGGAAACAACACGATCTCGGCTACGTCGAGATTCGATGATTCCGTTACAGCAACGGTTAACAACACCACCGCCACGTCCAGTGCCGGATCGCTCAACATGACGGGTGCGATCTCTGGCAGTGGTGGCTTCACCAAGGCAGGTGACGGGACCGCAACATTCGGCACTGCTGCCAAGACCTACACTGGGGCGACAGTCCTCAATGGTGGGCGGATGCGAATTTCGGCGCTAGCCGCGCCCACTGCGACTTCGAGTTTCACAATCAACTCCGGTGGCCAACTCGATATAATCACCGCCGCCGCCGGGGCACTGAGCTTGGGTACCGGTAATTTGAATCTCAACGGGGACGGGCCTACCACGGGTCCTACTGCTGCCTTTAAAGGCGCGATCCGCAATGACACAAGCGTCGTCGCCACAATTAATAATGCGACTGTGCTTCAGTCCGATACGTTGCTTCACGTCCAAGGGTTATCCGGTTCGCTCACCTTCACGAACACCATCAGCGGCCCAGGCAAACTGACGCTGACGGCTCCCGGCAGCGATGCCAATCAGGGGCAACTCGTCCTCAATGGCTTGAACACGTATGCGGGCGGCACGTTGGTGAGCGGCGGGACGCTGGTTGTTAACGGCACGTCCGCCACTCTCGGAACCGGGAACGTAACGGTGGATAACACACTGTCGCCCCTTTCGATTGCGAAGCTGACCCTCGCCTCGGGCGTAGTCAACGCTATAGCTGACACCGCCACTCTGTCGCTGGCAGGCGGAGGCACCGCTGGCGTCGCCGATCAAGGATTCGCGGACCTCGGCGCTGGGATTAATGAAATTGTCGGTGGACTCGTTCTCGGCGGACTGGACCAGGTTTCCGGGACCTATGGCAGTACCACCAGCACCGCAACCTTCCAGAACAACGAGTTTTTCAACGGCGCGGGAATCATTACGGTCGTTCCCGTTCCCGAGCCATCGGTTTTCGCATTGACCATGGTCGGCGGAGTAATAGGTTTGTTTGTCCTACGGCGTAAACGCTGATCGCATTTCCGGTTTTGAGGCATGGGGTAAGGGCGGTTCTTAAATGCACCGCCCTTCTTCTTGGGATGAACCGAACCCGTAATCCGAAATCCGAGAGCCGAAAGAAATCCGAAGCCCGAAGGATCTACGGAGCGAGGCGGTCCACGAAGCACTTTTCCAGATGAGGGTTGGAAGTCATTTTACGGCCTTCGGATTTCGGCAATTTGGATTTCGGGTTAACTTTTCCAATCAAAAGCTTTTTTCTTGAGCGCGTAGATGTAGCCGACAAATAAAGTGCCGAGGAACGAAAGCATGGAACCGAAAATTAAACTGGCATTTTCGACGAGCATCTGGCGATAAACGACTGCCCACGGATAAAGAAAAACCACCTCAATGTCGAAGAGGATAAAGAGCATCGCCACGAGATAAAATTTGACGGACATGCGGGTTTGGCCTTCTCCGATGGGCAACATGCCGCATTCGTAGGGCGTGTTTTTGATCTTCGTATCGCGCCGATTTTTGTTGGCCCACTTTCCCACAACAGAAGAAAGGATCAAAGTTCCGGCCGCAAAACCGACGGCGACCAAACCGAGAATCAGAACGGGAATGTATTGGGCTAACTGCGAATCCATAGGGAGAAGTTAAGAATGGGCGTTAGGGTTGGCAAGGGGAGAATGTAAATCGCACAGGGCTGACGCATATCAATTTTGATCGGGTTAAATCCATGTCCGGTTTCCTTGTCCCGCAGGGGACAAACGACCATAGCCCACGGTTTCAACCGTGGGTTGGGGTTTGAAAGGGAAACAAAGTCCCGCAGGGACGGCCGAGTCTTGTCCATTCAGCCGTTCCTTCGGAACTCGGGCCAATCACATCCTTTTCCCGGCGTTGAAACGCCGGGCTATTGTCCGTTGTCCCTCCGGGACAAAAAAATAGCGACGTAGATT
>JBDSYB010000303.1:0-11001 GCA_039925885.1 Verrucomicrobiota bacterium
ATGGATGTGAGCAGCGAAGCGCAGGTGGAATCGGGTGTCGCGCAAATTCTCAAGGAACAGGGCCGCCTCGACATTCTCGTCAACAACGCCGGGATCAACACGATGAAACATCGCGTCACGGTGGACCAATTTCCGTTGGACGAATGGCAACGAATTCTCAGCGTGGATTTAACCGGATTATTTCTGGTCAGCCGCGCGGCCAGTCGCGCGATGGTCGAACGAAAGTCGGGCCGCATAATAAATATTTCCTCCGTCCTCGGCGTTGTTCCCGCGAGATTGCAATGCGCTTTTACCACGGCAAAAGCTGGCGTGATTCAATTGACCCGCACAATGGCCATCGAACTTGCGCCCAAAAATATTTTGGTGAACTGTGTCGCGCCCGGCTCGACGTTGACGGAAGGGACGAAGGAACTTTTCTACAGCGACGACGCTCTGATGAAGGAACGCGCGCAACGCATGGTGAGCCATGTGCCGTTGGCGCGCCCCGGCACCGTTGGAGAAATCGCCAGCACCGTTTTGTTTTTCGCCGCGCCGGAAAGCAGTTACATCACCGGACAAACGCTGTGCGTGGACGGCGGTTGGACGGCGGGCGGATTCCTGCGGGACTTTTAAACCCCAATTTCTTGCATGAAAAAATTAAAGATGAAACAAATCATAGCGCACCGAGTGCCGCGCGGCACAGTCACGATCTGGTGGCTCGGCCAAGCGGGTTTCATTGTTAAAAGTCCGGCGGGGAAAATTGTTGTGCTTGATCCGTATCTTTCCAATTCATGTAAAACCCTCGGCGAACAACATGGATTTCGGATGGATCGTCAAGTCCCGCCGCCCATCGCCGCGAAAGATCTAATGGGTGTTGATTTGTATTTGATGACCCACAGCCATCAGGATCATTTCGATCCCGAAACTGTTTTGTCGTATCGAAAGGCGGGAGGACGCGGCCCGTTCGTGGCTCCGGCGGAAACCGTGGAAAAACTTCACTCGCTCGGCATTCCGCAATCGGAAACGACGATGATCTGGCCGAACAAGAGTATTACCATTGGCGACCTCACCGTGCGCGCCACATTCGCGATTCCTTTTGGCGGCGATGATCTGACGCATGTTGGGTATCTTTTTTTTCTGAAAGGCGGTCCAACAATTTATTTCACAGGCGACACGGCGTATCACGACTTGCTCGCCGACGCCGTTGCGCCGCACCAACCGGATGTTTTAGTGACGGTGATCAACGGCGCATTTCGCAATCTCGGCCCTGCGGAGGCTGCTCTGCTTGCCAAACGGCTGGCGGTAAAAGTAGTTATTCCATGTCACCACGATTTATTTTTGGATAATTGTCAGCCGCCCCAGATGCTCCATACCAATCTGAAACTCCAGGGAATGGGAGAAACTTTTCAATCATTGCGCCATGGGGTTGCGTTCAAGTATCGAGTCGCCGGCTCGTAGGAGCGCAGACGTCTCGCCTGCGTGTGGTTGAACTGGTTTGAAACACGGAGGCGCGACGCCTGCGCTCCAATTGACGGAAAAAACTATGAGACAGAAAAAATCCGATGGCCGTCTTTACGAAGATATGTCCTGGCTTTTGGACGTAACCGAATCGCGCCAGCCCTTGAGCGAGTCGAGTCCCATTTGGGTCCGGCGAGGGGAAGTCACCGAAGGGCCGCCGACACCTAATCCCGAACGACATCCCTATTGCGAAATCAGTCTGGTGATCGAAGGCACTGGCATTTCGATGATTGAAGGCGAGCAACTGCAACGTGGGCCTGGAGAATTATTGTTGCTCGGACCCGGATTGCCGCATTGGGGAAAGATTCTGAAATTTCCGTTAAAATTCATCACGATTTATTTTCTGCCGTGGGTGTTGGTGGAAATGGGACCTGAAACCGATGGCGTCCGCATCCTGCGTCGATTCACCGCGAAACAATCCGCCGCCCAGCGACTGGTGCGCAGCCCGCCGAGAATGCGCCACGAGTTTGTGGAACGCTTCGAGGAAATTGACGATGAATTCGCGCAACGCGGCTTTGGTCGGGAAGTGCGCCTGCGAACGCTGTTGCTCGAACTGCTGGTGCGCCTGTTGCGTTGGGAACAATCCCTTGGACGCAACATCGGCGGCGAGGAGTTGGAGTCGGATTGGCAACCCATCCTCAAGACCCTGCAATATCTGCGGAAGAATTATACCGAACCGATTTATGCTGGAGAGCTTGCGCGCGCTGTGGGTGTCAGCGAATCGCGCCTGAAATATATTTTTCAGCAGGCACTCGGGACTTCGTGGGTAAAATTTTTACAAAGCTACCGTATCCATCGGGCGGCGGCGTTGCTCAATGAGGGCGGTCACAATGTCACTGAAGCCGCGATGCAGGTCGGCTTTGACAGCTTGAGCCATTTCAACGTCACGTTCCGCTCCTTCATGGGCGTCACCCCGAAAGATTACGGGCGGACCAAAGTATCCAAGACTAAAAAAGGCGTGAAAGGCAGAAAAAAATAATGGGTGAGCGTTTGGACGGGTTAGATTTGCGTGAGTCCAGGAATTTCTTTGGATGACAGAAACGTCGCCTGTTTTACCAGACAACAAAATTCCTTTTTGGTGGCTTTGTGATGCGCGCCTTCTTTGGTCGCGAGATCGTTAATCACTTTGTATTCGACGGCCAGTCGTTCGAGGCGAGTGATGCGAATATAATGCTGGTCGCGTTTCCATGTCTGCCCTTGTTGCAATTTCATTTGAGAACAAAAAGTTGCGGCCCAATTACACGTCCAGCTTTGTCCACTGCGCGTTGGCTTTCGAGGATTTCACAACCGCTTCGATGAAAGCCATGCCGCGCACGCCGTCCTCGATTTTCGGATAATCCGAGTCGTTTTTAGAAAGTTTTCGCCCTTCTTCGCGCGCTCGAATCTGACTGGCAAACGCTTTGTAAATGTTGGCGAATGCTTCGAGATAACCTTCGGGATGGGCCGGTGGCGTGCGCCCCGCAGCTTTAGCAGGATCGGACAAATAACCTTGGGCAGCGCGGTAGATTTGCATGGGTTGATCGGGCCATTTTACGAGCAGCGAGTTTGGTTCTTTTTGATGCCATTCAATTCCCGCAAGTTCGCCATAAACGCGTATGGCTAAATTATTTTCTTCGCCGACGCTGATTTGCGAGGAATGCAATATTCCTTTTGCTCCGTTTTCAAAGCGCAGCAAAACGTTCACATCATCATCGAGTTTTCGTCCGGAAACAAACGTCGTTATGTCGGCCGCCAGTTCCTTGATTTTGAGGCCGGTGATATATTCCGCCAGATTTTCAGCATGCGTGCCGATGTCCCCCACGCATCCGCCCGCCCCACTGCGTTTTGGATCCGTGCGCCACGCCGCCTGTTTCTGATCTGTGGCTTCGAGCCGTGTCGCCAGCCAGCCTTGCGGATATTCGACGATCACTTTGCGAATCTTGCCGAGCTTGCCGCTTTTAATCAGATGGCGCGCTTCTTTCACGAGCGGGTAGCCGGTGTAATTATGCGTGAGGCCATAGAGCAAACCGGACTTTTTAATGAGTTCACGGAGCTTCTTTGCCTCAGCCAGATTAAACGTCGCCGGCTTGTCGCTCAGAACATGAAAGCCATTTTCCAATGCCATTTTTGCCGGAGGAAAATGCATGTGGTTGGGCGTTACAATGGCGACAAAATCCATGCGTTTGTTCTTGGGCAACTTCGACTCGGCATCGATCATTTCGTGAAACGTTCCGTAGCAACGTTCCGGGGGCAGAAACAAATCCGCGCCGCTGGCCTGGCTGCGTTTTGGGTCGGACGAAAATGCGCCGCAAACCAATTCGATCTGTTGATCCATCGCGGCAGCAATGCGATGCACCGCGCCGATGAAAGCCCCGCGTCCACCGCCCACCATGCCATAACGAATTTTTCTGCTCATAATTTTTTGCGTCAAAGTAAACGTTGAATTGTAGTTCTCGTGGAATTTATATTGCGGGCGTTTTTCAAGTCAACGAGACTTGTTCAATTATGTTCAACATCGCTGACATCGCCAAACAACTTCACGGAGAGATCATCGGCGACGCCAGCGCCCAAATCACGGGTTTCGCTCGTCCGGCCTCGGCGGAAGAGGGCGATTTGACCTTCGCAGAAAGCGAAAAATTTTTCGTAGAGGCTGAGGCGAGTGCTGCCACGGCTATAATTGTGGACGATAATTTTGAATCGGAAAAAAAAATTCTGATTCGCGTGAAGAATGCCCGCATCGCCTTTGCCAGGGTTTTGCCATTGTTTTTCCCGGAGCAAACATTTGAACCGGGCATCCACGCAACCGCTGCGGTTCATTCCACGGCGCAGATCGACCCCAGCGCTTACATTGGTCCTCACTGTGTTATCGGCGAGCGAGTGAAGATCGGGCCGCTCACTGTCTTGCAAAGTGGAAACGACATCGGCGCTGATTCAGTCATTGGGGAGGAGACGCGAATTTTTCCCAACGTTACGATGTATCGCCGCACGCAAATTGGGAACCGCGTTCGCATTCATTCCGGCACGGTGATCGGCTCTGACGGATTTGGTTATGTTTACGATTCCGGTTTTCATCGTAAAATTCCACAGACGGGCAACGTCGTAATTTATGACGACGTTGAAATCGGCGCGAATGTAACGATTGACCGCGGCGCGCTGGGACCAACCACCATTGGCAAGGGAACGAAGATTGATAACATGGTGCAAATCGCCCACAACGTCACCATCGGCGATCATTGCCTCATCATTGCGCAAGCGGGTATTGCTGGAAGTTCCCAACTGGGAAATTTCGTCACGGTGGCGGGGCAGGCGGGAATCGCCGGGCATTTGAAAATTGGGAACAAAGTGACGATCTCTGGAAAATCCGGAATCATGTATGACATTCCCGATGGACAAAAATGGTTTGGCAGCCCCATCGCCGCGCCGGATCGCGAAATGAAACGACAACTTTTAGCGGCTCAACAATTGCCGGAGTTGATCAAGCGGGTCGCGGAGCTGGAGAAAAAATTATTGGAACGACTTGAGTCAGCGCCCGATTGATTGTCGCTCAGATGTTGGTCGCCACGTTAAAGGGTTTGTAGAAAAGTTTCCACGTTCCCAATGACGAACCGATGTTCACAGTATTCGCCGGATTGTTTTGGTTGAATTTATACCATTGGACATGTCCGTCCTCGAAAAGAAACTGCCCACCGCGGGGTGCATTGTTTTTATCTCGGTGGCTCGCTAATTTGTAAACACCCGATACCCAAGTGATAGCTCCGTTAACAGTGGTGGCCTGGAGTTGGTCAGACATAACGGGGGCTAGGCGATATTTGGTTCCAAATTTCTTTCGGAAATGCCATTCACCCAAACCGACAGAGTCATATCCCCACCCACCGTTATCTCGTCCAGGCAAATAAAAATATCCGATTAAATTGTTGGGATTATTGTTCGCTTCATAAATACGATGGTAGTCACTGGAAGGGCAATAAATAAGGTCGTTGACCACCCGCAACGTTCCCGCTGTACCTGGCCGATTTTTAGTCAGATACGGTTTATAAAAAACGTCATTTAAATTTAATGCCATCCAACTTAGATCGTGCGCGCCCGTGGCGTAAGTATTGTCTGGAAATGCGTTATTATTGTCACCCGCATACATCGCGAGAGCCACGCCCCATTGTTTGAAATTATTGGCGCACTGAATTTGAATCGCTTTCTCTTTTGCTTTGGCCAGCGCGGGGAGAAGAAGCCCAGCGAGAATGGCAATGATGGCGATAACCACCAATAATTCGATGAGAGTGAAGGCCATCGAAACTTGACCTCGAATACAGCGCGTCGTTTTCATATTACAAAAGTTTCGCCAAAAACAAATCAGCGCGTTTTGGCTTTCACTCCAAAATTGCGAGCGTGTCGTTAATGGCTTGCGGGAACTTGAAGTCAGGATTCCACATTTGCCCGCGTCGTTCCAGAAAAATTTGCGTTGCCCCCGAGGATTTCGCAAAGACCCGTTAAAAATGCGCCACGACTTCGATTTCCACAATCGCGTTTTTGGGCAGCGCGGCTATTTGGATTGTGGAACGCGCCGGAAAATCGCCCGTGAAATATTTCGCGTAAACCTCATTCATGCCGACAAAGTCCGCGAGGTTCGTGAGGAAAACGGTGCTTTTAACAACATTGGTAAAAGTCAGTTTCTGGTCGTCGAGAATTGTTTTAACATTTTCCAAAACCCGTTCTGTTTGGGCTTTGATGTCACCGCTGACAAGATTTCCCGTGGCGGGATCAAGCGGGATTTGTCCCGCGCAAAAAAGTAAATCACCAACGCGCACGGCGTGGTTGTAAGGGCCGACGGCAGGAGCGGATTTGGCGGGTTTGATAATCGTTTTCGTCATATTTAAATTGTAAAAGTTAAGAACCTCGAACAATCAACTTCGAAATTCAGTGGTTGATGTTTTAAATTATTCTCTCTCCTCGACCCACGTCATTTGAATGTTTTCCAAAATCTTTTCATTGGAGCCGTCGGGGCCGTCTTCAAATTCGTCTAGTTCCATCACCATTTTGTGAAGCTTAGGGAAACTTAACCTGAGAGGATCCTGGTCGGGAAACTTATCCATCAACGCCCAGGCGATTTCTTCGTGATCTTTCCAAGTAATTTTCATGGCGAGAAAGGTGTAACGGCTTTAATTTGGTCGGTCAAGTAAGGTTGCCAAAAACAAAAGATGCTTGTTTACTTGAATAGCTTCCTTAAAAATCAAGGGCAACGCTCGCATGTCCAACGATGACACCACGCCTATAACCAACGTCGGCCCGCCGGAATCCTTTGTGGAATTGAGCGAGGGATTTCTGGTCGGCGGTGGACGATACTCCCTCGCGCAACTTCTGGGGCAGGGCGGCATGGGCAGCGTCTGGCTCGCCAAAGACGAACGTCTCGGCCAGATGGTCGCGCTGAAATTCGTCCAGCTTCAATCCAATCCGCTCGTCCTCGATGATCTTCGGCGGGAGACCGCGCGCAGTTTGAAATTGACCCATCCCAATATTATTCGCATTTACGATTTTTATGAATCACCCGGAGAACCGGCGTTCATCTCTATGGAATTTGTGGACGGCGCCAATCTTCATTCATTGCGCGACGCCCAACTCAACGGCGTCTTTTCCTGGAATTTTCTCAAACCATTTATCAAGCAACTTTGCGACGCGCTTCAATATGCGCATGGCGAAAACGTCATTCATCGTGACCTGAAGCCCAGCAATATGATGGTCGATGCCAAAGGACGTTTGAAGCTGGCTGATTTTGGAATCGCCGCCGCCATGAGCGATCCGTTGCAAGCCTATTATCAGCGACATGCTGCCAGCGGCACGATCACCCATATGAGTCCGCAACAAATGGCGGGCAAACCGGCGACGGTGGCTGATGATATTTACGCATTTGGGGCCACGCTTTATGATCTGTTGACGGGCAGCACGCCGTTTCAAGGCGAGGATATTCCCGCCCAAGTGCAAAATAATCTGGCCGAACCCATTGCTATTCGCCTTGCGAAATTGAAATTGCCCAATGAAATCCCGCCGCACGTCGCCGCCATGATTATGGCGTGTCTTTCCAAAGATCCCGAACCACGCCCCGTCAGCGCGCGCGCCGTGGCCGACTGGATTGGTTTCCAAGGATCGTCGATGGTGCGGGGCGCGCCCATTTCCGTTGCAACCGTGGCGGGTCGGCTCTCTTCAGAACCAAAAACACGGCGGGGAATTGTGTTGCCGTCTTTGCCCGCGCCCGTCGCGGTGCCCCTCGTCGAGAAGGCTCCAGTGCCAGAGGCTCCGCTGATTTCGCCTGCGCGCCAGTTTCCGGTTAAAAAAATTCTAGGATGGGCGTCCCTTTGCGCTCTGGCGCTGATGCTGTTTGCCACGCTCGGCTGGCTGCTTGGTAAAACGATTTTCGCTCCAAAATCCGGGGCGGTCATTTCCTCCATTCCCGACGGCTCGGCCTCGTTGGATCCCACATTCCAAACTAAAACTGTGATCGACAATTTCGTTCGCTCGGCGGCGGCGCAAACGGATGGGAAAATTATCATCGTGGGTGGTTTTGAAACAATCGGTTCCATTGATTCGAAAAAAATTGGGCGTTTAAATGCCGATGGAACGTTCGACCAAAGTTTTGTGGCGTCCGCGGACAATGTTCTTTACTGCGTGGCATTGCAGGAAGATGGAAAAATTTTATTGGGAGGCGATTTAACCAGCATCAACGGCGTCAGCTGCAAAAGCATTGCGCGGCTGACACCCGATGGAACGGTGGATTCCACCTTTAATTTGTGGACAGACACAGAAGGAACTTTGCGTTCCCTTTTGATCCAGCCCGATGGAAAAATTTTGGTGGCGGGACATTTTACAAAATTTCACGGCGTAAAGAAAAACCGAATCGCCCGCTTGAATTCCGATGGGAGCCTCGACGAAACTTTTAAAGCCGGGGCCAACAACGTGATTTGGACGATGGCCGCTCAAGACGATAAAAAAATATTGATTGGCGGAGATTTCACCGGAGTCGATGGAGGCAAACAAAATCGCATTGCCCGGCTGAATACCGATGGTGGCATTGATAAAAGTTTTGAGCCGGGCACGGGCGCAAACGGATGGGTCTATGCGATTGCTCTGCAAAGCGATGGAAAAATAATTCTCGGTGGCGACTTCACTGATTTTAATGGCCGTCCTCGAAATCGGGTCGCGCGCCTCGAAGCCGACGGCAGCCTGGACGCGACGTTTACTCCGGGCGCCGGCCCTGACAGCGGAATTCGCACGATTGCCGTCCAGACTGATCAGAAGATTTTGCTCGGAGGCGTTTTCAAATATTTTAATGACACCGCTTTGAACTACATCGCTCGTTTGAATGTCAACGGCAGCTTGGATCAGAGTTTCGAACCGGGCGCGGGCTTCAACTCGGTGGTGCGGCAATTGCAGGTGCAAAAGGATGGAAAAATTTTAGCGGTCGGGACGTTTACCAATTACAACGGCGCGGCGTGCAGCCGGGTGGTGCGCTTGAAGGGAAGTTCGAAAGGGAAAAAATAGAATCAAAATTCTTTGATTCCAGAGCTTCCGGGATCTCGCCATGATTCAATTTGTCGGCCAGACTATCGCTGCCATTCGAGCCAGCGGGAGAAAAGCTTTTTTACAAGCGGCGTCAGCCGGGTGCGGTTGTAGGCGTCGCCGCATTGACGAATGGCTTCGACTTGCGTCGGATAGGGATGAATTACGGAAGCCAGGTTGCCCAAGCCGAGTTTTGCCGCCATTGCGACGCTGATTTCGCTGATCATTTCTCCCGCGTGCCGCGCCACGATGGTCGCGCCGAAGATTTCGTCACTCCCTTTTTTGACATGAATTTTCACAAAACCGTTTTCTTCGCCATCCACGATGGCGCGATCTACTTCCTTGAACGAGCGAACGAAAGTATCCAACTCCAGACCGCGTTCCGCAGCATCGCGTTCGTAAACTCCGACGTGCGCAATTTCCGGGTCGGTGTAAGTGCACCAAGGCATCGTCAGCGCGCTGAGTTTCTTACGACCGAAGAACAGGGCGTTTTGAATCACGATGCGCGCGGCAAAATCAGCGGCGTGGGTGAATTTCCATTTCATGCAAACATCGCCCGCGGCGTAGATGCGGGGATTGGTTGTTTGCAAACGGTCATTCACCCGCACGCCATCTCGTTTGTCAAAATCCACACCGACAATATCGAGATTCAATCCTTCGACATTTGGCGCGCGACCGGTGCTGGCAAGAATTTCATTGACGGCAAACGATTCTGAAACGCCGTTCGTTTCAAAATGAATCACCTTTTCCGCGCCGCGTTTTTCTACGCGATCGATCTTCGCATTGAGAACGACCCGAATACCTTCGCGTAAAAATGTGTTTTGCACGATGACCGCTGCGTCGGAATCTTCGCGATCCAGCAGGTGCCCGTTCGTATGGAAAATGATCACTTGCGAGCCGAGCCGTTGAAAGGCCTGCGCCAATTCGCATCCAATCGGTCCGCCGCCGATAACCGCGAGACGGCGCGGACGTTCGGTGAGATTGAAAACGTTTTCGTTGGTGAGAAAACCGGCGTCGCTCAAACCTTCAATCGCCGGTTGCACCGCGCGCGCGCCCGTGGCAATGACCGCGCGTTTGAAACGCAACGTTTCTCCTGCAACTGAAATGGTATCGCGTCCAGAAAATTGCGCGTCGCCGAGAAACACATCGACGCCCAAATCGGAAAATCGTTGGGCAGAATCGTGATGACTGATCTTCGCGCGCAGTTTTCGCATCCGTTGCATGACCGCTGGAAAATCAATTTCCGTTCCCGGCGACACGCGAACGCCGAAATCTTCCGCTTCGCACAAATCGAAAGCCGCGCGCGAGGAACGAATGAGACTTTTGGAAGGAACACAGCCGACATTCAAACAATCGCCGCCGAGCAAATGTTTTTCGATTAACGCGACTTTTGCGCCGAGACCAGCCGCGCCCGCCGCCGTGACCAATCCCGCTGTGCCCGCGCCGATGACGACCAGATTGTAACGCGTCGCCGGTTTGGGATTTTTCCAATCCGGCGGATGCACATTGGCCACCAGCGTTTGATTGAACTCGTTCGAAGGTGCAACCAATGGCTGCGTTGCGCGGCTCATAAGTTTACTTTGCTTTTTCCTGAGCGGGTTGAGTTGTGTCTTTGGTCACGAGTTCAATTTTGGTCAGCGTGACGGCGAAAGAAGATTTCGTGTCGTCTCCGTCGCAGGAAATCCAAACCGCGAGGGTTTTGATCGGGTCAGAAAATTTTTTCGTAAAAGAAAATTGACCGGACGCATCGGGGACAGCGACGACCGTTTCTTCCAGCAACTCACTCAAGGGATGTTGGCGGGTAACTCCAATTTGACGCGGCTCCGTTCCGACATTGAAGAAACGAATTTGACGAATTCCGGTGCCGTCGGGCGCGAGGGCGAAGAGGCGGTTGACCCAGTCGGGGCCGAAATGTCGTTCGCGCCAAATCAACGTGCGCGCGCCGGATTCAACCAAACCGACGCGAACGGTGTAATCGTC
>JBDSYB010000304.1:0-4044 GCA_039925885.1 Verrucomicrobiota bacterium
CGCGAAATCGGGCGGCACAAAATCATGCGCAACGTTCCGTCCTCCGCTTCTTTCGCCACCATGTCACCGCCCACCAAGCAGGCGTAAAGCGGCATCAAAAATAAAATCTGCGGAAACAACATGATGAGCGAAACAGACAGCGCGGAAATATAGCCCGTCGCCAGATAACCGTTTCCTTCCAGCAGCCGTCCCACATTTCGTTCCCAGTGTGAAAAATGAAACGCGAGCAGCATCGCGTTTTGCGCCAGCAGAAAAGTTCCGAAGCCGATATAAGTGCGCTTCTTACCAAAGAGTTTCCAAAGTTCGTCGCGAAGTTGTAGAAAAAACATAATTCAACCACCCAGGAACACGAACAAACACGTAAGAGCGCCGGGCGCCACAATGAGTATTTCAATCTTTTGGTTAGCGCCCATTCGTGTCCATTGGTCGTTTGTCCTTCATCAAAGCCAGATAAAAATCTTCCAACGTCTGCTCAACATTCGCGATTTCAAAAACGGGGATCCCCTGCTCCACCAGTCTTTTCACGATTCGATCCGTTCCAATTCCTTCTGTAAGTGTGATGAATTGTCCGTCACGATTTTCTCCGATTAACCTTTCATCTTGCAAGACTTGTAAGGCGTTTTCAAAATTTGCGACGCGTAGCCGCACCCACTTTTTCGTCTGCCGCGCCTCCGAAATTTTTCCTTCAAAAACTTTTTTTCCCTGGTTCATCACCGCGATCCGCGTGCAAAGTTGTTCCACTTCATTCAGCAAATGCGAGGACAACAAAATCGTCAGTCCCAATTCGCGATGCAGACGGAGAATCGTCAAACGCATTTCATGGATGCCTTCGGGATCGAGGCCATCGCTCGGCTCATCGAGAATCAACAATTCCGGATTGGGCAACAGCGCTTGGGCCAAGGCGAGTCGCGCCCGCATTCCGTGCGAATACGTTCCGACTTTATGTTTCTCCCGTCCGCTCAATCCAACCCATTCAATCACTTCGCCAATCCTGCTTTTTGGGGTGGGTCCAGAGTAGTGCGTAAAAATTTGCAGGTTCCGCCAACCGCTGAGAAAATCGTAAAAAACCGGCGCTTCAAAAATCGCGCCCACTTTCTGCAACGCTTTTTGCCGAACACGCGTTACATCGTGGCCGCAAATTTTAATTTCGCCGCTCGTTGGCCAAACCTGACCGAGCATCATCCCGATGGCTGTGCTTTTTCCCGCGCCATTGTGCCCGAGCAACCCGAAAATTTCTCCGCGAGGAACTGCCAGATCCAAACTCTCCACCGCCATCCGCCCGCTGAAAACTTTTTTTACTCCAGTAAGTTGAATCACTTCGTTCCCTCTATTTCCAAAAGTTTTTTTATGTGGCCATCCGCATAGAGATAATTGACTTCCTTGCCGACACCGCGACCCAAGTGAAATTTTTCCTTGTCAAAAAAAACCGGAATTTGATGCGGGTCGAAGCTAATCAAAAACACATTAAGATGCTCGGCGTCCTGTCCGTTGATCAAATTATTCCAGCCATAACTTGATCCCGTTTCAGAAAAAAACCGCGCGTCCGAGGGACAACGCAACGCGTTGTTGTTGCCAAGTTGGGGATGCAACACTAAATCGACGGTGTCGGTTTGATTCGTTGGTGGAGCATTTGTGCCAATCAACTTGTCGTGCATCACCGGCATCCGGTTTTTGTTATCTGACACGTAAATTTGGAGCGCCAATCCGATTTGGTGCAAATTACTCAAACAAGCCGTGCCGCGTCCCGCTTCCTTGGCTTTGCTCAACGCAGGCAACAACAACCCGGCGAGAATCGCAATAATGGCGATGACAACAATTAATTCGATCAAAGTAAAAGCGCGCAGCCGTCTCATGTTCAACGCAGCATCCGGCCACTTTCCATGTTTTTTTGGATTTCTTCCATGAGCGGCGCAAGTTCCGCTTTTGATTGCGCGGAACTTTGGCTGTAAAAACTTTTCAGGCCAATCGTCGCGACTTTTTTCTGCAAATCCTCGCTCAAGACCGGTGGCCCGTTCGTTCCGCCCGGCGCGCTCTTGGGCGGTTCTCCGCTCTCGCGCTGTTCCTTCATGCGTTTCATCGCGTCGTCAATCGTCCGTTTGCGTTTGTCCTCGGGAAGTTGCTCAAATGCCGTGATCATTTGTTTGAAACCGCCCGGCAATGTCGCCTCGATAAACTCACCTTTTTCCTGCTCTGTCATTTCGTTGAACCAATCATTCATCATGCGTCCACCGCGAAATTTTTTGCGTTCTTCTGCCGAGAGTGAATTTATTTTTGCCGCCAAATCGCGCAAAGCTTTTTCTCGTCGTTCTCCAGACAAATTGCGCAAATCCGTTTCGGTCATGTAGGCGCGAACTTTCTCCGCCGTGACTTTGGCATTCCGGGCGATCGTGTGACCGGCCCACGCCAGCAGCCAAACGGCGCACAACAAAATGATAGCTGTGATTATTTTGGGAAATTTTTTCATGCAATGAAGATTGAAAATATTCTAGCAGGAAAAAGCGATACTTGCTTCAAGAAAAATTTTGCACGAAAAACACATCGGAATATAACGAACGTGTTTTGTGTTGAATCTCAACCGCCTTTAGGGACTCGACATCTTGTCGCGCGAAACCCGGCGTTCAAACGCCGGGTTATTATCAGATGTTCCTTCGGAATAGTTTGTCACGTCGTCAAGCAAGGTGCGAGTGGTAGGGACGAGTTCCACCTCGTCCCAAATATTTTTTACCTCACGACGAGCGAAAAAGGTCGGCATGAAAATGGGAAGCCCAACGCGTTCGGATTTTCCTTCTGACTTTTTCGGATTTGCGAATGCGTCGAGGAATTAGTCAGGGACGCGGTGGAACGCGTCCCTACCACGCGATGAAATACGACGGAACAATCTTTGTGGATTGATTTTCAGCCGTCCCTTCGGGACTCGACATCTTGTCGCGTGAAACCCGGCGTTTAAACGCCGGACTATTGTCGGATGTTCCTTCGGAACGGGCATGGAAGAATTTAAAAAACAACAAGGAGCCTCGCAGAAAATGCGATGTTGAAAACTCCCGCCATATTCGCGAACCGATTTTTTCAGTCCCGAAGGGGACGTTTCGATAATAACCCGGCGTTTCAACGCCGGGTTGGAATGAAAATGAAACGAGTCCAGAAGGGACGGATGAGAATGATCCTCTTCAGATCGAAAATCGGAACAACGTTTTGGAAATCACCGGATGAGTTCGATGACGTTTCGCGCCAATATCACGTAGCAGGAACGCCAATGGAACAGGCTTGTAGGAAGGCAAATGTTTTACTTCCGTTTCAACCGCTAAAGTCTGAATGTCGTTTTCAAGCTTTTGGATTTCACCTCGATCAGTGATTTGTTTCTTATCTTCTAAAAAAGTTATCAATCGGTATTTAGATTTGAGCAAATAATTGCCAATGAGTTTTTTCCAATCCCCAGATTTAAGTGCCTCGTCATCGACCGAATGGAGCATTCTAGTTAGCCGCGTTTTCAGTGAGCCAGTTGTTATATCTTCCAAGATCAAAAATGGCTCAGCACGGATGTCGAAAGGAATAAGAAGATCATTATCAATCAGTTGAAATGATTTGATCATTTCAGCCATCGATTCAAACACTCTGCTGGGATTGTCTGAGTGCTTTTCAGAATCAATTTTGATTTCAAATGAACTTGCTGGTTCGATCTGCGATCCGAATGGCTTTTTGATGGTTGGCCGACCCTAGGGTTTATAGAAATTATGTCAAGAATTCCCAATTCTTAAAAACCCATTACTTGTGGAATTGTGAATAACTTACCCCTTCATATGGTGTTTTTTGCCTTTACATGATTTCGCAGTTTTGGCTTCATTTCGCCCATGTATTTGAAGAATTTGACAGTGCTCGGTTTCAAGTCTTTTGCGGACAAAACTTCCCTCAATTTCCAGCCCGGCGTCACCGCGATTGTCGGGCCGAATGGCTGCGGCAAATCGAATGTTTCGGACGCGATTCGCTGGGTGCTCGGCGAGCAATCGGCCAAGGCGTTGCGCGGCGGCGAAATGGCGGACGTGATTT
>JBDSYB010000305.1:0-9231 GCA_039925885.1 Verrucomicrobiota bacterium
CGATGACTTATGGTTCTAATAAAAATGGTTCCTGGCAATGGTCGCAAGTCACCACCATCGCGGGTGACCCGCGCGGTTTCCTGCGCCAATCCTATGCGCCGCGCTGGTTCTCCATGGCCATTGATTCCGGGAATAATGCCCACATCACTTATTGCCCTGAGTTTGCCAAACCGGCGGTTTCCGGTCATTCGCGTCCCTTCAGCCAGCTCAATTACGCCTCCAATCTCGGCGGCAATTGGTCAACGCGGATGATCAACCGCACTATTGACGACTCCGGCGATGTTGGCACCGGCGCAAGCATTGCCATCGCGCCCGATGGCCAGCCCGCCATCGCGAATTTGTATAACGAACGCGCCTCGACGGGTTCCTCGCAATATAACCAGTTGTATTATTTCAAGCGCGACGGCAACGGCAATTGGAGCAAGCAACTCGTCACTGGAGCCGCCGCAGGTTATGCCGCTGGCGACGGAGACAAGGGTGCCGGGTTTGCTCCCTACCTCCGTTTTGACCCGAAGGGACGTCCAAACATCGCCTTCTGCGATGACGCCTCCGAACACTTCGCAAACTGGGGACAAAATGAATATGCTGGAAATCTTCGCCACGGCTATCTGGATGGCAACCAATGGAAGTTTCGCACCATTTTCCAACAGAGCCGGGCGTATGACGGGCAGATCATTTATCCCGCGATGGCACTATCAGGTGGCGAAATGGTTTTCACCGGACTGGAAAGAAAAACCTCATGGACTGATTCGCGCCGGGCTAATTCGACTTACAAATGGTTTTATATTCAAAGCGGTCTGCCTTGATCTGCTTTTGAGCTGGGTGTGTCTTCGACGCACCCCGCTCGACTAACGTTGTAGCGCAGGCTGTTTTTGTAGATCTGCTTGGCCCACAAAAATCTCGGCTGAGTTTCCGAAACAGCTTTTATGGTGAGGAATGCCCCGGATAAAAGTGTTCGCTCAAAATGAGATTCAGATCATGGTGAGCTAAAGTGAGTTCACTAAATGTCCCTGCGGTTTGTTGGCTCACATTGCTCTGCTCAATCCGCTTGACCGCGCGGCGAAACCGCAGACTCAATGCGACGCGCTCATCTTTGTCATCCAATTTTCGAAGAAGTTGACGCACTCTTTCGGCGCGGCGTCGCGCTTTTTCGATCATTTGCAACGCATCCACCTTTTTGACTTCACCCGCCTTCACGTTTTTGAGCAAAGCGCAGTCGAACGCGCGACAATATTTCGGTCGCTCGGCATAAATTCGGCAACGGCAACCATCGAAAGCAACGCACGGCTGAGAAAATTTTATTTTAGGCATCGCGGGGGTCGCATCCGCCGAAGAAGTTTGTTCACTCCGCTGATTCCGCACTTTTCTCAAGGGCAAACCAAGCGCCTCGATCCGAGTCGCATCGTCTCCGGCTTGAAGCTGCACATCCGCAAAGATGACTCCGCTACAACAAAGTCCGCAGGTGAGACATAATTTTTCGGCGACTGAATTTTTGAGGGACATGCGAGTGTTGAAGTTAGGAATGGCGATGAAATCCGTCAATAATTGGTTATTCACTTTGTTGCGCAGTTTTCAAAACAGGACAAATTATTTGGGGCAGTTGGTCAAGAGGAGGATGGGTTTTTGTTGGGGGTCTGGGTGATGGGCCAGGACGGAGTGATGTCCGGTGGGATGGAGGCAGAGGAAAACCTTGTCTCCCGGTGATTTTTCGAGGCGCAAGTGTTGTGATGAGGGCGCAAGGCGTCGATGTGGCGGTTGACTTCGGCCAGTTCGGAATTTTTTCGCTGGCGAAGTAAGGGGGCAGACGGCCCTGCCAGAATTGATGTTCGCGTTGGACTTTGCCTTTGGCTTGCGGCGTGAGGGCGTAGCGCAGACTGATGTCGTAGAACTTCAAGGCCGCGCCCAATTGCGTGAGGGCGTCGGGATCGTGCGTGAAGAAAGGCTTTGGTAATCGACGTAGAGATGGAGCGGGCGTCCGTGCGCCAGAAAGGCGGCGGGCAGGAAATCACATGAAACTTGCACTTTGATTTTTGCCGAGTTGGCGCATAAATAAACACCCCGAGGGGAACCCTAGGGAGTGGGGAAAAGGAATACGCAGCCTCACGGGAAGATGACACCGACAACTGGAGAGATGAAAATGGAAAAGAGCTTTAGTCGAAAGGAAGAGTGAGAACGGTTGCAGTGGCGTTATGAGGGACGCGGAAGGAAGGCAGGACACAGATGCTCGACGAGTTTTGCGAGCAGCACGGCTATGAGCGCAAACAGGCGATCATGCTTCTTGGGTGATCAATCGCCCAAAAAGCCAAAGGGGCGGCGCGCGTCGGAGCCGAGCTTGTTCGGTGCGGTCCGTCATCGGACACCTGATTTATCCAACTCCTCGGTGTCATTTATCCTTGAGGCAACAGGCGGGAACCCAGGAAGGTGGGCGACAATGCTTTTTCACAATTTACGAACACGCGCGGCGATGATTTTAAAATCCCTTTGCGACGGCGACCTGTGAAATGGTGGTGCATCCGGCAGGACTTGAACCTGCAACCTTCTGATCCGAAGTCAGAAGCTCTATCCAATTGAGCTACGGATGCGAAACAAATTGTGAAGCTGCCAATGCTAAGCGCGCCCCAGAAAAAAAGACACCAGAATTGCCAGGCAATTCTGGTGTCGGCGTAAACTAATTTCCGGTGCTTACTTTGCAACGTGACCAGAAACCAGCTTGGTCATTTCGAACATGCTGACGGTCGCTTTGCCGTTGAAAACAGCTTTCAGCGCAGCGTCGGCATTGATCATGGTGCGTTTCTTTTTATCCTGTAATCCATTCTTGCGAATGTATTCCCAGAGTTTTTTGGTGAGTTCGGTGCGAGGCAGCGGCTTGGAGCCGACAACGGCGGCGAGCTTTTCATCCGGTTGAACCGGTTTCATGAATGCTGCGTTAGGTTTACGTTTTGTTTTAGTAGGTGCTTTAGCCATGCGCTGTTTTTAACTGCTTTCCAGAGGAAGCAAAGCAAAAAATTTTCTAAATTTCAGAGGTAAACTAAGGCGAGACCGGTGCGGGAGCGTTTTCCGGCAATTTACGGCGCGCTAATTGCGACTTCAGATAGGTATCAACGGGCGCTGATTGCCAAGCGGAAATCCACAAATCACCGAGAAATTGTCCACCCGCCAGCAATTGTTGCGTGATGAAGGCGCGGCCTTTTGAGCCAGCTTCGCCATGGTCAGAAAGGCTGCCATTCTGGTTCAATTGATAAAGCGGCTCGACCAGTTTGTGTTGTTCGGAAATGAAAGCTATGACCGTGGGGAAAATATCCGGCGCAGCGGCATTGGGAGACGTTGCGGATAGAACACGGGCGGGCCGCGTCCTGGTTTTCAGTTCCGAAAAATCTATTCCTACTTTGTGAACGTAGCCGCCATCGATCCATGAATGAATGCTGGAATTAGTGGCGTATTTTTTCGGATTCGCGCCGATCCAACCATGGTGATGTAGAGTCGTGTGCAAAGGTTGCGCTGCGTCCCCGGCGTAGTGGCCCATGACACCCATGATATAAATAATATTTTGCTGGGCGTTGGCGATTTCATCGCGTGTCCCTCCTCCTTCAAGTGCTTTTAAATAAGAAAAACCCGATTTCAATTTCGCATAATTTTCCGTCAACGCCCAAGGCAACAAGCCGACGAGCGCGCGTGTTTTATCCTCGTTCTTAGACGGATCGATAGCCGGAAAATCGCCGGGATGCGCAGTGCGAGCAGCGGAAAGTTGCCCAACAAATTCGTAGCGAAAATGACTCAAGGTTGTGGGCGAAATCTTGTAGGCCGCTAATTCGTCAAGGTCGATGTAATGATCAGGGCCGTTAAAATGTTTAAGTGGCAAGTCAGAAGTATTGCGCCAGCGATCCGGTTCGCCTGCCAGAAAAGCGACGCGTTCCTGCACGGCGGGAATGCGAATAAACGCCGGGAAATTGGTGGGCAACGATGCGAGCGCGATCTGGTTAATCATGCGATGTCCATCGTAATCCCACGCGTTCACCGAGAAGACGCGAAGCGAAAGAAGCGCGCACCAAAGCAGAGTGTTTTTCATAACCAGATTCAACGTTTACGACGGCGAGCTGGCCCAAAATAATATCCACCGCTAAGACGGACACCTTTGACTTTGCGCTCGTGACCTTGCGGCTGCCCGGGTTTTCCCTCCTCGAACAACGCGGTGTAGTGATAATTAAATCCTTCCAATTTTATCCGCGAAATTTTTTGACTGATGAATCGCTCGATGGACGCGACGTGTTGCGAATCTTCCGCAACCATCAATGTGAACGCGTCGCCGCTCGCTTCGGCGCGACCAGTGCGGCCGATGCGATGAATGTAATCTTCAGGATGTTGCGGCACGTCGTAGTTGATCACGTGGCTCACATCGGCAATGTCCAAACCGCGCGCGGCAATATCTGTGGCGACCAATACTTCGTAACGTCCATTGCGAAAACCGTGCAACGCTTCTTCCCGTTCGCGTTGCGTGCGATTGGAATGGAGCACCGCGACGGCGTGATTATTTTTCTTCAGCAGAGCTGCAATGCGATCGGCGCGATGTTTTGTCCGGCAAAAAATAATAACCGATTCGTATTTCACCTCGTCGAGCAACGCGCGCAGCAAATCGGATTTCTGATCCTCGGCAACCGGATAAATAACGTGCTTGACCGTTTCAGCGGGCGTTCGTCGCGCGCCGATTTCAATGGTCTGCGGATCTTTCATCGCCCATTTGATGAGCGTCTCGATTTGCGGCGGAATGGTCGCGGAGAAAAGTGAGGTGTGACGTTGGCGCGGACATCTTTCCACGATGCGCCGGACGTCCGGTAAAAATCCCATGTCGAGCATCCGGTCAGCTTCGTCCAGCACGACGTATTCAACCTTGTCGAGTTTGCACGTGCCGCGTTCCAAGTGATCCAAAAGCCGTCCGGGTGTGGCGACGAGAATATCGACGCCCGTTCGCAACGCGTTCATTTGATTGCCATAACCGACGCCGCCGAAGATGACGGCAACTTTTAAATTGGTGAAGCGCGCGAAATCGCGAATGGCGGTTTCAACTTGCGACGCCAACTCGCGTGTCGGTTCCAAAATTAAAACGCGCGTGGCTTGGCTGTGTTGACCGAGCTTCGAGAGAATCGGCAAGGCGAACGCTGCCGTTTTTCCTGTTCCAGTTTGCGCGCTGCCGATGACATCGGTTCCCGCCATGATCATCGGAATGGCGCGGAGTTGAATCGGCGTGGGGTCCACGTAGCCCATCGCTTTGACGCCATCCAGCATCGCGGGGGAAAGTCCAAATTTACTAAAGGGCATAAATTATTTTTCTGCCGGAACTTCGACAATTGCGGCTTCCTGCGGTTGTTGTTCAGTCGAAATTTTTTTCTCCGCGTCGGAATTTTCAGCAGGAGAATCTTCACTCGGCACAATCGGTCGCGCTTCCATTTCGGCGACTTTCGGTTCGATGTCTTCCACGCTGGCATTGGGCACCGCGCCTTTGGAACCCGGCAAATTTTCCTTCCGCACTTTTGGTTTCTGTTCAGGACGCGGTAAAGGTTTCTTGGCAGTTTCCAAAAGTCCGTCGGCGAATTCGATGACGTGTCCCTGATGAATCAACCAATGCAAATCGCCGATGATCGCCGTTTGTTCGGCAGATGGCTGGTCGTTTTTTTGACCATCGGGAGCAGCGACGGACGGCGCGAGGCTTTCAATCAATTTTCGGCGCGAACATTTTGGATTCGCGTTGATGAACTCGACGATTTTTTTCACGGCATCGGAAACAGGCGTCGTTTCCAAATCCAAAAAATTCGGACGCGCCACGGAAACGTGCGTGATCGTTTTGTTGACTTTGAAAAATTGCAATCCGTGGTGCGCAAAAAGCTGACTGAGAACCGTCGCGAGCTTGATCGGGAAACGGCGTTGTTCTTCCCACGCTTCACGCAGCACTCGTTGCAGCGGCGGACAACGCAATTGCCGGCTCGCAAGACCGGTCATCGTGTGGGAATCAACGGGTTTGACGATGTTCGCCAGATGCGTTTCGCGAAAATGTTTTTCCACTTCTTCGCGAGTCTGTAAACGCGGCGCGTCCGCAACATTCAGGCAAACAAATTCCGTTTTGAAACTTTGATCTTCAATCCACTTTTTAACGATGGCTTCGTCCTTCACGATTTTCACGCGCGATTTGAATTCCTCGAACTGCATCCGCGAAAAACGGTCCAGGTGAAGCTTGCGCAACTGATTTTGGTAATCGTGATGATTCGGCGGGCCGAGGATTGTTCCGCTCATGCCGCACTGGCCGACGAATGTGTAAGTGCCCTTCGGCGGATCGGTCGGAGTCCGTTCAGCTTGATAAAATGTCGCGAAATGTTTTCCGAGAACGTGCGCGACCGCTTCGTCTTCCGAAAGCCAAAGAGAATCATCGAGCGCGCAGAGAAACAGCGGTTGGGCAATAGTGCCGTCTGGCTTTTTGATGACGTCGAATTTCACCTGCTGACGTTCCGGTTTTTGCAAAACAAGTTTCGCAATTTCAAACAGCGGATAAGCGCGTCCCGTCATCTTGATTTGGCGCGCGATGGATTCGACTCCTTTTTCGTCGGGCAAAAGTGTGACGCTGATTTCCGCAAACGGTTCCGGCGGGCGATATTCGCGCGGTTCGTCACGACGAAATCTATCTCCGCCACCTTGCGGCGAACGTTGGCCATCGCGGGATTGTCCCGGACGATTTCCACCAGGACCGCCAGACCCGCGGCTTTGTGGACCGCCGGGGCGTTGTCCGCCGCCGCCACCAAAATCCCGTCGCGGCGGACGCGAGCCGCCACCGCGTCGCTCGTCGCGTTGCGGACGGTCGTCGCCCGCGTGTTTGGAATATTTATTTACGTTCGGCGATTCCTGCGCCCAAGCGGGCAAAAAAAGCTTTTCTAAATCAAGTTCTGTTTCTGGATTACTCATGTTAAGTCAACCGCGAGGCGATGTGCGCTTGCGAAAGATGCGGCGTTAGAATGGAGTGGCTTGGGACGGATTGCAAGTGTTGTTGCCCTGTGCGGATTTGTTAAAAGCGCGCCAACTTCTCCAATTGTTTAACGCGGTCGTCAATGGCTTTGCGCGTGATGCGTGTGGTGAATTTCAAACCAAAGCCTTCGCAACAAAACGATGCGGTCACGCTGCCATAGACCATCGCGCGACGAATATTCGCGTCAATGGAACCGCGCGCAGTGGAAAGATAGCCCATCATGCCGCCGACAAATGAATCGCCCGCGCCGGTTGGATCGACAACGTGCGGCAGGGGAAACGCGGGCGAAAGAAACAAGCCGTCGCGCGACGAAAGAATTGCGCCGTGTTCGCCTTTTTTCACGATGACGTATTTCGGGCCGAGCTTATGAATTTTTTTCAGCGCGACGATGAGATTATCTTCGCCAGTGAGTTGGCGCGCTTCGGAATCGTTGAGAACAAAACCATCCACGCGCTTGAGCAGTTTGAGCAAATCAGGCAGCGCGATGTTCAGCCAAAGATCCATCGTGTCCGCGACAACGAATTTCGGGCGGCGCATCTGGTCGAGGACGTGGCTTTGCAACGACGGCGCAATGTTCGCGAGCAAAACGAAATCCGATTTTTGATACGACGCCGGAAGTTTTGGCGAAAAAGTTTCAAACACGCCGAGCTCCGTGGCGAGCGTGCGGCGATTGTTCATGTTCACTTCGTATTCGCCCGACCAATGAAACGTTTTGCCATCGACGATTTGCAACCCTTCCAAATCGATTTTGTGTTTTTTGTAGAGCGAGACGTAACGCTTCGGAAAATCCTTTCCGACAACGCCGACCAATTTCACCGGCGCGAAAAAGCTCGCCGCAACAGCGGCGTGGCTGGCGGAACCGCCCAGCAAACGCGGGTTTTCCGCTTTGGGAGTTTTAATGGAATCGAGGGCCGTGGAACCGACGATGAGAACGCTCATTAAGTTTTGGGGATTATTCGGGGGTTAAAATTCAAAGTGAATTCATTTCAGACTCAGATCGCTCAATCTTGGCTTTGAATTCATCAGTCATCGTCAGTTGATCTTCCAAAAAATTTTCGAGCCAATCCTGCACTTCCAGCATTTCCTCTCGGGAAAGACGGCTCAAAGCATTTTTAATTTCGCCAACAGTAGTCATCGACTCGTGAGAATTTATCAGGTGAAGGCTACGAAACAAGACAGTTCACGGCCTTCGACAGAGCGGAAAATTTCTCATTAACACCGTGGCTTTAGCCCGGTGGATGAGGATGGAAGCGAGTTCAGCCGTTTTTAACGGCTTTCGAATCGGCGCAAACCAAAGCCGTTAAAACGGCTGAATCGGTTTTGAACCCCACTGCACCGGGCTAAAGCCACGGTGTTAATGGGAGGTAGCCCGCAGGAATAAAGAATTTTGAGCCGTCGACCATGCGGTCTTTGATACTTAAAGTCCGTCCAACCTTTTGCGAAATTCGGCGCAGGCGATTTTAATGTCGGCGGATCTTAAAATGGCGGAAACGACGCAAATCCTTTTCGCGCCTGCGGCCAAAACTTCATCGAGATTTTGCAAATTGATTCCGCCGATGGCGAACCACGGGATTTTTACATTCGCCGCCGCCCAACGGATGTAATCGAGCGTGACGGGTTTTGCGGTCGGCTTCGTTCCGGTCGCGTAAATGGGGCCGATGGCGACGTAATCTGCTCCAGCGGCAATGGCGCGTTCGGCTTGGGCGGGCGCGTGAGTGCTGAGGCCGATTTTCGGAGAGATAGTTTGGTTTGGAGTTCCGCCTTCAGGCGGTTCGGGCGCGGAAACACCTGAAGGCGGAACTCCGAACCCGGCGACTTCCGCCAAACGCAACGCATAAGTCGGAGTGCAGCAGAGAACGGTGATTTCGTTTTCCAAAATTGCTTTCAAACGCGATTCGCTGGATAAACCACCGCCGGGAACGCAGAGCGTGCCAATTTTTTGTCCGGCATCGAACGCCAGCCAGAACCCAATGAACGGGCCGAATGAAAACGCAAAATAGATTTTATCCGTCGCCTCAACTCCCGCAGCGCGAAAAACTTCCACCCAATTTTCGACCATCCAGTTCCAGCTTTCCGGCGTATCGAGCCAGCGCAATGGCGTGCCGGTCGTGCCGCTGGTTTGATGAAAGCGCGTGTAGTTTTCGAGCGGAAAAGTCAGATTCGAGCCGAACGGTGGAATTTTTTGCTGGTCGGCGACCAACTCTTGTTTCGTGGTGAACGGAATC
>JBDSYB010000306.1:0-4067 GCA_039925885.1 Verrucomicrobiota bacterium
GCGCGTCACTCCGTGCGCGCCGGGTAAGAAACGTCAACGAGCGGCGCGCACGGAGTGACGCGCCCTACCTCCTTTGGAAAATTCGTGCCTATTCGTGTCCATTCGTGGTTGTCCATCGATCAGAGCATCGCTATTTCGTCAGATAATATTTCTCCGTGTATTCCTGCACCATTCGCCAGGTGTTGAATTTGGGGACGAGTGAAATCATGGCGCGACGGATTTTTTGAATCCATTCGCGCGGGATACCCTGCGCATCGCGTTTGTAAAAACAGGGGATGACTTCTTCGGTCAAAGTTTTGTAAAGATTTTCACTGTCCATGCGATCTTGTTCTTCAATCGAATCGGGATGCGTGTCGCCACCGATGGAAAATCCATTCGTGCCGTCATAACCTTCGCGCCACCAACCGTCCATGATGCTGAGATTCAACCCGCCGTGGCAGGAAACTTTCTGCCCGCTGGTGCCGGAAGCTTCGAGTGGGCGTCGCGGATTGTTCAACCAAACATCGCAGCCAGAAACCATTTGGCGCGCGATATGCACGTCATAATTCTCGATGAACACCAGATGCCCTTTGAGTTCGCTGTATTGGCTCAAATGAATGACGCGTTGAATGTAACGTTTGCCTTCGTCATCTCGCGGATGCGCTTTGCCTGCAAAAATAAATTGGATCGGTTGCTGACGATTGCTGACCAGCTTCACGACATTCTGAAATTGTTCGAAAATCAACGGGGCCCGTTTATACGTGGCAAAGCGGCGGGCGAAACCGATAGTCAGCGCATCTGGATTAAGCAATTGATCGAACGCGATAAAATCGCCCTGCGTCAAAACTTTTCCCTGAAGCAACAAACGGCGGCGCGCGAACTCGATTAACTCGCGACGCAATTTGTAACGCAACGCCCAAAGCTCTTCGTCGGTGATGAAAGTTGGGTCGGCCAGCCGTTTCCAGAATTCAGTGGAATTGATTTCCGTTTCCCAATTTGAGGGAGGTTTTTTTGTCCAAAATGTGGTGTCTTGGCCGGCTGCTGCTTCTCCACTGTCAGTAGAAAGTTTTCTTTTCCAAAAGCGGCGCACCGGACCTTTCATCCAACCCATCAGGTGAATTCCATTGGTGATGTGCCCGATGGGAACTTCTTCAATCTTTTTGCCGGGAAAAAGCCCTTGCCACATTTGCCGACTGACCTGACCGTGAAGTTCGCTCACTCCATTGGCGGCGCGGGAGAGTTTCAGCGCGAGAACGGTCATGCAAAAAGGTTCGTGGACGTCGGCGGTGTTGACGCGACCCAGCGCCATAAGTTCCTCGCGGGAAATTTTTAAATGGGCCGGCCATTTGTTGAGGGCGTAATTCATCAGGTCGCCGGTGAAACGGTCATGGCCTGCTTCTACCGGCGTGTGGGTCGTGAAAAGACATTCGCTTTTCGTCGCCGCCAGAGCGGTGGGGAAGGTTTTTCCTTCGCCCAATTTTTCCCGGATCAATTCCAGCGATAAGAAAGCGGCGTGACCTTCGTTCATGTGGAAGGTGGAAGGATTAAGCCCAAGAGCGCGCATCAATTTTACTCCTCCAACTCCGAGCAAAATTTCCTGCATAATACGCGTTGTGCTATCACCACCGTAAACCCGCAGCGTCAAATCGCGGTAAAGTTGTTCGTTCTCGGGACGATTTGCATCCAGCAGATAAACCGGATTGCGCCCGACGTTCACGCGCCACGCCTGAAAAAAAACTTCCGCCATGCCGATTTCCACCGAGCAGACGAGTGGCTCGCCTTTGCTATTGAACACTGGCTCGACCGGCAAATTTTTTGGATTGAGCAGCGTGTAATATTCCGACTGCCAGTTATCCGCGTTGAAGGCTTGTTGAAAATATCCTTCGCGATAAAAAAGACTGATCCCAACAAACCCAATGCCCAGGTCGCTGGCGGATTTTGCATGGTCGCCCGCCAAAATTCCAAGGCCGCCCGCCGCGATGGGCAGCGTTTCGTGAAAACCAAATTCGGCGGTGAAATACGCGACGGGATTTTTTTTCAACGCGGCGGCATTTTGATTTCCCCACGTATTGGGTTCCTCCATGTAGTTCTCAAAATCTGCCAGCACCTCGCGCACGCGGCGGGTGAAGTCAGGGTCCTGCAAACGAACACGCAATTCATAATCTGAAACCTCGTGTAAAACCGCGACGCCGTTGTGATAAAGATTTTGCCAACTGCGCGGAGAAAGTTCCTGAAAAATTTCCTGCGCACCCTGGTTCCATGTCCACCATAGATTGTGCGCGAGCCGGTGCAAACCAGTCGTGATTTTCGTCAATTCTGCTGTTGTAAGGGGAGCGCTGTTCATATTTTTTTCCAGGGAAACTCAAATCGAATTTGAGCGAAACGCTAGACACGCCGCTGTGCAACCGCAAACGAATTTCTTCCTGCATTTCCGTTAGGGGACGCGCTGAGTTGAGAAAAGTAGAATAGCGCGTCCCGCTTGTTCTCCCGGTTAAGAGTTCAACAGATTTTCAGTCATTGATCCATCAGTTGCGCGATGCACTCGACACATCCAGACCGCTGACCTAATTTCTTTGCCATGACGCCACGGTTTTTTTTGCGAACAATTTTGTTGGGCCTTTGCCTGGCGAATGCTGCCGCTTATTCGGCCTCACCGGTGGATTCTTCCGTTGCTCCGCTAAAACAAATTACCCCGAAAATTTTTGAGATCGGGTCGATCCAACTGAACAAGGAAAATAAGACGATCAAGTTTCCTGCGTCGGTAAACATGACGAATGGAGCGGTGGAATATGTTTTGGTCACGGGCACAGGCAAATTGCACGAGAGCATTTTCAAAACGGAAACCGAGCCATCGCAAATTCATGTGGCGATGCTGCTGCTTGGCGCCACCGGCGCTGGAACAAACATTGCCGGAGACAAATTTGCCATGGATGTGAGTTGGAAAAATGGCGCGGTCGAAAAACATCTTCGCGCCGAAGAATTTATTTTTAACAGCAAAAGCAAATCGGCGATGAGTAAAGAGATCTGGATTTACAACGGCTCAAAAGTGATCGACGGAACATTTATCGCGCAGCGCGACGGCTCAATTGTTTCAATCATCAGCGATCCTTTGGCGCTGGCGAACTGCCTGCAACCTGACCGCGATAACGATGAAATTTGGTTTGTAAACACAAACGCGATTCCGCCTTTGAACACAAAAGTGGAAGTGACGTTCAAATTGGAAGGGGCGCAAGAGAAGGCAAAAGACACAAAATGAAATTAGATGCTTCGAGTTTGAAACTTCTTTTTGAAGGTAGGGCGCGGCACTCCGTGCGCGCCGGGGATGGGATTGCAACGAGCGGCGCGCACGGAGTGACGCGTCCTACCATTTCATCTTTTCTGGTTTTGTGTTTCTTGTGGTCTTTTGTGGCAAACATTTTTGCGGCAGAACCGAAATTTTCCAAGTCGGGTCCACACAAAACAGATGTTTCTTTTCGCAACGAAGTCCAGCACGCGATTGACCAAGGGATTTCTTGGCTGGGAAAAAATCAAAACACAAATGGCTTTTGGTCAACGGCAGATCATCCTGCGTTGACGGCGTTAGCGTTGACCGCGTTCTTGGGCGAACCAAGCGGGCGTTTCAAAACGAATTCGTCAGTGAAAAAGGGTTATGCTTTTCTGAGCAGCAGTGTTCAACCCGATGGCGGGATTTATCGGAAGGAACTTCAGAATTACAACACCGCGCTTTCGCTTCTCGCGTTGGTCTCCGCGAAAAATCCGAAATACGAACCGGCCATTCGTAACGCGCGCAAATGGTTGGTCGGCCAGCAAATTGATTTGGGCGAGAAAGGAAAAATCGATAGCCAGTTCGATGGCGGCATCGGCTACGGCAGCAAAGGCGATCATTCCGACATGAACAACACACTGACGGCGCTGGAGGCGCTGTATTACAGCAAGAATTTTGACACGGACAAAAATCTGACGGGCGCGAAAGATTTGAATTGGAAGGCCGCAATCCATTTCTTGCAAAGCTGCCAGAATTTACCGAGTCACAACAAGGAACCGTGGGTTTCCGGCGATGCGAAAAATTTAGGCGGATTTATTTATAC
>JBDSYB010000307.1:0-2574 GCA_039925885.1 Verrucomicrobiota bacterium
TCCAATCAGGCCGATATGGACATTTGAACCTTCAAGCTCCCAGACCTGGCCGGTCTGCAATTCAGGCTTTACTGCCTTTTTTTGGGGAGGACGAGAAACCGATTTGGGTATTTGCTTCGTTTTCAGGGCGTCACAATAGCAGAGAGATTTGCCGACGGGAAGCAAATTTCAAAACAAAGTTTCACGGCGGCGGCTCGGCTCGCGTAAAATCTTTGACCCAGAGCAGCGCCTCCTCAATTTTTTCAACGGGAGGAATGTCCAAATTTTTCTGAAGGACAGCGTAATTCACGCGCTTCGTTTAACCGCGATTCGCGACTTTTCAAAGCGGAAGTTCTCCACACTTTCGGGTTTCTTTGTGGAATTATCCTTCACAGAAACCTATGAATCGATTTCATTGTCGCGCATGAATTTTCGGTTCGTTATCAACAATTGCCGACTTGTCCTAACGGCATGTTGTTCGGTTGCGCTGCTGGTCGTTTTTGACCACGCCTCTGCCTACAGCACCGCAGCGGGGGCAACAAAGGCAAGTCTCGCCCAACTAGCGCGTCCTTGGCATAAAGTAGAATCGATCTTTCTCATGTTCATACTTTTTGCGCCAGCTTTTGTATGTGGAATCGCGGTGGTTTTGCGCGGCACATTTTGGCAACGCGTGGTCGCAGTCATTTTTTTAATTTTTCCTGTTTTTTTTCTGATGCTTTTCCTGCTCTGGGTATTGGAAATGTGGTTGTAAAGCATCAACGCTTTACGCCTAACTCTCGACGTTTTGCTAAAAAATCTTCCAACTCTAAGGGCACTATCTATCATACCCCCAATCGTGATTACATTTCTCCACGGCAAACTGGTTGATGCGCTTCCTACTCAAGTCACGGTGGACGTAAATGGAGTTGGCTATGACGTGCTGATTCCGATTTCCTCCTTCGATAAATTGCCTTCACCGGGCAGCGACATAAAACTTCTCACCCATCTGCAAATTCGCGACGACGCCCATGTGCTTTACGGTTTTATGAGCGCAACCGAGCGCGAACTTTTTCGTCTGCTCATCAACAACGTCAGCGGCATCGGTCCGAAAATCGCGCTCAACATTTTGAGCGGAATTAATGCGACCTCCTTTCGCGGCGCGGTGGCGAGCAGCGATGTGAAAATGCTTTCCTCCATTTCCGGCGTGGGCAAAAAAACCGCCGAACGCATCGTCGTCGAACTTAAAGATAAAATTGGCCAAGCAGGCGCGCTCGAAGCCAGCAGCGCCGGACGCACGCTTTCGGAGCCTGATCAAAAAATCAACGACGCCGTTCTCGCGCTAATGGCGCTGGGTTTCAAACAACTCGAAGCGCACGATTCCATTCGCGCCGCGCAAGCCGTCCTCGGCGGGCAAGCCAGCGTGGAAGATTTAGTGCGAGCCAGTTTGAAAAAAGGCGCGTGATGTCAGTCGATCCCCAAACGCGCGTTCGAAAACAGACTTCTGGAATCGTTGTTCCACACACGCTCAGTTGGCGGAGAAATGCTGCGGCTACGGCTATTTTCGGTCTGGCAAAAATATTGATGGCTTCATGGCGATGCAAAGCCACCCACGTTAAAATTCCCAATTACGACGGCCCAATTATTTTTTGTGTCTGGCATAATCGCCTTGCGCTTTCAATGGTGGCCTATTCGCAATTCGCTAAAAAAATTTGGCCGAGTAACGGACTGGCCGCGATGATCAGCGCCAGCAAGGACGGAGGATTGCTCGCCGCCGTTTTGAATAATTTCGGCGTAGAAGCAGTGCGCGGCTCCAGTAGTCGGCGAGGTCGGCAAGCCCTGCTCGAATCAACTACATGGCTCGAAAAAGGTTTTCACCTCGCCATCACGCCGGACGGTCCGCGCGGTCCGCGCTATCAAGTTCAGGACGGCGTAATCGCCCTGGCGCAAGTGACGGGCGCGCCACTCGTGCCGGTGGCCATCCGCATTCAGGGAAAAATTTCTTTGCGCAGTTGGGATCGATTTCAAATCCCGCTGCCTTTTGCTAAATGTCATTTACGGTTTGGCCAGGCGGTTTTTGTCCCGCGCGAATTTCTGGACGAAGAAAAAGAAAAAATCCGTGAACAATTGTGCGCCGCGATGAACGGATTCAACGCCGCTAGGTAGCACCTTGCTCCGGCGGGTGCGAAGTAAATTCTTAATCCGCGGTTGGTAGTTTAATTTCACACCCGCCGACGGCCGGTGCGACCCGGTTAGTTTTTCGGAAATTCGGCGCGATAATGCTCCCATTTTCCCATCACCGCGCGCACATAATTGCTCGTGCCGGGAAAACCAATTTGCCGGATAAACATTTCGCTGTTCGTTGCCGCCCCGTTGGTCATCCATTTCAAAACATTTCCGCGTCCAGCATTGTAATCGGCCAGCGCGTAGGGCGATGGATTGTCCGTTTTTGTGTAGCGCTTCAATAATTTTTTCAAATACCACGCGCCCGCCAATGTATTCGTGCCGGGATCAAAGAGCTGTTCGTGTTCGAACGGATAAATATTTTCCGCTGATGCCCAATCGAGCGCGGCGGATTCCATGATTTGCATCAAACCAATTTCTCCGGCGCGACCGCGC
>JBDSYB010000308.1:0-6357 GCA_039925885.1 Verrucomicrobiota bacterium
ATTTTCGACGGCTTTATCCCGCGCTGCGAACGGGTGAACACAATAATCTTTGGTATGACGGCGACGGGCCCGGTCGTTTCGCCTACTCACGCACACTTGGCACGCAGTCGGTTTTCGTGGTTTTCAACACGGCGTCCTACACGCGAACTCTTCCTCCGCGGCCCACGATTCATCCTCCCGGTACCGTTCTCGTGAACTTGCTCGCCACGAACGAATCCATTATTATCGACGGCAGTTCGCAGACACCTAACATCGATGTGCCGTCCACCACCGCCAAACTTTTCGTTGCGCAATCCGAGTGGCGGCCGCTTGACCCCACGGTGATTAGCGTTTCGCCCGCGCACGATGCGACCGGCATTTCTCGATTTTCTCCACTCGTCCTTCAGTTCACCCAACCAATGAACACGAACTCAGTGCAAGTAGGCTTCACTACTACGCCCAGCGTGGGCGGCACGTTTGTCTGGAATGCCGCACGCGACAGGCTGACATTTAACCCCACGAACATCTGGCCAGGCTCGGCACGAATAACCGCCCGCGTGGCCGAAACCGCTAATGCAGCTAGCACGACCAACCATCTTTATTCCCCCTTTGAATCACAATTTTCCACAGTTTCGACGGTTCCGACCATTCTGCTAACCAACGTGACGAGATTGCTCGATGGCTCGGTCCGGTTTGGTTTTACCAATATAGCCGGTGCGACTTTTACCGCGCTTTCGACAACAATTGTCACGCTGCCATCGACCAATTGGACGGTGGTGGGGACGGTCCAGGAAATCTCGCCCTCACAGTTCCAGTTCACTGCGCCGCCTCCGACGAATGGCTTGCAATATTTCTATCGCGTTCGCTGGCCCTGAAAAAGTCGCGCAACTCCAAAATGTTGGACTAGATTTTGATCGAACATTACGCCGACAACTTCCCGCTCTGGCTAGCGCCCGAACAAGTCCGTGTCCTGACGCTCAACGCCGACGACAATCTCATCGCCTACGCCAAAGACATCGCGCAACAACTCCGCGCCGCGGTCTCGATCCTGAACCGAATTGCTCAGGTCGATTTCCAGATACCGAACGCGGTGAGTTGTCGCGTGACGGCAACCGCCCAACCTCGATTGGCGGCTGGGCTGGCGGGGCTGGGATGAAGAATCTGCCCAACTTTAATGTCTGAATTAACCGTCACCAATTTCGCGCGCGCCGCTGCGAAACCGCCCACGCCCACCAGCCATTCCGGTCGCAAAATTTCCACTACCCGGCGCAGATGTTCATCGCAAATTTTGAGCAATGGGTCTCTTTCGGCGCTGGGCAGTTTATCAGGAGTTAAATTTGCGCCGCTTTCTGCCAGGAAGGCGAGCGGGATGTAATTGGCGACGAAATGCTCCGCAAAAAAACTTTCGGCGGAACCGTAACGCTCCGCGAAAAGATTCCAGACGCGCCGCCCGCTGACTTCCGAGCGCGGACAATTAAATCCGAGGATGGGTCGTTTTAGATGTTGTCGGCGGGGCGGATCAATTTTTTCATGAATGCCCATCCAATCGCGGACGGCGGCCACTTCGCCGAATGGGACGCCCGTTTGCATCATTCCAAAAGGCCCTGGATTCATTCCAAAAAATACCACCCGCTTTTTAGTGTTCCCGAAACGGCGCAAATAATTTTCCTGCGCTTTCCACGCGTAGGTGAGGGGATTGTAAACATGCGCAACCGGTGGCTTAAATTTCAGCCGATCCACTTTTTGCGAAAGTTCCCGCGCGGCCTGGATCAAGTGGTCTGACTCATTTCTGTTCGGCATCGCGTCATCGTGCGAAACAAAAAGAGTCGCCGCGAGCGGAAATATTTTTCCAAGACAAGTCTCCGTTTGAACCTGGCGCCACCGCTGTGAACGGCGCAATGGCCTCATTTAACCTTTCGGAATTTTCAAGTCGGCCAGCGCACGGCCTTCGCGTTTTTGCACGAGCGCTTCCAATTTCGGAACGTAGAGTTGCGTTTCAGCCGGGAGGCGATGCGCGATTTCGTCGAACGTGCGCGCTTTATTTTTGCGCAACAATTCGGCCACGCGCCCTTCACCCGCGTTGTAGGCAGCCAGTGCGAGTCGCCAATTTCCAAACCGTTTATAAAGTGTGGCCAGGTAACGCGCCGCAGCTCGTGCATTTTTCTCAGGGTGCAAACGTTCGTCGCGCAATAAACCAACGGAAAGGTTGAGGCTGCGCGCGGTGATTGGCATCAATTGAAACAATCCTGCCGCGCCCGCCGGGCTTTTTGCTTTCGCATTAAACGATGATTCCACTTCAGCCAGCCACACCAGTTCGGGCGGGACGCGTTCAGCGATAAATATTTTTTTCAACGGCAACACTTGCTTGGACGCCAGGTCGGGCATGGGCCGCTCCTGGACCACTTCGATCCACGCTTTCCGCTCCATTTTTGCGGTGGGCTGGGGCAAGCGCGCGGCAGTATTGGTCGATCCGCGAGAAGCGTTTCGCCGCAGTTGATCCGCCACTTGAAAGTAATCGAGTCGGGACTTCAGCCAAATGGCGTAAGGTTCCGTTTCCTCAAATTGCTGGAGCAGCGGAACCAGTTGGGTTGCCGTTTCGCGCAAGGCGGCAAGGTCATACACGTCCGTAGCTTGGAAATGTTGATGAAGTTGATTGAAAAATTGGCGTGTGCGGTCGGCATCAACACCGAGCGAGTCGAGAATGGATTGGTCGATATTTTCCTGCAGGAACTGATTCGCCGAATCAATCACTTCTGCCGCGTCGATGGTTTGCTCCTGTGCCAACGCGCTCGTCGCGAGCATCCAACCGCAGAACAGGATCAGAAGTTGTTTCACGGCCCGACGATACCAGAGTTGGCGCGGAACGAACTTCTTTTTCCGTGCTACGGAACAGTGCTTTCCGTGCAAATCAGAATTAGTTCGTCGCCTTCCACAAGCAAATGTGTGAGATGAGTTATGGTGCCCGCCCACCAAGTCGAGTCGGAGCGAACGTGTTTTGATTTTCGTATTTGAAACTTTATTGTCCAACGTCAAACTCCAGTCATGCGCACTCTTATCGTCATCGCCTGTTTATTCTCGCTGCATTTATTGTCCACAGCCGATGTGCCGCGCGAGTTACGGGTGGGAATTGCCGGTCACGCTTTTGATCATTTGGGCGGAATTGGCGACCAGGCTGACGCCGCCATCGCCAGCGGGATGACGATTATTTATCCGGGTTGTTTCGGGCAAATGGGTGCTGAAGGACTACCTGCGCCCAAGGAGATCGAAATTCTGCGTAAACAATTCAGCGATTATCTGGCGGGCGCAAAGAAAAACGGAATCAAACTGGCCCTCGCTTATGTTTGCTCCACTTCCATCGTGAAGCTCGAAACCTTTGACAAAAATTGGAGCCAGGAATTTCGTGGGCAATTTTCCACTCCGCCCGCCCAATGGCTGCAACAGGATCGCGAAGGCAAACCACTTCCCTCATGGTATGGCGGTAATTATCTCCCGGCCTGCAAGAACAATCCCGACTGGCGCACTTACGAAAAATTCATGGTCAAATTGCAATTGGAGGTTGGGAACGACGGCATTTTTTTCGACAATCCCACGGTGCATCCGCAAGGATGTTATTGCGAACATTGCATGAAGAAGTTCGCCCGATTTCTTGAGGACGAAGGGCAAAAAATTGATTTTCCGAAAACAAATTCCTTGGCGTTTCTGCGCCAGCTAGCCGTCAACCAGCCAAAAGATTTTTTGCGATTCCGCAGCACAACCGCCCGGGATTTTATGGCGGACATGCGAACTTACGCTCGCACCATCAAGCCCGGGGCGCTCATCACCTGCAACAACAGCTTGAATTCGCCCGAAGCATTTTTTTCCCAAAGCCGCTCGATGGGCTACAACATTTTTGAGATGAGCAAAGTGGAGGATTTGGTGGTCGTTGAAGATATGGCGAACCAGCCGCGCGTTTTGGCGAACGGAACGGTCATGGAATACGGCCCGGTTTACGAATTGTTGCGGGCGATTTCCCATAACAAACCACTGGTCGCCGTCACCATTGCGGATGGCGATTATCACACGCCGCCCAACTTGATGCGGCTTGCGATGGCGGAAGCGGCGGCGCATCAGGCCTCGTATTTGTCGTGGCCGACCTGGCCGGAGGATCAGCGATCACGCATGATTTCCGGCGTGCGGCCTGAAGCTATTTTTCTCCGCGAAAACGCAAATCTCTTGAATGAAACTACGCAGCGCGCCGATGTCCTTTTGTTTCTACCATTTCAGAATTGGGTCGAAACGGATCAATGCAAATCATTGGAAATCGCCCGCACGCTGAGTCGATCCAACGTGCAGTTTGAAGCGGTTGCGGAAGAAAATTTCTCAAAGAAAATTCAAGCGAACCCGCGTTCGGTTCTTGTGGCGGAATCGCCCGATGCTTTTTCCGCACCCGAAAAAATGGCCGTTGAGAAATTTAAAAAGCGTGGCGGAAATATTATTTTCACGAGCGAGAAAAACTGGTTGACCGAACTGGAAAGTGTCGCGAAAAAATCAGCCGCTATTTTACAGGGGCCTTCCACGCTACGTTTGGTCGTTCACGATCAGCCCAAAAAAACCATCGTTCATCTCCTGAATCTCAACGTGCAACGGCTCTCATCTTTTGAAGATAAAGTGACTGCGGCCAGCGATGTGCGTTTACAAGTTCGCGTTCCATTTCAACGTGTTAGAAGCGTGAAGGCAATCACCGCAGATTCAGGTGCGACGCAAGGACTCGTTCAATTCACATTCAAACGGGAAAAAAACGAAGCCGTTTTGGTAGTCACCATTCCGCGCATCGCCCTCTCCACGATTTTGGTGATTGAGTAATTGAAGCCGAACTTATTCGCCTACTTCCCCGCTTGTTTCGTTGGATTGCTCCATTAAATTCTTTTCGTGATTTACGACGCGTCATTGGACGAGTTGCTGCAAAATGTTTGGGACGGAAAGCGCATTGATGCTGCTGAAGCGTTGCGACTTTACCATTTGCCACTGGAAGAACTCGGCGCGCTGGCGGATCGTCGTCGTGAAATTGCAAAGGCGTCAGCTTTCGACGGGCGCGGGAACGAAATCGTCACCTACATCGTTGATCGCAACGTCAATTACACCAACGTCTGCAACGTCTATTGCAAATTCTGCGCGTTCTATCGAGTCGAGAAAGACGACGACGCCTATGTCATCACGCACGATGAGATGGACCAGAAAATTGAGGAAACCATCGCGCTCGGCGGCACGCAGATTTTGATGCAGGGTGGACATCATCCGAAACTTTCGATGCAGTGGTATCTCGATTTGCTGTCACACATCAAAACGAAATTTCCACAGATCAACATCCACGGATTCAGCCCCAGTGAGTTTGTGCATTTTCAGGAAGTATTTCAAAAGCCGGTGGAAGAAATCATTCGCGAGTTTGTGAAGGCTGGGCTGGGTTCGATTCCGGGTGGCGGCGGAGAAATTCTGGTGGATCGCGTGCGGCAACGAATTGCTCCGCTAAAAGCGATGAGCAACGAATGGTTGAATGTGATGGATGTGGCGCATCGGCTTGGTCTCGCATCGACGGCGACGATGATGTTTGGCCATGTTGAAACGGTTGAGGAGCGTATCGAACATCTGGAGCGGGTTCGGGCGCAGCAGGACAAGTCGTGGCAACGTGCTGCCGACTTTCAGTTGGCAGAAAACATGGCAAATAGAGCCGCAGAAAATAATTCCACCGTTGCGCAAAAAGACGCCGCTTCTGCCGACAGAATGTCGGCAGCACATTCTGGAGGCGCGTTCACCGCGTTCATCGCGTGGACGTTTCAAGCGGAACATACGAAGCTCAAAGCGCCGACCGTCGGCGGGCACGAATATTTGCGGATGCAGGCGCTGTCGCGGGTTTATCTCGATAACATTCCGAACATTCAAAGCTCGTGGGTCACGCAAGGGCAGGAGATTGGGCAAATCGCATTGAAATACGGTGCGAATGATTTGGGCAGCATTATGATCGAAGAAAATGTGGTCTCGCAGGCTGGAACAACTTTCTGTATGGGAGTCGCTGATATGCAACGGCTCATCAAAGAACTCGGCTACGAACCGCGACAACGAGACAACTGGTACCGTTTGGTGAATTGACCCCATCGCCAATTTCTCATTTCATTTCACTGCATGAATCCCGCGCCGCTCCTGAGCATCGTTCTTCCCTGTTACAACGAGGAAGGAAATTTGCGCGCCCTCATTCGTTCCATTCGCGAATCGCTCGAACCACTCAAAATCACCTACGAAATTATCATCACCGATGATTGCAGCCGCGATAATTCATGGACGTTACTCAAAGAAATCGCGTCCGAGAACCAGCGGATTCGCGCGCAGCGTTTCCAAAACAATGCC
>JBDSYB010000309.1:0-14480 GCA_039925885.1 Verrucomicrobiota bacterium
CCGGGATGCACCGTGAATTCGCCCGCGTTGACGTTGTAAATGACAACCGGGTTGTCCTCGGACCGGGAATTTTTCCAGCCCAGCAAATTGGTGTATCCGGCCACATTCGTGTGCGGATTCGGAAGCAAACCGAGATAACCCGTGTCGAGAAACTTGATCCAGCGGCGCAAAACTTTTTCATTCAATTCATTTGTCGCAGCCGACGCGGGGAGCGCGCCCGCCCCGGGCGTAGCCGACGACGCCCGCGTCGTCGGCAACGGCGGGCGTGAGGGCGAACTTGTTCTTGAGTCCTCCGCGCGGAGGTTCGGCGCGAGGGCGCGCCTAACAACAGCCGGGGCGGCTGTGCTCCCCGGAATGTCAGCCGCGTCGCCACGATTGTTTAGCAGTTCCCCCGCCGCCGTCAGATAACGCGCCGTCTGCGGAATGGATTGTTTGATGAGCGCGGCCATTGCGTCGTCGGTAATTGTTTCGATTTGTTTTTCCAACTCCGCCATCCGCGCTTCCCGTTTCTGGCGACGATCGGTTTCCGCTTTGGAAATGAGCGGGATGTCCAGAATTTTATCCGTCGAACTTGAGTCGGCCCGTTTCGGCATGATGTGGCTGCTGAAAAAAATTCCCGCCAGCGAATAATAATCTGCCGTCGGAATCGGATCGAACTTGTGATCGTGACAACGCGCGCACGCGAGCGTCAGGCCGAGGAACGCGCGTCCTGTCACGTCCACGTTGTCATCCACGATGTCGGTCTGGATTTTTTCCTTGTCCGAATCGCCGTTTCCCCAGTGGCCGATGGCATACAGGCCGGTGGCGATGATGGCGTTGGTGTCCATTCCGTCCGGCTCGGGCGGCGGCAAAAGATCGCCGGCGATTTGCTGCGTGATGAACTGGTCGTAAGGCAGATCGCGATTGAACGCACCGGTCACCCAATCGCGATAGCGCCACGCATGAATGATGTCCTGCTCCTTGGTGAAATTTGAACCGAGCGAATCCGCGTAGCGCACGAGGTCGAGCCAATGCCGCCCCCACCGCACGCCGTATTGCGGCGAGGCGAGCAACCGCTCGACAACTCTTGCGAATGCTCCTGATGATTTGTCCGCGAGAAAATTTTCAATTTCCTTCGGCGTTGGCGGCAAGCCGGTGAGATCGAAGGTGGCGCGACGAATTAAAGTCCGTTTATCCGCAGTCGGCGCAGGAGAAATATTTTCATCTTCAAGTTTCGCCAAAATAAAATTGTCGATGGGAGATTTCGCCCATGATTTATTTTTAACTTTCGGAACCGGCCAATTTTTTGGCGGCGAATAAGCCCGGTTTGTTTTCGCCGCTGCGAAATCGTAAGGCGACTTGGCACTTGGAACTTTGGACGTTGAACCTAGAACAATGTTCGTTCGCGGATCGAGCGCGCCGGATTTCACCCATGTTTCAAGATCGGCAATTTGCGCGGTAGAAAGTTTTCCGCCCGCTTTCTCCGGCGGCATCTGCAAATCCTTGTCGATGTAGCGAACCGCTTTGATGAGCAAACTTTTTTCAACATCTCCGGGAACAATTGCCGCGCCCGATTCGCCGCCTTTGAAAATTCCTGCTTTGCTGTCGAGAAATAAATCGCCCTTGAGTTTTTCCGCATCGGCGCTGTGGCACTTGTAGCAATGCTCGACGAAAATCGGGCGGATCTTTATCTCAAAAAATTCAAAATCATCCGCCCTGACCTCGCGACCGGCAAGCGCGAACAAAAGTAAAAGACATGGAAAAACAGCGCGCATCATTTTGAAATAAATGGGGAGCGCGCCCGCCCCCGGGCGCAGTTTTCCGCGCCCTCGCGGAAAACATCGGGTGCGCGGAAATGTTCCAGGCGTTCGTGCCAGCATCATCCGCAAAGGGCTGTGTGCGAGGGCGCGCACCGCAACGCCCGGGGAGGGCGTGCTCCTCCAACTTCGGACTTCCGGTTTAATCCACATAAATAAATTCATTCGCGCAGAGCAGCACCTGGCAGTATTCCTCCCACGCCATTTTTTCAGAATCAGATTTTCCATTTTCTTCGACTCTCGCCTGCGCCAGTGTCGTGCCGCCAATTTTTATTTCCTGCGAACTCGGCGGTCGCCCATAAAGATTTTCGTAGAGCCATTGTATTTTTTTCGACTCGTCGGTCTTCTCCAATTTGCCGACGCGTTCCGCGAGCGTTTTCGTTTGCGCCATGACGAACGGATGATTGAGCAGGAACAACGCTTGTGGTGAAACAGTAGAATCGAGGCGCTTTTCCACAATCGCGTTCGGATCGGCGGCGTCGAAAAGAAATTGATACGTCGCGCGATCCGAACGAATCGTGGTGATGTAAAGTGTGCGGCGGTTCGTGCTGAAGTCGCGGATGGACGGACCGCCCATCGCGAGATCGAGTTTGTTCGCGACGGTCAATAAACTATCGCGCAACACCTCGGATTCGAGGCGGCGGCGATTCATGCGACCGAATAATTTATTTTCAGGATCGAGGAGCGCAGGCGTCTCGGCTGCGAGTTTCGAGGCTGCAAGCTTGGATGAATTTGTCGAACTCGAATCTGGAATTTTTGCAACTCGCAGGCGGGACGCCTGCGCTCCGATGGAGGAACTTTGCTGATACGTCGCCGACAACATCATCGCGCGGTGCATCGCTTTGATGGACCACCCCGACTTCACAAATTCATTTGCGAGAAAATCCAGCAACTCCGGATGCGTCGGTGGTTCACCCAGTTTTCCAAAGTTGTTCGGTGTGCGCACGATTCCTTCGCCAAAATGATGCTGCCAGATTCGATTTACCATCACACGGGCTGTCAGTGGATTTTCGGCGCTGGCAACCCATTTTGCCAATTGCAAACGGCCGCTTCCCTCGGAAATGGAGGGTTGATTTTCGCCCGCCAGCAGACGGGGGAATTTGCGAGAGACAATTTCACCCTCGCGATCGTAACGTCCGCGCGCCAGAATTTTTGCGTCACGAATTCCTGCGTACATTGTTTCGGGCACGCCCCCCTCCTGCAAACCATGCGCAAAAAATACGGGCGCTGCCTGCGCCTTCTTGAGTTCGGCCACCTCGTTTTTTAATCTGGCAACTGCGGCCCCATTTTCTGATGTCAAAAGCTTTTCATCATTCCGAATTGGCGACCAAAACGCGCCGCCCGCCGCCATCAAATCTTCCTGCAAACCACCGTTGGTTTTTGCCTCCAAAGTTTTTTGCAACTCAGACGCAGCCGTAATTAAAGCTGCCTTGTCGGACACTTTTTCCCGCACCAATGAACTCAATTTTTTCAGTGGAGAACTGGCATCGCCAAAACTTTTCAGCGCAGTCGCCAGATCGAGAAAATGCCAGACATTGGAATTGCCAAAACTGTCCGCGCGCGGGTTTTGCTTGAGAAAATCACGGGCAACTTCATTGGTCAAATTCCAGACGCGCCTGGCTCCAGTCAGTTCCGAGATTTGAAGATCGAGCAGAGTCGTGTCGCAAACGTAGTCGCCTTTCGGTAAAATCGTAAAATGAACGGTTTCTCCCGCAGCCACCGTGATGGATTTCAGTTTTTCCTGTTCGCCCAATGTTTGCGAACCGCCGTTATCAATCGCGCCTTCCGCCAAAAGCCCCGCACTTTTTGTGATGTTCCATTGGACGCCATCGCCACAATTCGCGTCGGCGTCCTTGATCACGCCGTGTATTTGCACCGTGCCACTGACGGGACTTTGCCAAGCGATGGCAACTCCGGTTTTGGGTGCAGGGTGCAGCGCAAGATGGCCCGCTGGAATCTTTAAGACTTCCTTGTCGCTCGCATTAAAGGATACGAAAGGTGTGTCATCGGCTTTGGCGTTTTTCCAGCCGAGGAAACCAACCACGCCGGACAAATCTTTTAACGGATTAGGGAACCAGCCGAGATGTTCGGTGCTGAGAAATTCAATCCAGCGCCGCAAAACAACTTCGTTCAAACCGCGGCTGCCTGCCAAAATGGCAATATTTTTATTGGTGGAATTTTGAGATTCGACGGCGGCAAAAATATAATTCGTCAATTGGGGAAGAGCTTTTTTGGCGGCAGCTTCCACCCCTTCCTGCGAAGTTTTATCAATCAGCGCGGTCAGTTCTGCAAGACGAACGTCACGTTTTTTGCGATCCGCCACTTCAGTTTTTGACACGAGCGGAATGCGCATGAGGTTTTCTCCGGCACCTACGGGCATCAATTTGGGCAGGATGTGGCTGCTCTCAAAAATTCCCGCCATTGAATAATAATCGGCCGTCGGAATGGGATCAAACTTGTGATCGTGGCAACGAGCGCACGCCAGCGTCAGGCCGAGAAACGCCCGGCCCGTCACGTCAATTTGATCGTCAACGATGTCTGTTAGAATTTTTTTCTTGTCCGCGTCGCCATTCCCCCAACTTCCGATGGCGTACAATCCGGTCGCGATCAACGCGTTGGTGTCAAACGCCCCAGATTTTTCTGCCAATAAATCTCCGGCAATTTGTTGCTGGATGAATTGGTCGTAGGGCAAATCGTTGTTGAAAGAGTTGACGACCCAATCGCGATAGCGCCACGAATCGAGGCTATCGGCTTCTTGACCGAGGACGCGCGAATCCAGCGAATCCGTATAGCGCACCACGTCGAGCCAATGCCGTGCCCAGCGCACGCCGTATTGCGGAGAAGCCAGCAAACGATCCACAAGTTTTGCAAAGGCATCGGGCGACTCGTCCGCGAGGAAATCGGCAATTTCCTTTCGCGTGGGCGGCAAGCCAATCAGGTCGAAAGTGGCGCGTCGGATGAGCGTTCGTTTGTCCGCCGGTGGAGCAGGGGAGAGGTTCTGCGCTTCCAGCTTCGCTAAAATAAAATTGTCGATGGGGGTTTTGAGCCATGATTTATTTTTGATCGATGGAATCGCGGGATTCTTTGGCGACTGAAACGCCCAGTTGGTTTTCGCCGCCGCAAAGTCATAACTGGAGCCGTGGGCTTTCGGCGCGGGGCCGGGTAATTCTTCCGCCCTCAGCGAAAGGACCGCGAAAGTTGCGACAACAAAAATTTTCAACGCTGAAACCAAATGTAATTTTGGGGGCATTTTAAGTTGCGAAAGATAATTCACCGGCGGCGTGCGAACAAATGAAATTTCGCTCAGAGACAGAACGTGAATCGCGTAACGCGTTTCAATGAAAAATTTCCAACTTCACTTCGCTCGCGAGTTGTTGGGTTGGCGCTTTCAGGCGGGTGATCAATCCCCGCCAAAAACCGAGGCCATAAAAGACGTGGCTGAGAAAGATCAGCAGCATGAGTTGCGGCAAGCAAAACCATTGTTTTGGCGGCACTATTAAAATTGCCTGTGCTAAAACGGCGACCAGGTAAGCGGGCAACAGAATAAAAAACATTGGGGGCAAAAACCAGACCGCCAATAAATAAATGCAAAATAGCGGAGGAACAAAGTTCATAGCGGAACCGATCGTAGGATGAGAACGAAATTGTTCCGCTCGTCCCCGACCATAATTCAAAAGCATTTTAAGAAAGGCTTTCCAGCTTTGGCGCGGGCGGCGAAAGACAATGAGACTTGGATCGTAAATCAATTTTCCGCCTCGTTTTTGCAAATTATCCATCAGCGCGTTTTCTTCATTGGGATAAAGTTTTTCGTCGAAGCCACCCAGTTCGAGAAGAGCGTCGCGGCGCGCCAAAAGATTGCAGAGAATCAATTCCTTTTCGCTCGACTCACGTGTCTTTCCAGTGGCGCGATAGCGCGCGCGACTTGGCCCAAAAGCCAGCCAGCTTCCCATGGTCAGCGCAAAAGTTTGCTCAAGTGTGGGCGCGTCAACGGGACAAATATTAGGGCCGCCGACCATCTTTACTTCCGGGTTGGCAAAGTGAGAAAGGGCGCGTCGCAAATTTCCGGCGGCGGGCAAAGAATCATCATCGAGAAAATAAATAATTTCACCACGCGCGCTTTTTAAAGCGGTGTTGCGTTGAATGGAAGGTTGTCGGCCTCGCGCGATAATAATTTCCAAATTATTCGCGGGGTAATCCAGTTGGCGCGCGGCGGCGGCAGACTTCACCTCGGACTCACCGGGACGCGCCGGAATGATCACGGTGATCATTGGTAAGTTATCTTCCACGCCGAAAAACTAGAGTCAGCTTGGAAGTTTGCAATCAAAGAGGAGACAGGAAGAGATTGAGAAAAAACTTTGGCGCAAAGGCCGTTCGGTGTCTAACTTACTTCCACATTTATGCACAACGTCACCTCAATGGAACTCAAGCGGGATTGCGAAGCGGTGCAAATCCCCGTCGGCACAACTTTGACTTTGCCCGCCGGAACGCCCGTCGATATCACGCAGACTTTAGGAGGCGTTTACACGGTCCATGCGCAAGGGGGCTTGTTCAGAATCGCCGCCAAAGATGCCGATGCATTGGGAATCAACGAATCTTCCTCCACGCTCGGCGAGGCGGTTTTGGAAAAACCAGCCGGATCCACCGGGCCGGTGGATGAAAAAGAAGTCTGGGAAACGTTGCGCTCCTGTTACGACCCGGAAATTCCGGTGAACATTGTCGATCTGGGATTGGTTTACGACATGGTCATCGAGCCGCTGCCCAGCGGGAACAGCCAGGTGCTCGTGAAAATGACTTTGACCGCGCCCGGTTGCGGCATGGGCGGCGTCATCGCGGGCGACGCGCAAACGAAACTTCTCTCCTTGCCCGGCGTGGACGAAGCGACCGTGGAAATTGTTTGGGACCCGCCGTGGCATCAATCGATGATCACTCCCGCAGGGCGTGGAATTCTTGGGTTGGAATAAAAGCCTGTATTCGGGAACCACGGAAAACCTGCTGAAAAAAACTTCCTTCACCCCTTCACCCCAACTCAAAACGTTTTCACACGAACGCGCGATGTGTTAGGCGGACGGTGCATTGATAAGTGAGGCTGTCTCCAATGTCTGACCAGCCACTACGCCTCGCAGCACGTCGGCCCTCTGCATCTGTGACATAAAGAAACTCAAAATCTGGTCGGCGGCGGCGAGCTGATGCCAACGCTCGACAAAGCGACTGAGAGGCATCTCGCTCACGATAGTAATCAGCATCATATTAGTGTCGGGCGAGCTACACATCCTCTGAACCTTGAACTTCTCGGCAACCTCCTGAATGAAGGCGTCAGCAGTCTGCGGGTCGCGAATATTCAGACCCATGACGATTTGTGTCACAGGACGCCCGTCTTCATACTGGAGATCCATCGTCTTGAGAACGGCGATAGTGTTCATATGCGCGAGTCCGCCTAACATTTAATTAAGCAACAAAATTGTCGCTTCTCTCGGTTCATGGGTTTGACCGTAAATCTCCCGTTTCCCCTTGTCCAGACCGGAGTGTTGGGGCGGGGTCGGTCGCCGGCCTCTCATTAACACCGTGGCTTTAGCCCGGTGAAAATCGTCTGGAAAGAAATTCAGCCGTTTCAACGGCTTCTGTGCCTGTTTGAAGAAGCCGTTGAAACGGCTGAACCTCTCGTTCCACGCCGGACACCGGGCTAAAGCCGCGGTGTTAATGAGAAACGTAATTTTGGCGGTATGCGTCAGCCCTGGTTGGGGCGGGGGCGGTCGCGGGATGGAATCGGGCGGACGCGGTTCCGCGCCTGGTTGCGGGGGATTTTGGGTTTGGAATAATAGTGAGCACAGCCCGAATTTTCTGCGGCGCGCAAACCATTTTCCGCGATTGACACTCGAATCTTCATTGCTATCTTCTCGCTTCCCGTGGCGGAAAGCTGCCCGGCTCGTCGCCCCCGGCTAATTTGCGGAGCGACACAACTGAATTGAGAAAAGATGAAACGCCAATATCAACCATCAAAAATGCGCCGCAAACGGCAACACGGTTTTTTGAATCGAAATTCCTCCAAGAGTGGCAAGGCCACTTTGGCCAATCGCCGTCGGGTGGGACGCAAACGGTTGACCCCGGTTTAATTTTCTTCATGGGTGTCGAGCCTTCACGCTCGCTGGATTTCCCCCGAACGCGCCGAATAAAACTGGCTCGCGATTTCCTTCGCGCTAAAAACAAAGGAGACCGCCTGGCCATCGGATGTTTAATTGCGAACTGGCTTTTGCTTCCGGAAAATTCGCCCACGCGGGTTGGAATCGTCACCAGCAAAAAAATTGGCAACGCAGTCAAACGCACCCGGGCGCGGCGTTTATTGCGAGAAAGTTTTCGTTTGCATCAACACGAAATTAAGAAACCAGTGGATCTCGTTTTAGTGGCGCGAAATTCTATCGTGGGCAAAGCATTTTCCGAGGTGGAACGGGATTTTTTGCGGGCGCTGGATAAAGCCCGCCTTTTGAAAACGTCGTGAACGCCGGCCAACACATTTTTATTTTTTTGGTTCGCATTTACAAGCGGGTCTTCTCGCCCATCCTCACGCTCGTTTTCGGGCCATTGGGCGGTTGCCGCTATACGCCCACTTGTTCCATTTATACTTTGGAGGCCGTTCGTCGGCACGGCGTTTTATGCGGAAGTTGGCTCGGCGTAAAAAGAATTTGCCGTTGTCATCCTTGGGGCGCAGGCGGGCACGACCCGGTTCCCGCTGAAGTCAAAACTGGAAATTTAAAACTCAAAACTGTTTCACATGGATCGTAAATCCGTCGTTATTCTCGTCATCTCGTTTGGTCTGATTTTGCTCTGGCCCAAGCTGATGAACCGCCTTTATCCGCCGCCGCCCAAAAGCACGAATTCCGTCACGGTGGCGACGAACCAACTCACAACGAATGTTTCCGCGCCCACTCTTTCCGCCGCGACGAATGAAACGTCAACGGTGCTGAAAATTGAGAATGATGCGCCCGAGCAGTTGTTGGTCATCACGAACGAAAACGCGTTTTACACCTTCACTTCTCACGGGGGCGGTTTGAAATTGGTGGAACTGAGAAAATATCGCGAGTCGATTGATTGCAGCAAAACGAATTCGGATGCGGGCAAACACCGTCTGGCCACGTTGAACACAAAATCGCCGCTGCCCACATTGGCTGTGATCACCGGCGGATCGGAAAACGATTCCTTTAATTTGACGCAAACGGGCGACACCGTCCGCGCCGAAAAAGTTTTGAGCAACGGCATCGTCGTGATTAAAGAATTTCAAGTCAGCTCGAATTATTTGATTCGCGCCAAGGTGCGAATGGAAAATCGTTCCGCGCAAAACACGATTCTTCCGGCCAACGAAGTTGTGGTTGGCACAGCGACGCCAATGAGTTCTGTCAAAGACGAATCGCTGACCATGGGAACCTTTTGGTATAACGGCGCGAAAGCCGAGCATATCCAGCCCGCGTGGTTTGCGAACAAATCATTTTTAAGTTGCGTTGGAATGGGCGGAGCGCCACGACTGGAATATCAGGACGGCATGAGTAACGTCGTCTGGGCAGCCGTGCATAATCAGTTTTTTGCGTTGGCCGTCATGCCACGCGAACCGGCATCAAAAGTCATGGCGCGCCAGGTTCAATTGCCGATCGAGGAAGGGACAGTTGTAGAGGCCAAAGTTTTAACGCATCCCAATGGAATTCAAACTTCGCTGGCTTATCCGAGTCTAATGCTGGCCGCCAACCAAGGGATGGAACGGCAATACACCATTTACGCGGGACCCAAAGAATACAACTCGCTGGCACGGATCGGCGACGAGCTGAAAAACGATCTCGATCTGGTGATGGACTTTGGACGTTATTTTGGCTTTTTCGCGAAAATGCTTTTGCTTTCCATGAACGGTTTGCACGCCCTCGGCCTGACTTACGGAGTAGCGATCATCGCGATCACCGTGATTATCAAATTGCTTTTCTGGCCGCTCACCTCCGCGAGCACCAAATCAATGAAGCGGATGCAAGCTTTGCAACCGCAAATGAAAGCGATCGCCGAAAAATATAAAGACGATCCGATGAAGAAAAATCAGAAGACGATGGAGTTCATGAAGGAAAACAAAGTCAGTCCACTAGGCGGCTGCCTGCCAATGCTTCTACAAATCCCAGTGTTTATTGGTTTTTATCAAATGATTCAGAGCGCGATTGAATTGCGAGGGGCAAGCTTCCTCTGGGCGTGCGATTTGTCCCAAGCCGACACTGTTGCGCACATTGCCGGTTTTCCCATTAACGTTTTGCCCCTTATTTACGGAGTTACTCTCCTTTGGTCGGCGCAGTTGACACCAGTGTCTCCCGGCATTGATCCGGCGCAGCAGAAGATGATGAAATATATGCCGGTAATGTTTTTGTTGTTCCTCTACAAAATGGCAGCCGGATTGACACTTTACTGGACGGTGCAAAATTTGTTAACCATTGCGCAAATGAAATTGACCAGCACAAAAGCTGAACCTGTTGGAACCGTGACGGTGATTCCACCGAAAAAAAGAAGGCAATAAGTTTGTTATCCCTCATTCGAAATTCGATTTAAAAATTATGTCAGCCTCTGCTAAAACAACATTGGAACAGATTCTCAATTTGCTCGGCTTCGAAGCTACCGTGGAAGAGCAATCCCTCGACGACGGAGTTTTTCTGGACGTGAAGGCGGATGACTCGGGCCGTTTAATTGGCCGCCAGGGACAGACGCTTTCTGATTTGCAATACATCACAAATCGATTGCTGTTTCAGCGAGATCAAAGTGCGCCCAAAGTCGTCGTGGATGTCGGAGGTTATCGCGGGCAAGCGCGTGAAGCTTTGGTTAAAAAAGCGCAGGACGCTGCCGAAAAAGTCCGGCGCTGGGGCGACGTGGTGGAACTAGAACCGCTCAGCGCTTTTGATCGACGCATTGTCCACAACGCATTGAAAGATGATCCGGGCGTTGAGACGCAAAGTGTCGAAGTGGAAGGCACCAATAAAAAAGCAATTTTGCTCAGGCCAAAGCACTAAACGAATGTCGCGCAGAATGTTAAAATACAAATCGGGCACGCGAGCGTTTACGTTAATTGAACTGTTAGTGGTTATCGCGATCATCGCAGTTCTGGCCGGGCTTTTACTTCCCGTCCTCGCCAAAGCCAAGGCCAAGGCGCAAGCCATCCAATGCTTGAACAATGTCAAACAGTTAACGTTGGGATGGACGTTATACGCGGGCGATTTCAATGACTTCATCGTTTACAACGACTTAACTACGGCCGGGGCGGGGTGGGTGCGGGGGAAAATGGATTACAATCCGGCAAATTCCGACAACACAAATATTTTAAATTTGTCGGATGCCAACTATGCAAAACTTTGGCCTTACACCAAGGCTACAGGAATTTACAAATGCCCGTCTGATAAAAGCTATGTTGTCGCCAATGGAGTCGCTGTTCCCAGAGTGCGAAGTATATCATTGAGCCAAGCCATGAATTCGCGAAATGATTGGTTGAGTTATTTAACGGGAAAGAATTACACCGTTTTCAGAAAGCTTTCCGATATCAACAAGATGGGCCATTCCAAAGCTTTCGTTTTTGCTGATGAACATCCAGATAGCATTGATTTCGGCGATTTCGCAGTCGCGATGAATGACGGCGTGTCTCCCGATAAAATTGTGATCGTCAACTATCCCTCAAGTAGCCACAACGGAGCGGGCACGATAAGTTTCTCTGACGGTCGGGGGGAAATTCACAAATGGCTCGACTCGCGAACGAAAATTTCTTTTAGAAACCAGCAAACCCCTCTTGTCTATCCTTCGCCAGGTAATAATGACATGGTGTATCTCTCCGAGCGTTCGTCGATTCGTAATGAATGATTTCTAACGCAAAGATCTGGAAAGCGGAAGACAGCACTCAAGGAGACGATTTTGAGACGAGGTTGAATTTTCTTGCGTAAAGGCTGCTCAATTCCTTTCCTAAAGTTATCCACGAAAATCGGCCGTGGACGGTTTCCAACCCCGTTTTTTCCAAAGTGTTTCGCAAAGAAATTTCGCGGAGTGCGCGGGCGGTTTGTTGCGCAAAATCTTCGGAGCGGTCAGCGAGCAGGACGTCGTGCTCGTGCTGCAGGGAAAGACCTTGGGCGCCAATCGTGGTCGAGACGACAGGCGTTCCCATCGCGAGTGACTCAACAATTTTCAAGCGCGTTCCGCCGCCGATGCGAAGTGGAACAATTTGCAGCCAGGCCCGACGATAAAAGGGGCGCACGTCAGGAACACCGCCGGTGACGGTGACACCGCTTTTTTCGCCGTATGCAAGAACTTCAGCAACCGGCGCTTTGCCCACAACAAAAACTTCAAGATCCGGCACCAGCGATTTAAGTCTGTCGTGAATGTCCTGAAAATACCACCGGAGCGCGTCGATATTCGGGTTGTAATCCATCGCGCCGCAAAAAATGATCGACGGCTTTTGTGAACGCGGCTCGGGCGCAGAATCGGGTCGGAAAAAATCCAAATCGACGCCATTGACGAGAACCGCGATCGGCATTTTTTGGGCAACGTAACGACGTAAGAAAATTTCGTCATCCGGACCACAAACAATTTCCAGGGCGGCACGGCGGGAGACGGCCCGTTCGAACCGCCACATTTTAAAATAGCCTTCGCAGCGCAAAAGTTTGGTGCGCAATGGAAAATTCATGCGCTGATGTTCCATCAGTTGAAATTGCAAATCGACACGGCTGCGGTCGATCACCAGCGGCACGTTGCGGTGTTTGCCCATGAAATATTGCGCGAGGATAATATCGCAAGCATGGACAGCATCATAGTTTTCGGAGGCGAGCATTTTATCGAGCGCGGCCTGGACGTGCGGCATTGTCCAATGAGCGACACTGGTGGGAAGCGGATTAAGCAGGCGCGTGGGAAAAAGTTTTTGCCACGCGGGATGTTGAAACGGAACAAATTCTACGCGGCGACAGAATTTTTCAAAGACAGCTTTGTGTTCAATTCCTTCGCCACCTGAAGCGAGCGCCAGCAAATCGACTTCGTGAGTTTTGGCGAGTTCTCGCAGGAGATTAAAGGTGCGCTGATACGTTCCTCGATCGAGCGGCCACGGAATGTAGGGATAAAAAACAAGAATTTTCATGCTAATTGTAATTCTTCCATAAAGTTTCGTAAGCGAGAACCAACTCGCGGAAAGTGGTGGCGCTGGTTTGCAATTCATTTTGCACACGCCGCAAAAGCTTTGGATCGGTGAAAGTTTCAGGCTCCCATAAGAGCAGGGCGAGCGAATGAAACAAACGTTGGCGTGGATAGGTAATGGGCTGCGAAATCATTTTCCCTCCAAATCGCCTGGCATTGATCAAGAAATTCCGGAGCGCATTTGTCTCTGGACATTTGCTTAAGTCGCTCAAAGCGTAATCGCTGGCTGATGGGAAACTTTTGGTTAGACGGTGACCTTCTATCCAAAGCCAAACCTTCAAACCAAGTGTCGTCAACTCAAGCTGTTTTTCACAGAGGCGTTCTAACGATTCCGTGGAGCGATACGGATGGAACTTAAATTCCACCCCGGCGTTGTGCTGCTGGCGAATTTCGTCGAGCCAAGGCAGAGAAATATTTTCTTTTAACGTGGCGAGTCTTTTATTTCTTTCGCGAACGTCCCAATGATATTGACCGTTGGCGGTGAGGAAGGCATCGCCAAAACCCAGTTGCGCTTTGGCGTGATTGCGCCCGACAAAATCCGCATCGTCAGGCGTAAACGGTTTTCTCTGCAAGTGTTCGCGGGCAAAGAGCAAACCGGTGCAACGGTTCATCAATAAACGCGTGGCTTCAGACAATGGAATTTTGCGGGCGTCGGGTTGCGTTGAAAAAAATTCAGTCGCGCCGATCAAAGAGCGGTGTCCCCAGGCCAGATCGTAGGAGAACATCGTCGGCGGGATTTGCAGAATTTTTTTGAGCGACGTGATTTTGAATTCCACTTCTAATCCAGCGGTGGGAGAAAGTCTTTCGCCTAAATGATGAAGCGCACCGCCGTAATTTTTTTGGTTCAAGAGCGTGCTTCCGCGAAGACACAGGTAAAATTCGAGATCGTTGTAAGGTTGGTCCCCTGAGTTCGTTTTCAAAACGCCGCCTTGTCCCCGTCCGTAACCGCCGCCGAGAAGGAGCGCTTCGATTTTTTCACGAGGAATAATTTCTAGAACAGCCTGAGCAATCTTTTCGCAGCTTTGGCGCAAGTGATCTTCGAGAGCGTTGCTGCCATTGATGGTGAAGCGCTCATTCATGAAGAGGAATGGGTCGTGTGAATTAAGTTCCAGGTTTTCACCGTTTCCAAGAGATAGCTTTCGATTTGCCGGACGATATTGTTGGAGTCGAGGCGCGAGCGAATTTCCTCATAACCCGCCGCAGCAATTCTCGCGCGGAGCGCCGGGGATTTTTCTAATTCTAAAATGCAGCCGGCCAATTCTTCCGCGCTGCCGGGACTGTAAGTCAGCGCATTTTCACGGTCGCGCAAGAGTTCGGTGGAGCCGCCGATTTTTGTGCAAATAACCGGAAGACCAGACGCCATCGCTTCCGCCCAAGTCATGCCGAAAGGTTCGGGCCATTCGGAGGGAAAAAGCAGAGCGTGATGAGAGCGATAGACGGCCGCCATTTCGTCCGGATTGGATACGCTCATGAATTCGACGGGCAATTTTCTTTCGCTGACAAAGTTTT
>JBDSYB010000310.1:0-5089 GCA_039925885.1 Verrucomicrobiota bacterium
AAATTATGCTCTGTATTGTTTGCAAACAAAACCAGGCCAAGGTGCATCTCACGCAAATTGTCGGCGACAAAATGCAGAAGGTGGATTTGTGTGAAGAGTGCGCCAAAAATAAAGGCGTGAATGATCCGGCTGGATTTTCGCTGGCGGATTTATTGTTGGGACTCGGCGCTTCCCAAGAAATTGAAAAGGGCAGCGGCGGCGAAGAAATTAAATGTCCTAATTGCGGCTTCACCCAAGCGGATTTCAAAAAAGCCGGACGGCTCGGTTGCTCGGATTGTTACGTGACGTTTGCTGAAGGCCTGGAAGGTTTGTTGAAGACGATGCATAAAGGCGTCAAGCACGTTGGGAAAATTCCCCAGGCTTTGCGACAAGGCCGCGACTTGACGCAACAACTCAAGCAATTGCAAAAACGGCTCGACAAAGCCATCAACGAAGAAGATTTCGAACACGCCGCTGGTTTGCGGGATGAAATTAAATCGACTCGCGAAAAATTAAACCAGGTTGCCACCACCACTTAAAATGGATCTGCACGAATTTTTAATCACGCCCGCTGACTCCACACGCCGCTCCGGCCCACATGACCGCATCGTGATGTCCAGTCGCGTGCGGCTCGCAAGAAATTTGAAGGGGCTTCCCTTTCCGGGCTGGGCTAAAAAAGCGGATCGGGTTAAGTCGCTAGAATCCATCCGTCCAGCGGTGGAAAGTCTGCCGCAGATGACGAATGCCTTTTCTCAATCAATGGATAATTTGCCCGCCATCGACAAACAAATTCTGGTCGAGCGCCATTTGATAAGCCGCGAACACGCCGCCAAAAGCGCGGGCAGCGGTCTCGTTCTCAACAAGGAAGAATCCCTCTGCGTGATGATTAACGAGGAGGATCACTTGCGGATGCAGGCGTTGCGGCCCGGCCTGCAACTCAAGCAGGCCTGGGTGACGATTGATCAGGTTGATACTGATTTGGAGAAGCGTTTGGATTACGCTTTTAACCCGGAGATCGGCTATCTCACCGCTTGCCCGACCAATCTTGGGACGGGGATTCGCGTCAGCGCGATGCTTCATTTGCCCGGCCTGGTTTTGTCCGAACAAATCAATCAAATCATACAATCGGTCAACAAACTCGGTCTGGCAGTGCGCGGGTTGTATGGCGAAGGGACCGAGGCGCTTGGAAATGTTTTCCAGGTTTCAAACCAAATGACGCTCGGCGAAGCGGAAACTGACATCGTCGAACGATTGAACAAGGTTCTTTTGCAAATCATCGAGCATGAGGAAAACGCGCGGATTTTATTACTCGAGAAAAAACCCAAAATGGTTTTCAACCACGTGGGTCGCGCCTACGGAATTCTGGCCAATGCCCACAGTATTTCTTCCAAGGAAGCGATGAATTTGTTGTCGCTGATGCGGTTGGGGGTGGACCTGGGTCATTTCCCGAAAGTGGAACGCTGGCTGATTGACGAGTTATTTATCGTGACGCAGCCCGCGCATTTGCAGAAAAAATTCTCGGAGAAACTCGCCGCCGACGAACGCGACTTGTTACGCGCCGACATGATGCGCGAGCGGTTAAAGTCCGTGGCCAGGCCGAACCCAAAAACAGAGCCGGGCACCGGGCCGGTGGACAAAACAAGTCAGCAATAGCGATATTTCGTAGCCGAGAAACGAATTCCGGCGGAACCGTACTTCGATAGGAGGCGATCTTGAAGTTGAATTTACGTTTATCGGGGCCGCTAAAATTATAGAGCTACCACCGGCGAGAGTTAAGAGCGTTGCGAATCGCATGGGTTTTATTTGTTGTGCGGTTTGAGTTGAAGGCGAGGTTCTTATTTCTGAGGCTTTTCATTTCTCGAACGCGTAAAGGACATATATGAAGGAATCAGGTCCACCGGTCATTCCATTCATCACAAGAAACTAAATAAGTTCACGGTCTAAGACCCTGAAGGGTTTCTGCGGCAGCTTCCCGAACCCACGCATGTTCATCATTCAACATTTTTCGCAATAAAGGAATCGCAGGTTTAGCTTTATCCGAAAATCCCTTCAACGCCTCAGCTGCACAGAATCGGTATCCATAATAAGAATGTTCCAAATAGTTAATTAACAATGGAACCACCTTGTCCGGTTTGCTTCCTATTTGACCTAGTGCGGAGATAATCCTCTCATTTAGATTAGTAGCAGAGTGATCCAACGCCGCAATTAAATACGGTATAGCAACGCTTGATTCTGCGCCATTTTTCGCTAAAGCATCAAGCGTTATAGATTGCAACTCAGGATTACCGTTAGTAAATCCCTTCAATAATGCTGGAGTTGCCTCGGAACCGATACACCCGAGCACCACTGCGGCAAATCTGGCCGTTTGGGGTCTTCCATCTTGTAAGAGAAACGTAAGTTGAGGTATGGCTGGCGCGGCGTTCGATCCAACAGCGCAAAGCGCAGACATCCCCTGATGTCGTATTGTAGAATCATTTGATTGAATTGCCTTCAACAAATGAGGCAAAACATTTGGCCCCATACTGCGGATTGCACCTTCCGCTTGTTCATTTCTATTTATCTCAGCCTGGGTTCGCAAATCACCGTCGTATCCAAAGTTATTAAGCCACTCACTTAATCGTTTTCCTTTAAAGATCGGTTCATCTACATGTGAATCCTTTGTGATACACCCGAAGAAGTTGCACGCCAGGATGCAAACAACACAACTAGCTTTCGCATAATGATTCAATGTCACAGATTATCGTTAATCAACATCCTCTAAACTCCTTGGCGCTATTTTAACCAAGACGATACGAACCAGAGGCGGGCGAACATCATGCACGACTACAAACAACTCACATCCTTGCTTGGAAGCAAGTCTCTGAGCTTCGGCAACAATCATGACTCCCAAATCCGCACCGTCACGATCAACTACGCGAACCCGGTCACTCAGATTCGCTAGTCCGCTAAACAATGAACCGTCTCTACTCATGGTGTATCTTTTATAGGCCTAACAAACCTAACCCTGCCTACCTCGTTCTACTTCTCCGCTAAAATAGATTCCGCACAAACTCGCGCAGGGTTAGCCGTTTCGTTCGATGCGATGACGCCAATAGCCGGGTTCCCGGCTACACGACATGACCGCAACGATAAGCACATAGTCGGGCTCGATGGTGTATAGGATACCGTAGGGAAAGACATGAGTGAGGCACCGACGAACATCCTCCTCGAAGACGCGCCAACGAGTCGGTGCTTTTGCGATACGGAGAATCGTGGACTCGACACAGGAAATGAATCGAAGCTCAAGGCCGTCCTGACAGCCAGCGTAGTATCGAGCGGAATCCTCATACTCGTCGAGAGCCTCGGGATGAAACTCGAACCTCATCGTGCTACAGCACGGCGGACACGCGCCAAAGCTTCATCGCCCGGAATGGTTTTGACGCGCCCACTGCGAACGTCATCACGGCGGCGCAGTGCCTCGGCGGCCCAAAGCTTGCGGATATGACCGTCCTCGGCCGGGTCAAGACTCTCCACAAGGCGATCAGCAAGAAGCGCGCGTGCTTCACTGGGAAGTCCAAGCGCCTCTTCGGCAATTTGCTCAACGGTCATCGTGTTCATGGTCGGAAAATACTGGATACTCTCGAAAAGCTCAACTCCAAAAAGGTTCCGTTTTCATGCTCGAATAGGAGCTGGTGACCGGGACACCACCGGACACAAAAGAGGAAGCATGCGCCCTGCGGAACAAGACGGATCAAACTGGAAAAACCGGGAAAGGAAAAGAAGCTTTTAAAGAAAGAAAAACTAAACAACGCCCACTGCACTATTGACAACCCTCATAGGGGCTCAAGTGTTGGGAAGTGCACAGCGCAAAATACAGATTAAATACGACTTTTCAAAAGAGAAATTCAGCGTCAGAAAGCCGTTCCCCACTATGCCGAAAACAATCGGGGATCATCTGGTTTTAAAGCGCTTTGTAGCCGATCTTTCTCAAGAGGAAGTGGCTGCAATGCTTGGAGTTTCAAATAATACATTGAGTTCGTGGGAAAATGACAAAAGCATTCCAACCACCGCTCAATGGAATTTGCTTATGGCAATTCTTCCTTTGAATCCAGAACTCATAAATCCAAATCCGAACACTACAGTCTAGTGTTGGGATTTCCCGCAGACGGCAATGCGATGACACCGAACGAGGGTTCGCCGCCCTCGCGCCAGGGAACATTCGGAATGGGTTCAATAGTTTTCACCTCGCTCGAAGCGCGGAGAGCCGCGCGGATTTCGGAAAGATTTTTCAACTCGCCATCGGCTTGCACTTGCACGAGCAAGTTGCCCAGCGCGGTCGCTTCAATGGGACCGGTGACAACGGGACGTTGGCACGCATCTGCCGTGAACTGGTTCAGCAACTGGTTCTGCGAACCGCCGCCAACGATGTGAATTTGGCGGATGGATTCGCCCGTCAAAACTTCCAGCGACTTCACCGTGTCGCGGTATTTCAGCGCGAGACTTTCGTAGGCGCAGCGGATGATCTCGCCGACGCTCTGCGGCACGGGTTGCTCGGTGTCGCGGCAGTAATTCTGAATCTCCTTCGCCATGTTGGGAGGGTTCAGGAAACGCGGATCGTTCGGATTCACGAGCGAACGCAACGGCTTCGCCACCATCGCCAGTTTCACAAGCTGGCCGTAATCATAAATTTCTCCGCGCGCATCAAACACGCGCTTGCATTGCTGGACGAGCCAAAGGCCCATGATGTTTTTCAGTAAACGATAAGTCCCATCCACACCACCTTCGTTCGTCATGTTCAAGACCAGCGTTTCCGGCGAAAGATTGGCTTGTTTCGTCTCCACGCCTATCAGCGACCAGGTGCCGGAACTCAAATACGCCCAATCCGCTTTGCCGGTGTTCGAGGTCGGCACACCCACGACCGCGGAAGCGGTGTCGTGTGACGGCGGAGTGACAACGTTCACGTTGGTCAAACCGGTGCGTTGCGCAAGTGACACGCGAAATTTTCCAAGCGTGGTTCCCGGCGGCACGATTTCCGGCAGAAAGTGTGTCGGCAAATCGAGTTTTTTCAGCAGCGACTTCGACCAGTCGCCCGTTTTCGGATGCACGAACTGCGAGGTGGATGCGATGGTGA
>JBDSYB010000311.1:0-15895 GCA_039925885.1 Verrucomicrobiota bacterium
GATCAATTAAATCTTTTCGCGATGTATTGTTTTAATGCGGGTGCCACGGTTGTTCCGTTTCGTCCGCTGGGTCGTCAAACGAATGAGGCGGTGCTGGATAACATTTCACCAAACGTGAGCTTCGCGGGTGGATGGAGCGACAGCAGCGCGACAAGCTATTTTTATGGTTCAGCAGGTCAGGTGCCTTATCGTTACGCGTCGTTGGCCGCGACGGAAACTGCTACTGCTACTTACACTCCCAACATTCCGGTTGCAGGTATTTATCCTGTTTATACGTGGGTGAGACATGGCCCCGATCGCTGCGATCAACTTTATCGTATTCGTCATTCCGGCGGCGAAGGTCAAGTGCGCGTGCCTCATCACATGGTAGGAAATGGTTGGGTTTACCTCGGTGAATACCATTTCAATGCTGGCTCCAACGCGGCTAATGGCTCGGTTGTCATCAGCAACTTGCGTGGTTCCACCAATGGAAGCGTCATTATTGCGGATGCTATTCGTTTCGGCAACGGCATGGGTTCAATCGATCGCGGCGGTGGAGTATCAGGTTATCCGCGCGAGGAAGAATGCACGCGTTACTGGGCTGCGGCGGGTATTGGCTACGGAATGCCCAGCTCTCTTTACGACGCCGGAAGCCATGACGAGTCGGATAGCTGGAGTACTCCTTCACAAATGTCGGCGGAAATGAATCGCGGACCAACCCAGCCTCCGAACAGCACAAACGTTGCGGATCATTTGGATTATAAACGCATTCATATCAGCTTTCATTCCAACGCCGCCACAAATACCGCCCGGGGTACACTGGCATTAATCACGAATGATCCGACGCCCAATCAATCGGCTTTGGCGACAATCTGTGGAGATGAAGTCGAAAGCGATTTGATTTCGGTAGGATCACCCCCGCTGGAGCACCCCTGGGCTACCCGTAGCCCCACCTACACTGGTGGCTATTCAGAAATCGACGGCAGTTTGTTCAACTATGAAATGGACGCCACAATTATCGAGGTCGCATTTCACAGCAATGTCGAAGATGCAAACTTGATGCGCGATCCCAAAGCGCGTAACGCCATTGCGCGCGCTGCTTATCATGGCGTCATCAAATACATGAATCAATTTGATACCAATGATGTTGTTCCCCTGACGTTTCTTCCAGAGCCTCCCCGAAGCCCGCGCGCTGTGGGAACGACCAATGGAATCGTTCTCTCCTGGGTGGCTCCTATAAACCAATCCGGGAGCAGTTCACCCACCAACTACGTTATTTATAGCTCTACGAATGGTTACGGTTTCGGCAACATTGTTTCGGTCGGAAATGTTCTCACCTATACCTTTACCAATCTCGCGACCGACACCGATTTTTATTTTCGGGTGGTGGCAGCGAATGCGGCGGGGCAATCCTTCCCGGCTGAAGTGGTGGGTTGCCGTCGTTCTTCAACCAACGGCGCGCCCAAAGTTCTTGTCGTAAATGCTTTTGATCGCTTTGATCGTACTCAAAACCTCTTGCAATCTACCGTCGCTCTGAATTATTCGCCGCCCGACAACAGCGGCACAATTGAGCGCGTCAACCCGCGCCAGAATAATTCGTTCGATTACGTGGTGCCTCACGGAAAAGCGATCAGCGCCTATGGAGTGGCCTTCGACTCCTGCCAGAACGAAGCCATCAGCGGCGGACAAATCGTGATGACAAATTATCCAATGGCGATCTGGGCCTGCGGCGATGAGTCCACCAGTGACGAAACTTTTAGCAGCACGGAACAAACGAAGGTAATTACATTTTTAAACGGAGGCGGACATCTTTTTGTTTCCGGCTCCGAGATTGGCTGGGATTTAGATCGTGCCTCGGGCCCCACTGCTGCTGATCGTACGTTCTACAACAATCAACTTCACGCCAAGTTTTACAGCGATACGAATGATAATTCAGGCATTTACACGGCGGCCGCCGTGAGCGGGGCGATATTCGCCGGAAATAGCAGCGCTGTTTATGACGATGGATCGAAAGGGATTTATTGGGTGAAGACGCCGGACATCACCACGCCCTTTGGCGGGGGAACAAAGGTGGCGCTTTACTACAACGGGACAACTAATCCGGCTGGCATTCAGTATGATGGATCTTTAGGAGGCGGTCGCGTGGTGTATTGGGGTTTTCCCTTTGAAACCATGACCCTCGAGGCGCGACGCATCGCTTATATGGCAGATATTTTGACCTTCTTCACGTCTCCTTTAATCACGACACAGCCGATCAGCCAGATTGTGAACCAGGGAACGAATGTCACCTTTTCGGCAATTGTATCGGGCAGCACGCCGCTGGTTTTTCAATGGCGACTGAATGGGACAAATATTTTCGGCGCTACTTCAACCTCCCTTCTATTCTCAAATGTTCAAGCGACGAATGCTGGCAATTATACCCTTGTTGTCACCAACACTTCCGGCTCGGTTACGAGTTTGATTGCTACTTTGACAGTAAATTTGCCGCCGACTATTACACTGCAACCACTTGATCAATCCGTCTGGCTGGGTCAGGACGCCACCTTTGTAGTCCAGGCGACCGGCACTTCGCCGTTGCGATATCAGTGGCAATTTAACGGCACCAATATTTTGGGTGCGGTGACGAATGTCTTTACCCGATCAAATAGCCAGCAAGCCGATGGAGGTTCTTATCAAGTGTTAGTTATCAACATCGCTGGCAGCTTGTTAAGTTCCAGTGCGGTTCTCACAGTATCAATTCCGGCTCCAGCGGTATTAACCTCTGTTTCTGGTTCGTCGAGTAATTTTCAATTCGTGTTAACCGGAGATTCAGGTGCGAGCTACACGATCCTCCGATCTACTAATTTGATAGACTGGCTGCCCCTCACGAATGTCGTGCTGACGAACGGCAGTTATCAATTCATGGAAGCTCCGTTGCTTGAAGAACAGCAATTTTACCGGGCGGTTGCGCCTTGAGGTATCGCAAGGCTCAGCGGTCAATCGCTTGCATGGCCATCTCGTTGTATCGCTCTCCCCGCGCCGCACCGGATGGAAGAATTGCTTCAAGCGCCGCGACGTCGCTTGCGTTAAGCTCAATTTCCAAAGCAGCAATATTCTCTTCGAGATAGGAGCGGCGCTTCGTTCCCGGGATAGGAACAATATCGTCGCCTTGAGCAAGCACCCACGCCAATGCCAGTTGAGCGGGCTTACACTTCTTCTGTTGAGCCAGTTCCTCAAGTTTGTGAACTAATTCCAAATTGCGCTGGAAATTTTCTTCTTGGAAGCGCGGCGATTTATGACGCCAATCGTCCGGTAGCAAATCGCTTGTTTTTTTAATTGCGCCCGTCAAAAAACCGCGACCCAGAGGGCTATAGGGAACAAACCCAATTCCCAGTTCACGCGTAGTAGAAAGAATCTCCAATTCGGGATCGCGGCTCCAAAGCGAATACTCGGTCTGTAAAGCGGTGATGGGGTGAACCGAATTCGCTTTGCGGATCGTGGCAGCGGAAGCTTCCGACAAACCGAGATGCCGAACTTTTCCTTCGCGAACAAGGCCAGCCATCGCGGCCACCGTTTCTTCAATCGGAGTATTCGGATCAACGCGATGTTGATAATACAAATCAATCGTTGCCACGCCCAGCCGCCGCAAGCTCGCTTCGCACGCCGATCGCACATATTCAGCAGTGCCGTTCACGCCTAGAAATTCGCCGTTCGGTCCGCGAACATTTCCAAATTTGGTGGCGATAATAACTTGATCACGAAAATCGCGAATGGCGCGGCCCACCAATTCCTCGTTTTTGCCGATTCCGTAAATATCTGCGGTGTCGAAAAAAGTGATGCCCCGCTCAATCGCACGATGAATGGTGGCAATTGACTCCTTCTCGTTACGCTCTCCGTAAAAGTCTGACATGCCCATGCAACCCAGACCAATCGCAGAAACGTCCAGGCCTGATTTTCCTAATATTCGTGTTTTCATATTTTCCAGACAACCATTTCTTTCTCTTGGAACATTTGCCCAAAAGTAGCTCATCACCAATCGAGTGCTTGGTTACGTTTCTCAACTTTTTTCTTGATGCAATGGTAAGTTTCGGCGCACTGCGACGAAACAAACGTCGAACGCCGCAGGGTCACGTTCGCTACTAATCGAACGTCGCTTAATGATTTTTCGGCAAAACATCAGCGCGCTTCGCCCAAGCATCCCACTTTGCAGAAAGCTCGTTAACTTTTTTTGGGTATTTCACAGAAAGATCATTCATTTCCACGCGATCCAGTTCCATGTCGTAAAGTTCCCAGGGTTTGCCGGACAACGCGACCAGCTTCCAATTGCCATCGCGGAGAGCGCGATTGCCTTCGTGTTCCATAAAAATAATTTCCGGCTTCGCTTTTTTTCCTTTCAACAACGGGACGAGACTTTGCCCTTCTGGTGGAAGAATTTTGTTGCCGTTAAACTGGTCCGGGTATTTCGCGTCCGCGAGTTCCAGACAAGTTGCCATGATGTCTGGCAGATAAGATGGGCGGGTAGAGAGTTGACCTTTTGATTGTATTCCGGCGGGCCAATGAATAATCGCCGGGGTCGCGATACCGCCTTCGTGACCATAGTGTTTGTAAAGCCGCCAGGGAGTATTGCAGGCATTCGCCCAACCGCTGCCATAGCTGATGTAACTCTCCGGGCCTCCCACGTTTTTTAAATCGTCACCCTTGTGCAAAATATTTGTCGCGCTGGATCTGAGATCGAAACCATACGGGTCCCATTCCGCACAGGCGCCGTTGTCGCTCAGGAAAAATATAAACGTGTTTTCAAACTGACCCGTCTCTTTCAAGTGCGTCATAACCCGCCCGATATTTTGATCCAACCGATCCACCATCGCCGCGTAAACCGCCATGCGCCGGGCCAGATCTTTGCGCCGATCCGCCGGCAACGTGTCCCAAGCGGGATTCTCTTTGTCCGCCCAACCTGTTTCAGCATTGAACTTGTTCAGCGGAATATTGCTGCGCGGCGTGAGTTCTAAAGTTTTTGAAACTAACCCAAGTTCTTTTAGACGAGCCATCCGCTGCTCACGAATTTTGTCCCAACCCTGCTGATAAATGGATTCGTATTTTTTAATGTCAGCTTCATAAGCGTGCAATGGAAAATGCGGCGCGTTGAACGCGAGATAAAGAAACCACGGTTTTTTCGCGCCGTTTCCTTCGTCAATAAAATCAATCGCGTAGTCGCCAAAAACATCTGTCGAATAAAATTTATTCGTCGCGTAGTCGCGTTTGGCGCGACCCTGCGGCAGGCGTGTGTAGTAAGGAGTTTCCTTCCAACACGAATTAAATCCGCCAAGCATTCCGTAAAATTCATCGAAGCCGCGCAACACCGGGTTCACAACTCTGCCGAGATGCCATTTGCCGACCATGTAGGAATTGTAGCCAGCAGATTTGATCACCTCGGGAATCGTGACGCACTGGTTATTGAGCGGGCCAGTCATGTCCGGCACGCCCGCTTGATGCGGATGCAATCCGGTCAGAAGGGACGCGCGCGATGGACAGCAGCGCGCAGAATTATAAAATTGGGTGAGGCGCAATCCATCCCTGGCCAGCGCGTCGATGTTCGGTGTCTTGATCTCGCCGCCATAACAACCGATGTCCGACCAACCGAGATCATCGGCCAGAATGACTAAAATATTAGGTCGTTGAGCAGCCCGCGCCTGCACACAGAACGAACTGGCGATCAGTAAAAGGAGAATAAACGTGCGTTTCATAATTTCGTTAATACTTAAACTCTCTTTCCAACAAGGAACAGTTTGGATCCAATTTTTTCGCCATTGCGAAGAAGTTGCGACTTTCTCCCAACTTGCCGCGACGTGCCTGGGCAATTGCGATGTAACACGCATTTAAAGCCCGAGCCGGGCGTTCAGTATGTTGTTTTATTGCTCGGTAAAGCATTTTTAATCCTTCGTCGTATTGTTGTAGCTCAATCAGTACGATTCCTCGCGTGCCGACGAAATAGCAATTCCATGGGCATTTTTCGAAAGCGACACGCGAACAAACTTCGGCTTCATCCAAAAGTTTGGCGTCTCCGGAAAGAATATCTGTGTAGGCGATGTTGTTGAAGAGTGTAAACCTCAATTCCTCTGATTTACTGTATCGCCCCAGCAGCCGCACATAAGTCTTTCGGGCTTCCCTATAATTTTTTAATTCGGTGAGGTTGGATGCGTGAAGCCATTCAAGGTAGTAATTATTCGGAAACAGTTTCAATCCTTCTTCAATCCATTTGCTTGCTTCCTTAGGACGACCCTCCTTTTGGCTTTCCTGGCCCTCGCAAACATACCAATGCGCAGGCGCTTGGTTGACGGAAGATTTGGAACAACGCAACGTTTCCCAGAGGAGGAGAATGTCATTGGAAATTTTTCCATGCTCTGAGTCGAAGCGTTTTGGCCAGAGGGTGTAGAGCAATATCAAGGCGTTGCTGAGAATAAACATCAAATTGGGATCACTCCCTTTAAAAGCACCCGAATTTACTGACGCGCCGGGCGGAGATATCAAGACGCAAACGAGAATCAGCATCGCATTCGCAAACGGACCACCTAAAATGAAAAGGCTTTCTTTTAATTTGTAACACTTTGTGTCGCGAACCGTTCCATGGGCGCATCCACCAAACGGAACGCTCCTGAATTGCCAGCGTAATCCGCACAACATAAACTCCGACGTGACTCGACCTTTCCCGATTTCAATTCCAAAGATTCGCAAGCCAACCAGGCGCCCGACATAGGCGTGTCCCAACTCATGAAGGATAGTGCCGACGAATACGAAAAACTGAAACATCGCTATGTTCAGAAGCCACGGCCCAAGAGACACTGAAGGAAAGAATACGTTCGTAAAAACGGCAATTAACAGCAGTGCGACATAACTCCAAAAAAAGAAAATGTGAACCTTGTCATCGCTATTGGCAAAACAGACCGGACAGAGTGTGCGGAATTTTTTGCTGAAAGAACGCGGAACGACTTGAAAACTGTCCTTTTGCTCGGACTCTACGCCGCAGTTATCACATTTTGTTATCTCTCGGGCCATCTGATTGTGCTGCAAGATTAAAAGCAGCGAGAATGGTTTTCGAGTGAAAATTGAAGTTCTTCACAGTCACCGTTGAGCATTGCCGTGGATTGACAAAGGTTTCTATTTTTCAGAGTTGAATATTTTTATTCGGGTCGCCCAAGAGTGGTTTTGGCGGCCAACCCGGGCAGACCTCAAACTTGGGGCTGAGCGTTTTTGTTTCTTCCTTTTCTGGAACCGGCATGATTTTGATGCCCTTCGGACGCGAATCCCGCTCGCCATCGCTTTTCCGCTGTGCAACGCTCTCGGCCATGTCCGCTGGACAACTTTGGCTTTTTCCGCCGCCCAAACCGCTCGTCGAACGGTTTGGGAAAGAATTTTTTCACCAATTGCCTGAGCAATCCGGCGTGTATCTCATGTGCGGCGAGCGGGAGGGCGTGCTTTACGTGGGGAGCGCGAAGAATTTGAAGAAGCGGCTCGCGGCCTATCGTGTGTCTAATCCGGAACGGTTTCCCCGGCGGATCATCCGGTTGCTCAACGAAGTCCGCCGCATCGAGTTTGATGTCTGCGCGAGCGAAGCCACCGCGCGCCACCGCGAGGAAGAACTGATCTGCACGCTGCTGCCCAAGTTCAATCGCGCAGGAAAAGTTTGGCCAAAATTAATTTTGTAACCCTCGTGCCTTACACCTTGGGCTGAGTGGTAGAATTCCGTTGGTATTCAGGAATACGTCGGAAAGCTATTGGTTAGTTATCGTAGAACTCGCAGAAATCAGGACTTTCGACGCAATGAACTGAACCAGATCAATATCATACTGAAGCATTCCGGCTTCTTTCGAAAAAGGTAGTAATAACTCAAGTTCTCCCTCCTTTGCGCCGGATTTTGTGTGTACTACTTTGCAGCGGATATCGTAAATTCGATCAGCAACATCGTTGCGAAGGTCTGTTTCTGGATTGGAAATCGGCAACTTATGATCAGTCAGTCCCTTTGCTTTTGAGCTAAAGAAATCTTTCGCTTGTGCATCCATTTCCAAAAACCCCCGAAGCTCGTTTGGGTCGATGCATTCAAGGATTGTAGCTCGAAGTTGGGAACGTTCGTCGCCAAAACCTGATTGGCCACCTGCGCGAGTAGTGCTCAAAAGCCGCGCAAGATCGCTTTCACGGTCTCGTCGGAAAGTTGGATCTTTTAGAAGATTTCGAATTTTCCTTAATGCGTCGGCTCGGGAAAAAGTTGGAAAATAAAATTCGATGGTTTGGTAATATGCCAAAAACTGTAGAAGCGGCATTCCACCGGCGGAACGCGCATAAAAATATAGGGATAGAGGCGCTTTATCGAACGAGGAGCTTGGAAAGATTAACGTCTTATCTCGAATTAAATTTCGTTTAAGACGGCGTAAAAGCTTTCGTTTTTTGAAAAGTCCCAATGGAACATTATGGGTTAAGTCGATTTGCAGGAATAAAGAGCCAGAGACGCTCTCTAAAACGTTCAGAGCTTCGTCATGCGTTGAAACCTTGAATCCTTCCAATCGTAATGAAGTATGGCGACCCATGAAGCTATATCTCGCAAGAACATTCGATTCTTTCGATGCTGGCCCCACCACAATCTTTTCGCCTTCCTGTCTTCCTGAACCGTTTAATGAAATCAATGGCGTCGAATCTTCTGATATTTCATCTGCAATTTCCTCTTTCTTTTGAAAGACGCGTTTTAACTCACTAAGACCTCGTGTACCCACTGACCGAATGGGGGCTTCAATGAATGAATCTTCGTAGCTGCAAATTGCATCATAGTCCCCGATAAAGGTAAATTTTTCGAAGGGGATGCTTAGAATTTTGGCCAGACCCTCACTGCTAGATATTGTGATAGTGGCCTTGCCTCGATTTGGTGGACAGGGGTTGTGTAAATGTGTGAGCTAGGGAGCCAACACATGAACAACGAAACAGCGATCAAATACAAACGATACGACGAGGTCTTCAAACGTTCGGCCGTGGAACACTGGATGGTCAGCGGCAAAGCCGCGACCTTCATTGCGGCGGAACTAGGCATCAACGTGCAGAACCTGCATAAGTGGAAGCAAAAGTTCAAAACGCTGCCAGCGGGACAGGTGGCGCACACGCTGGACGCTCTCCAGGCGGAGAACCGTCGTTTGCAGAAAGAACTGCACCGCGCCGTGCAACAGCGCGACATTCTAAAAAAAACCTTGGGCATCCTCTCCGCACCGTCCGACAGCGGTTTCTGCGGATAAAAGCCATGGAAAACCAACACGACATTGCCGATCTGTGCGACACGTTGAACGTCTCACGCAGCGGTTATCACGGCTGGAAGATCCGCCAGCCCTCCTTGCGGGCGCAGGCCAACGGCACGCTCTTGCCGCTCATCGCAGAAGCTTTTGCCAAAAGCCGTGAGACCTACGGCAGCCCGCGCATTTGCCACTGGCTGCGAAAACGCGGGCAGCGTTGCGGACGAAACCGGGTCGCGCGCCTGATGCGTGGAGAAGGTTGGCGCAGCCAAAGCAAACGCCGTTATCGCGTGAGCCTGACCGACAGCCATCACGACCTGCCCATCGCGCCCAACCGTTTGCGCAACCAGATCGCGCCGTTGCGCCGCGATGCGGTGTGGGTGGCTGACATCACTTACGTCGACACCGAGGAAGGCTGGCTTTATGTGGCGGGAGTTCTGGATCGTTGCACGCGCCGTTGCGTCGGTTGGGCGATGGGCGATACGCTGGCCACGACCCTGCCGCTGGCCGCGCTGGAAATGGCGTTGACCCACCGCAAACCTGCTGGCGGACTGGTCCATCACTCCGATCGCGGCGTGCAATACGCCAGCGAGGCTTACCGCCAAAGGCTGACGCAGGCCGGAATCCTTCCCAGCATGAGCCGGCGCGGCAACTGTTACGACAACGCGGCCATGGAAAGTTTTTGGAGCAGCTTGAAACGCGAACTGGTTCATCGCCGCCAATTTGCCACGCGCCAGGAAGCGCGCACGGCGATCTTCGAGTGGATCGAAATCTTTTACAACCGGGAGCGGCTCCACAGCGCCCTCGATTACAAATCACCTGTGGACTTTGAAAATCAACTCAACTAAATAATCCCGTGTCTCATGCATTCACTCCCTGTCCACCAAATCGAGGCAAGGCCAGTTCTTCAGAAGTGTCTATTTCTTTTGAAAACGGAATGTTGGCGGCCTTGCACCGATCTTGTAATGTCTCAGCCAGTTTTTCGAATTCTTCACCTTCGGGAATTTCGAGTTCTTCCGGATTTTCTACATCTTCAGCCATATACAGTTTCCTCCAAGGTTCTTACCGATTCTGTCGTTTATTATCACAACTTTAAATCCGCATCCGTCACTGCGCCGAGTGAGGCGGTGGTGACGTGGTTGGCGTATTCACTCGTGTTCAAAATGGCGCAGCGATCCCGTAAAGCCGTTGAAAGAGTTGGCGTTTTAATTCCTGCGGCGCAAGTCCGGTTGGCAGCGAAGCAAGAACGACCGCTCGCGCTGCATCGAACATCTGTGTGCCCATGACAAAGCGTTCTGAACCGGAGCGGCTCATCAGCTTTTGCCGAACGAGTTCGGCGATCTCTGGCGATGTGTCATTCATGCGAACATTCCTGCCAGTTCTTTTTTCACGGGCGCGCCTCCATCGGAAGCAGGCTCAACACGAAATCGTAAATCGTTTGGGCGTGCTGGAGGGCTTCGTCAAATTCTTCGCGCGACGGCATGGGTTCATCCGAACCGCCGCCGGGATAACGAAAGGCCGAGACATAAGGCGTGAGAATTTCAGCAGGTTTTTCAAACGCCTCAAATTTTTTGTCGAAGGTTGCCGCTTGAATTACCAGCGCGCGAAGGTTGTGGGTTTTTGCGAAAGGTTCATCCCGCCATTGCAAATAGGCTTTGACCGCTTTTTCGCCAGCCTGCTGACAATGGTAAATAGCCACATCCAAAGGCGCATCTTCGGCGGCAGCGAGAATGAGAGCCGCGCGCAAATCCTGATGCGCACGAGTCAGCCAGTCCCTGACCAGTTCCAGGTCGGCCTCATCCATAAAGTTTTCGGCCCTGGTTCAGGACTTGGTGAAACAAAGAGGCGCGAAGATGTTTGTAACGATTCACTTCCCCACGAGTTCGCACCAACACGTCAGCGGCTACGGGCAACCGGCCAAGACATTTCTGGGCGCGCTGGTCGCGTCGAATCGGGCGCTCATCGCTGTCCGGCACGATGACCATGAGATCAACGTCGCTATCTTCATTGGGTGTGCCCCAGGCGTGCGAACCGAACAAATAAATTTCCTCGGGCTGAAATTCCGCCGCCAGCTTTTGTGTGGCTATTTGAATGAGACTGGCATCGAGCGTCTTCATGGTTTCTTTCTAACACGAGGCCAAGGCGATTGAAAGTCTCGGCTTCTTGCTGCGCTTTCGTATCACAACTTCAAATCCGCATCGGTCACTGCGCCGAGTGAGGCGGTGGTGACGTGGCTGGCGTATTTCGCCAGGACGCCGCGGGTGTAACGGGGCGGTAACGGTTTCCACACTTTCTTGCGCGCGGTCATTTCTTTGAGCGTGATGCCCAACATCAATTCGCGCTTCTCGGCGTCGATGATGATTTTGTCGCCGTCGCGGACGAGCGCGAGACGGCCGCCGAGATATGCCTCGGGCGTGATGCCCGACGACGAATCCGTGTATGAGCGCGACTTCTTTGCCGAGTCCTTTGCCCATGATGGCGCTGGTCGGGCCGAGCATCTCGCGCATGCCGGGTCCGCCTTTCGGCCCTTCGTAACGAATCACCACGATGTCGCGCCCCTTGATTCCGCCGTCGAGAATTTCCTGCAACGCGAGTTCCTCGGAATTGAACACGCGCGCCGTGCCTTCAAAACGCAATCCTTCTTTGCCGGTGATTTTCGCCAAGGAACCTTCCGGCGCGAGATTGCCGCGCCAACGTGGATGAAATTGGGTAAAACTTTTCAAAGTCAACTCGCGTAAAAATTTTCAGTGAACTCGGTCAAATGATTAAATCGCAATCCGCGTGTTCGTTCAATCAAACCGCGACTCAAAAATCCACGCCGCGTTGAAAAAGACGGGTTTCAGCAGGGATGATCTTGAAGCGGGGATGATTGAGGAGAGACCGGTAGAGCGATACGAAATCGGCGCGGTCATTCGGGTGACAATAAGCGTCGCCAAACTCGGCCAGCACCCATTCGGTAGTGACGAGGTGGAGTTGCGGGTCACGGGAAAATTCGGCGGCTTGCGGGTGACGATCTTCGCGAGAATCAAGCAGCGCGAGAAAATAAAACGTGTCGGCAAAGACGGTCGTCATTTCTTCGGTTCGCCACGGAGATAGTGGCCGCGGTTGAGCGCGTAATCCTTCGGCAGATGCGGACGCGGCTTGGCGAGCCGCTCCACCGCCGCGAGAAACGGATCATCAGTGACGATGGTTTCGATCTTAACCGACGCGCCTTCCGGGAGTTTTGTTCCCGGCGGCAAGACAACCGAGCCGTTGACAATTTTTCCGGTCACACTCATGGCTGTTTTCTACGTTGAATTTGCATCAAAAGCAAGCCGCCCGTCCGTTCAATCAATCCCGCTACAACCACGAATTAATACGAATTCAAGTTGCCGCAATTGAACGCATGGAACGCAAATAGGTAGCATGGCACCAAACGCAAACCTTCTTTGCCGGTGATTTTCGCCACGGAACCTTCCGGTGCGAGATTGCCGCGCCAGCGTGGTTTAACTTGGGCAAAACTTTTCAAATTCAACTCGCGTAAAAATTCTCGGTGAACTCGGCGAAGTTGAATCAATCGTTCAATCCTAATGCTGCCTGCCGTTCGCTCACGGAAAATGCGTTGTCCATCGCCCATTGCAACATGTGGCTTACGTCCTCGCTGCAATTGGCGAACGCAATTCGGTCAAGCAATGGCTCGTCATAGCGCCGCAATCGCCCGACAAACTCATCTGCCGCCGACTGCGTGATGAGCACGATGCCCTCGAAATCGAAGCGAACGCGCGGCTCTTTCTCCAAAGCCTCAACCGCAAGCCGACGCAACTCGCCGCCGCGATACCGGCCAAGCACACTGTCATCGTTCACGATGTCTCTGACGTTGATTGTTTTCATTGTCATTCAAAGGCTAACCGTTTTCCGCCCGAAGCGCGAGGCACATGTATTTCATCTACGATCGCTTTTCGTAAAAGCGTACGCGTTCATGTCTTTCTTAAGCCGTAGTTTAGCTGCGTGGCGATTGCCATGTCAATTTGGTAGTTAAACTCCGTGCTTCAACAAAAACTGGGCCAACGAATCGCCAGCCTCCGCAAAGGCAGAAAGCTCACGCAAGAGCAACTCGCGGAAAAGGTTGGTTGTTCAGTCGAGTTCATCAGCCTAGTCGAGCGTGGCATAAATGCGCCTTCTGTTGCCGGACTGGAAAAATTCGCCAGGATTCTAAAAGTTGAAGTCAGAGAACTTTTCACTTTCGAGGGGAAGAAGCGATGAACTCGGAAGAATATCATGCGCGGCTCAAAGGAACGCTGGATGGCGTTGCTTCGACTCTGCGGGCGAAGGGGATCGAAGAACGACACCTTGCCTTTGGCGGTGAAGGCACAGTTCCAACGCGAAAACCCACGGTGCCTACCGATGCGCGTTCAGAATTTCTCGCCAACCGAGCAATGGGAGATTGGGCTGAACGCATGTTGAGCGAAGCGCTCACTCGCGCCTTTCCAGATTGGTCCGTCGCCCAATATGGAGACACAAACCGCATTGCCGCTGGTCATCCTGAATTCAGGGTTTCGTATTTGGCCGGCCTGGAGGGAACGCGCCAATTTGGCAAACGCCCGGATTTGCTTTTGTTTCCTGCGAAGGCGTCTATGGCTGTTGATCTCTCCACAAGAACTCATTCCGAATGTGAACCGTTCCTCAAAAAAGCCATCGCGGCTATCGAAGTGCGTTCCAGCAAATTCGAAGCGTTAACTTATATGGCTGTGCGCCAACGCCAGCGCGAAGCAGGCAAGGTCGCCGGTCGTGAGACGCCAAGCTTCACGGTCAAAGTCGAGGATCTGGTTATTGTGTATCGCTGGTTGGAACGTTGCGGTGTGCCAGAAACGTATTGCCAGGTTTTCTTTGATTCCGTCTTCGCCATCAACTTTCTCGACATTTTCAGCATCATCGCGAACGGTGCAGGCTTCGTCATCGAGAAGCCGGAAAAGAGCCAGGAGAAAGCAACCATCATGATCCCAATCACGCGTGGAACTCAGGTTGGAAAAGCGACTTCAATCCCGACATTCGCAGCCGAGCATCGCGTCACGGCACTTGGCAGACACGACGCGTACGTTGTTCCGCAAGGCGGCGGATTTGAAATCAACGCTGCTGCGATGAAGAAAGTTCTTTTGGGCGGGAGTTAGTGTTGAGGTAATCAATTGCTAGTTCGTCAATTGCCGAAGTCTTCTCGTTCACCGGCAATTTCTCCAACTGCGCCAGCTTTCGGATTAATTCATTGACCTCGGCACGACTCAACTCAGGCATCACCGGGCAAGGCATGTCTTCCACGTCTTTCGGTTCGAGCTTGTTCAAGCCGTCGCCATAAAAACGGTTCACTTGGGAAAACGCGCGTCGCCCTCCCGAACTGTTGAGAAATAATGTCATCAATGGCGGCAACGTTTCGCAATTGGGTTTAGCGTAAAGACCATGGAAGCAAGTTAAGTTCTTCGCGCCCGAAGCATTCAAAATAAATTTCACGGACTCCCGCGAAAACACCGCCACCCAAATGTCCGCCACTGCGCGGTTCTCCGGCAAATACCAGACAGGACGATGACTTGGCAAATGCCGCTGCGGAATTCCCTGCTGCTCACCTATTTCAAGGTAGCGAGTCAGGCTCTGGCCGTTGCGTGAAGGATTGAGCAGGAAACACCGCCGATCACGAGCCGCCAGGGCATCCATTTTCTCGCAAGTGAAAACCATTCCGTCAGCATCAGTCGCCTTGGTGATGCACGGCTCAACGTGGGTGTCCGTCAACCCATGCTCTCGCAACGCCGAGCGACTCAGGCAAAAAAAATTGTTCGCTCCAGTCGCAATCCCTCGACTGCACTTGAAATAATCACCAACGCGCTTCGGAAATGGTAGGAAATCGCCAGAGGATGGTTTGTTGAACATTACGTTAAGCCATTTATCTCGCGGGTTCAGCGTCGCCAGATTGATGCAGCCGTTACTCGCGCGATGAATTGTTCCCGCCAGCAACTTGTCCACGAAGCACTCCGCTTCCTCGACGGATTCGATTCGCTTGGCAAAAACAGGCGCTTCGGGTGCGCGGCCTTTTTCGAGAAACACGATGGCGCTCGTGGTGAGGGAATCGGCGAAAACGTTTAATGATGGGGCGAATACCGCGACTGCCACAGGTCGAATCACCTTCAGCAATCGCTCTTTGATTTCCTCACCGAAATTCGCGTTGAGAAATTCTGCTGGCAGAATCACGGCGGCGCGTCCATGCGCCGCGAGGTCTTCCCAAATCTTGAGCAGGAACAGCGCGTAAAGATTCGTGAGCCGATCCAGCGGCGTGCCGAAACATTCCTCGAAATAGCGCCAATCATTTTCCGAGTAATCGAGCCTTTGCGCCTTCACGTAAGGGGGATTGGCAATGATGCCATCGAAAAGGCCAGCGTCTGACTTGAGATAATCCGCCAAAATCAACTTCGTGCCCCTCGGTGCAGATGTCTTTGCACGCTGCAAGGTTTCCGTGTCGCGTTCCGCGCCAACCAATTCGACGCGCTGGTTGAATTGACGGCACGCCGACAGCAATCCTCCCAAGCCCGCCGCCGGATCAAGCACAGTGCGAGGCTTGGCGGACATCACCCATTTCGCCATCAAAACCGCAATCGGCTCAGGCGTTGCGACCTGTCCCAACTCTTTCGTTTCGCGCTGCCACGATTCCG
>JBDSYB010000312.1:0-11953 GCA_039925885.1 Verrucomicrobiota bacterium
TGCGCATGGGCGAATTTTCCTGGGGTATTTGCGAACCGGAGGAAGGGAAATTTAACTTCGGCTGGATGGAACGCGTCATGAATGTCATGGGCGAAAGTGGAATAGAAATTGTCCTCGCCACCCCCACCGCAGCGCCTCCCATCTGGCTCGCGAAAAAGCATCCCGGTATTTTGCCACTCGACGACAAAGGGCATCCTTTTTTTGAAGGCACCCGTCAGACCGTTTGCCTGAACTGCGATTTGTTTTGGGATTATTCCAAAAAAATAATTCGCGCCCTGGCCGCCGCCGTTGGCAAACATCCCCAACTCATTGCCTGGCAAATTGACAACAACATTGCCGGTTACAGCCAGCACGGCGCATTCAACGAACAGACACGGCATGATTGGCATGCGTGGCTTCAGGCAAAATATCAAACTGTCCAGCGTCTTAACGAAATGATGGGCACTTGTTTTTGGAGCCAGAATGTCAGCGATTGGAGTCATGTGCCGATGCCGATGAACGCGCCCGCCGTTCATAACCCCGCCTTGATCCTGGATTGGCGGCGTTTTTGCAGCGACACCATCGTCGCGTATGTCCGGATGCAATCGGATTTGCTCCACGAATTGACGCCCGAAAAACCCGTCACCACAAACCTGCGGGCTTTCACGCAACATTTGGATTTGTTCGATGTCGCAGAAAATCTGGATTTCGTCGGCGTCAACAGCAACGCCACCATCAAAACCAAGTCAGCCGAGAACGCTTGCGAAATCGATCTGCTACGCTCGTTGAAAAAAACAGGGATCAAAATTCCAGGTGAGGGTGAAAATTTCTGGGTTATCGAGCAACGAGCCGGACATGTCAATTGGCAGGATGTCAATTCGCTGGTGCGACCAGGAGTGGTTCGCCTGTTTACTTTTCAATTAATTTCACGCGGGGCGGACGGCGTGCTTTACTTTTTCTGGCGGCAACCGCGCATCGGTTCTGAACAATTCTACGGCGGCGTGCTCACCCATGACGGACGCGGCGAAAATCGAATCTACAAAGAGATCAGTCAGATCGGGACCGAAATGCAATTGCTCTCGCCCATTCTCAAAGGAACAAAAGTCGTCGCGGAGACCTGCATTTTATTCAGCCATGAAAACGAATGGGCGTTGGAATTTCCGCGCAAACCCAATAAATTTTTCAAACAACGCGAGCATCTCCAGCTCTTCCACACCGCCCTGCACGACCGAAATATCAACGTGGATTTTTGCCGACCCACTGAGGATTTATCCAAATATAAAATTGTTTTTGCGCCGTCACTCCACATGCTGGCTGGCGGGGAAGCGGACGCGCTCAAGCTCTACGTTCACAATGGCGGCACGCTCGTCGGCACGTTCAACAGCGGCATGGTGGACGAACATTACATCGCGCCCGACTCCGGGTTTCCGCACGATTTAACGGATCTGTTCGGTATGGAGGTCACGGAGTTTGACCCGATTCCGCCAGAAGATGAAAATCATCTGACATTCAAAGGCGGATTTCACAGCAACCACGTCCACACTGCCAAACTGTGGTGTGATTTGATCGAGCCAAAAGGCTGTCAAGTCATTGCCACTTACACGAAAGATTTTTACGCGGGGCGCCCCGCCATGACGATGAACAATTTTGGCGCGGGCAAAGCGGTTTACCTTGGCACGATGAGCCAACAGCCTTTTTATTACGATCTGGTGGCGTGGTTGCGGCAGATGGTGGGGATGCAGCCGATGTTAAAAGTGCCGGACGCGGTCGAGGTCAGCATGAGACAAAGCGCCGACACGCGAATTTATTTTTTACTCAACCATCAGAATTCTCCCGTGCGAATTCAATTCTATAAACCGATGCATGATTTTCTGACCGAGCGAACTTTCACCGGCACTTACGATCTGCCGCCGCACGGCGTTCTCGTGCTGGATGAAAAGCATAAAGCATGATTTATTTCCCGGAGCTTTGCCAATCAAGTGCAACCGTTTTTCACAAATTTTAAACGCGGCCCGCGCAAACCAAGCGCCCAACAACGCGTTCTGGCCGAGTGGCGCGGGATTGATTTGTCCGGCGAACAAACCGCTCGCAAACGGTCCGCCCGCGCCGTCTCCGATGTCATGCCGCGAATCCTTTCAGACTTGCGCATCGACCGCCGCCAATCTGAAAGCGAAATTTTGAAAGTTTGGAACCATTTGATTGATCCCAACCTCGTCGCGCACGCCAAACCGACCGGGATCAACAAAGGAACACTTTTCGTCACGGTGGACAGCAGCGTCTGGCTGGATGAAATCGTGCGTTATCGCCGTAAGGAAATTTTACAACTACTCCAAACCAGTTTTGGTAAAGATTTGATCACGCGGATTTCGTTCCGGGTAGGTTGAGCAGGGAGCGGAATCAGACTATTGAGAGGAGATTATACGGGATGAGAACTTCCGAAATCATCGTCAGGTTGGGCATCCTGATACTTCTTGGCGGGTATCTTTTTTTCAAACACTTACAGCGACTCCGCAGTCGTGCCCGGAACACAAAAGACTTTTCGCACTTGCTCGGAAAAACTTTGGACACGGCGGCACTGCAGCCCCGGCTTCAGCAAATCCGAAATGATTATTCTGCGGGACTACATCCGCCTCCCCACGCTGCAAACTTCCGGCCCAACCTGGTGGGCTGTGCTCGAAAAATGCTGAGGAATTTACCCTACTTTCGCGACAGAAAATCTGAGCAGGAACCGCAGTTCCGCGTCGGCTAACAGGAGTCTGCTATTTTTTGATTGCGTCCGCAGGAGCATTGGTAGGCGCTGAAATACCGAGCTTCGTTCGCAACCTCGCTTGCATTTCCTGCGAAAAACCACGCTCGGAATCAAACACTTGGTCGCGAACAACGGTTTTAAGTTTTTCCATTGAATCAAGCCCCGTCCGAATTTCTGAACCCTTCACTTCGCTCTGGTAACGATTCCAGATCTTTTGCGCCATCGCCGCATAATTCGCCGCCAAATCGTCTTCGTCCTGGGCGAGCGCGTCGTAAGAATGATTTAAGGCGCCGAGGATCAACTGCGTTGTTTTATTGCGGTCGGTTTCTCCCACGTCGCCCATGGCTTGTTCAATCGCAAATTCTTCGAGCGAAAGTTTCTTATGGTTTTTATCCAAAACCGACTGGGGATATTTTTGCCCGAGATAATCGAACCAGTAGCGCGCCTCTTTTTGCCGATTGGCCGTGTAAAGAAAATAGACCGCATTGAACAGAAAATTCCTGTGTCCCGTTTTCATGTTTTCCTTTTGCGTCGGGTCTTCATCCATCAGCCGTTCATAAGCGCCATTTACCCTCGGCAGGAGATCAAGATTCGGGCCGAGCGTGAAAGTTTTATCAATTTTGTTTTCGGTGAATCCGCCTCGCACGAAGGCCATTTGCAAAGATTGATAAATCGAACGACGCAATGTTTGTTCGTCTTCCTTCTTGGATTTGCGCCGACCCAACTCCGCCCAATAAATCGCGTGCGCTTCCGGCAAACGCCACTCGAGCGGACCGTAAAGCTCATCCACCTCTTTTAATAAACCAGGATCCATTTTATATTTTTCCACCAAAGTTTTGGCGCGCGTCTTTTGCTCGGGAGTTTGCGGGGAAATTAATTCTGCGAAGTTCGGTTTCCCGCCGAAAAGTTTTTGCATTTCATCGGCCCATTCTTTTTTGTAAAAATTTTGCGCATCATCGAGGTTGTTGCCCATCTTGTGCTGATAAACCCAAGATAATTCGCGATAGAGCAAGGGTTCGTCTGGATTGTAGCGAAGAGCCTCATCGCGATATAAAGCAATGGCGCGTTGCACCCAGCGCCAGCGATCAGCGGGGTCACTAAATTTAACTGAAATATTGTAGGACATGTTCCAGCCCTGAAAGAGCCAGACTTGCACGAAATGCGGCTCAAGTTTTGTGATCCAATCTGACAATTGAACCATCTCGAAAAATTTATCGTTCTCCTGCAAATCGTTGGCGCGAATCCAAAGGGCGTTGGCCAGCAAACCACGGAAACCTCCCAAAGCAACCGTGGTGAAGGCCAGCACGGGCGGTGCGTTTTCCAAAGGCGGCATGCGCGTCAGGCCGAGAACTTCCCGGTCGCGGTTCATGGCCCGTTGCACATGAAACACCCCAAAGAAAAACGCGCACGCCAGAGCGATCAGCATTGGTTTGTAAAATTTTGTGCGGGAAAAATTCATTACGAATTGCTTTGAGCCGCACCGAGTTCCCGCCGGTGAAAAAGAATAATCCCAATGACAGACATGATTCCTCCCAGCAACAACACAATTTGGGCGACAGCGGTTCCGAGTTGTGTCCAGGTAATGCTGCGCCCGGTGCTCAGAGAATCAATCGGCGAAAAGCCTTGAACCAGATTGATCACTTTCAACGCGGCTTTGAAAAATGGAATAAAAATCGTGTCCAAAAGAGAACTTGCTTCGGCCGCGCCGCTTTCGTGATTCACGCCTAGGAGAGTTCCTTCCTGCACGACGCTGCTGAGGGTTCCACTGGAAAGAGCCATTACTAAAACCGCCAGCGATACAAAAGCGGCTACAGGAAACGACAACAAACTCGCCGTCGCCAGACCGAGCGTCGCGAGCAATGCGAGCCAGCAAAAAATAATTCCCAACCCACGCACAAAATTGAGCGCAAAAGTTCCTTCGCGATATAAAACCTCCAGCCCGTCCTCAAGGGGAAATAGCAATGTCGTTTCATTTGGATTCACAAACACAATGTCCAATTCACCCTTCGAATCAAAAAGATTCGCGGGCACAGCAAATTCATGAAACGTTTCGGCGGATAAGCTCATCGGTTCGGAACGCCAGAAATTTTTGGTGTCAGGGTTGCCCACTTGCCACAGCCCGATAAAAGTGGCCGACGAACCGCTCTGAGGTGTAAAAAATTTCACGCGTAAAAACAGCGGTTGGTCTCGCAACGAATCTTTCGCGCGACCCAGTTGAATTTTCCAGGGCCGATAACCCCCTGCCCTGACCGACTGAATGCCCGCTTTGATTTGTTCCTGAATCTGCTTGCGAATGGCCGGGATATTTGTGGCGTTCACCGAGCTGCTTTGCAACCGCCGTTGCAATTCCTTTTCAACAACTTCATTTATATCCGGCAAAACCTCTTTGACTCCGGCCCGCGCCACCAGGACTTCGTTGCGCAAAATTTTTTGTTCCTGTGGCGACAATCGGTTGGCCCGCCATTGCAACAAAAAGAAAACACTGCCGCCCGCCAACGCGAGCAAGACCGCGTTGAGCGAAATAAGTCCGAGCCATTTGCCGATCCAGATTTGCCAGCGCGCAATTGGCTTCACGACGACCAGTTGGATTTGCGCTTCCTCAATGTCGCGCGCGAGCGTGCCGCACGCCAGCCAGAGTGTTGCAATGCCGAGCAGTGCCGTGATCGCACTCAACGTGTAAGTCATTAAAATTTGCGTGAAACCGCGAGCCGTGCCGTCGTCCTTGATCAAGAGTGGCAAGCCGACCACCGCGCCCACGAGCAACGCCGCCAAGACCCAGAACAGCCGATAGCGCAGCGCGGCTTTCCACGTTAACCAAGCGATGGCGAGTAATCGTTGCACAGAGAATTTACGAAGGATTCATTGACTATTTCGCGCATCATTTCTGGGGCGGTTTGCCCAAGAGCGAGGAGAGTTTTTCGTTTGCCTTGCTGAGGTCGGCCGGTTTTTCCGGTTCGGGAGTGGGCGCTTTTTTCTCAACCGCCGGTTCGGCTGGCTTGATGAAAGACTCCAGCTTTTTTGCGGCAAGCGCTTCGGATGGATTTGGAGTGGTGACCTGCACTGTTGCTGATTTTTCTGCGGAAACCACGGGCGCGGCGAATCGTTCCAGAATTTTTTCGGTGGAAGGTTTTGCTTCGCCGTCGCCGCGCAAATATTCCGCCACGCGCGCGCCGGAAGTTGCGCCGGAAGTTTCTGCTGAATCTTGTTTTGCTTTTTCCACGACGTTCAGAAAATAGCTTTCCAGATTTTGTGTCGGATTATCGACCTGCACTTTGTCCGCCGCGACGTCGCCGCGAATGATTTCTAAAACACGCTCCATTGTTTCGCGCGGGAGGGGAGGCGTGGTGATGCGAACAGCATCGGGTGTGGCCAGCAATTCCTTGAGGGTGCCCATCGCTTGAATTTTTCCACCGTAATAAATCACCACGCGGTCACAAACATCTTCGACATCCGCCAGCAAATGGCTGCTGAGAATCACGGTTTTGCCGCGACGCGCTAGAGCGAGAATCAAATCTTTCACCTCCCGACAACCAATCGGATCGAGTCCAGCCGTTGGTTCATCGAGAATAATTAGATCAGGATCGTTGATCAGCGCCTGAGCCAAACCGATCCGCCGCTGCATGCCTTTGGAAAATTCTCCGACGACCCGCGTTCGCACCTGGTTCAGTCCAACCATTTCCAGCAATTGCTCGGAACGATTTTTACGATCCGCCGCAGGTAAATCGAACAAGTTGCCGAAAAAATTTATCGTCTCGCGCGAATTCAAATAACGGTAGAGATACGATTCTTCCGGCAAATAACCGATGCGCGCTTTCGTCTTAACATGACGCGGTGAGTGTCCGAAAACTTCGATGTGTCCCTTCGTCGGATACAAAAGACCCAGCAACATTTTTACCGTCGTCGATTTGCCAGAACCATTCGGCCCAAGCAGCCCGAAAACTTCTCCACGTCGCACTTCAAAATCGACATTATCCACCGCGCGCGCTTTCGGCCGCCCCCAAAAATCTTTGAAAACTTTGGTGAGGCCGCGAACGACGATGACGTTTTCCGCAGATTGAGGATCGCGGATTGCGGAGTCTGGAGTTTCCAAAGTGGTCATAGAAAATTTAAGCAGCGATCTCGCAATAAGTGGAATAAACGTGCGGGTTGGGAATTTCACAGCCTTCCAGCTTTAAGCCGTCGATATGAAATTCCATTGCTTCCTGCATGTTTTTTTCAACTTGCTTGCGCGTTTTCCCTGTGGCGATGCAACCTGACAAATCCGGCGAGTAAGCCGAATAGCCGGTGGATGTTTCTTCGATCACAACGAGATATTTTTTCATTTAAGTCTTGATTGTTTCAAAATGCTGTTCAGCGTCCCCAGCGCAATATCATCACCCGGTTTTCCGGCAACCGTTACCAAACCGCGTTTGTTTGAATGTTTAATTGCCGATGGCTTCCGCGCGTTCGAGCCAAGAACCAGCCGTCATCGTGAATCACACGCAAAAGTTCGCGGACTTTCATTTCTTAACTGGCTCGTTTTCTCGCTCCCACTTAGCCAGCTTGCAAAATAGAGAAGCGTTTTTTTCAAAGATTTCGTCAACGATTCGCCGGAACCTCGCGTCGTTGCGAATATATTTGATCCCGCGCTTGCGCCGTTCAGCTTCGCGAAAAAATGCGGCAAGCTTCTCGACCTCTTTCGGTTCGAGTTCCCTGATTTGCGCAATTATTCTTTCAACTGTCACGGTTCAGCTCGAATAAAACTCAGGTCAGAACCGGTGCGAGGTCCGTCGTTCCGCCCGGGGATTTGCCAGTCGGAACTTCTGAGATCGGAATGGATTGATACGGTTCCAATTCTTCCCCTTGTCGCACCAAACGGAAGCTGTTGAAAACTACAATCAGCGAACCGACCACGTGCAAAATCGCGGCGACAATCGGATTGATGTAACCAAATGCAGCGAGAACCAAACCGCCGATGACGAATAAAACGCCGAGCAAAAAATTCTGGTTAATCACGGCGCGAGTTTGGCGCGAAAGTTTTACGAGAAACGGCAGACGGCGAAGATCATTATTCATCAACGCGATCGTTGCGCTGTGAATGGCGACCTCGCTTCCGGCTGCACCCATCGCAATTCCAATGTCTCCCGCCGCGAGCGCTGGAGCGTCATTGACACCATCGCCAACGACCGCGACGCGATAGCCTTTGGCTTTCATTTCCCGCACAAATTCCACTTTGTTTTGGGGCAAACATTCAGCGACGACTTCTTCGCAACCGATTTCACGCGCGACGCGGGCTGCGACGGGCTGGCGATCTCCACTGACCATGGCGATTCGGCGCACGCCAGCTTGTTTCAATTGGGTCAAGGATTCGCCCGCTTCATGGCGCGTTTCATCCTGTAAACCAACCCAGCCGATGCATTTCCCGTTGCGCGCGACGTAAATTAGACTAAATCCCTCGGCCTCTTTTAAATCAACCGAGTGCGTGAAATCGTCTGTGATTCCGTTGTCTTGCAACCATTGAGCGCGGCCAATCACTACTGCGCTTCCGTCAACTTCTGCTTTGATTCCGCGTCCGGCAGTTTCAGAAAAATTCGTTGGCTCAGGCAACGGCACGCCTGCTTCACCAGCCAATTGCGCGAGCGCTTTTGCAGTGGGGTGATTGCTGTATTTTTCGGCAGACGCAGCGACGCGCAATAATTCAGCCGGAGCCGTTTCGCCCAATGGCGCAAGGCGGCTGACCGCCAGTTTTCCAGTTGTGAGCGTTCCGGTTTTGTCGAACACGAAGGCGTTAATTTTCGCAGCGAGTTCAATGTCTGCGACGTTTTTGATTAAAATTCCTAGACGCGCCGCTGCAGAAAGCGCGGCGACCATCGCGGTCGGCGTTGCGAGAATGAAGGCGCACGGGCAACCCACCACGCACACTGCAATCACGCGTTGCAGCCTTTCTTCAAACGGCACAGAATTCGGAGTAAACGCCCAAACCAACGCCGCGACGAGAAGAATGAGCGGCGTGTAAAAGCCCATGTATTGATCAACGATGCGCATGATGGGCAGCTTGGTTTTTTCTGCGGCCAAAATGAGTTCGCGCACTTTTCCCAACGTGGTGTCCTCACCTGCGCGACTGACTTTAATTTCCAAAACACCAGTGAGGTTTTGTGTTCCAGCGAATACATCGTCGCCTGTTTTTTTATCCACGGGCAACGATTCGCCGGTGATGTTCGCCTGGTTGAATGAGCCTTGGCCGTTCACGATCACACCGTCGGCCGCCACGTTGTCGCCGGGGCGAACGCGGATGACATCGCCGATGGCCAAATCTTTCGTGGCGACTTCTTCTTCACCACTGGCCGTAATTCGCCGCGCTTTCGCCGGTGTTAATTTGATGAGCGATTCGATTGAAGCTCGCGCTCCGGCTGCGGTTCGCGTTTCAATAATTTCTCCAAGCAACATGAAAAAAGCGACGATCCCGGCCTCTTTATAATTGCCCGACGAGAATGCTGCGATGACGGCGAGTGCCACCAGTTCATTGGTACTGAGAACGCCCCGGCGCAAATCTTTCAAAGCCGTCCACACAATTGGATAGCCCAGAATAATTGCGCCGAGCATCGCACTGAAATCCGCCACGGTGCTGCCTTTGCCGGAAATCCAATCCACCACAAATGAGTTTACGATAAAAACCAGACCAAGGACCGTTTGCTGCAGGCGCACTGGTGTGTGCGAGTGGTCGTGACCGCAATCGGCACAGCCTTCGTCGTGCGCGTGGTTGTGGTCGTGAGGTTCTTTGCCACTGAGTAAAGAGGTGACTTGCATATTATTTTGGAGGAGCCGGAGTTTGTTCCGTTTTTTGTTTCTGGCGTCGCTCCTTGTATTCGTTGGATTCCGGCTCGCGATTCAATTGTATCCTGAGTTCGCGCGAGTTTCCATTTTTTCGGTCAATCATTAAATTTTTATCTTGGGCATTGGCAAGAACGCGGCTCCACGTTTCCGCCAACAAACGGTCGGTGTAGAGTTGGGGATTTCTTTCAAAAGCCGGAAGGCTGGCCTGAAAACTGGCGGCGTCGGCATTGATGCGCGTGAGCAATGTGCTGCGATAACTCACTGCTGTGTTAACGATGGAATTGGATTCGCTCAACGCGGCGCTCAACATCGTTTGCGCGGCGCTGCGGGCGGCGTTGTTCGTCGTGCTGCTTTCCTGTTCGGCAGCGGTCACGGCGTTGAAAGCGTCGTTCACCTGGCGCGGCGGAATGGATTCCAATTTGCTCGATTCGACGACGATGCCCAGTTGCTGCTGATCAACGGAACGTGCGAACAATTGAACAATGCGATCCTTAAATGCACCGCGATCCAGACGCACGGCGTTGTCCACCGTGAATTGCGCAGAAGCCGCAATGACTGCGTTGTCGAGGGCGTTGGTCACAACTTCTTTGGCATCTTCAAAATTCAGCGTGTAGCTGATGGGATCGGTGATGCGATAATTCAACGTCACTCGCGCATGAATAATATTTCCATCAGCCGTCATGGTGTAGCCATCGGCCGCAGGATTGAGCGACATGCCTGGCTGCGATTCCGTGCCGTCAGCATTCATAAAATACCACCCGGCCATTGAGGTGACTGTTTGGATTTCGCTGATGGGAATAAAAACTTTTTCATCAATCGGGTATGGCCAGGACCAATGCAAACCCGGGCCGAGCAATTGTTCCTTGCCAGTCGCGGAAGGTTTTCCAAAGTGCAAAAGAACTGCTTTCTGGTTTGCTGGAACGGTAAAAATTCCTGAGCCAAGAAAAACGATGACCAGCACCACCATGATCAACTTTACGATGTTGAAACTGCTGCGCAATGCTTCGGAAAGCGCCTGCGAACCTGCGTCCTCCAGCGGTGTCGATGCGGGCGCGGGAGGTTCGTGCTCGTGGCTGTGATCGTGATGTTCGTGCGGCTCGCTCATGGGTTTTTGGTAGCTGGAGCTTGCAATTTATTTTGTCCGTCGAGCAAATCAAAGGGCGGAGTGCGTTGATCGAGAATCAAGGTGGATCGTTCCTTCAACGATTCTTCCAGCGCCTCGGCCTTAAGCAACAAAATCGCGAGGGTTGGATTTTTTTCAAAAATTTCATACGCCTTTGCTGCTTCGGCTTCTCCTTTGCCGCGAATCTCGCGCGCCTTTCCATCGGCCTCGGACAAGATTTTCGCGCGTTCCGTGTCTGCGGTGCTGATGATTTTTTGCGCTTCCGCTTCGCCTTGCGCCTTGATTCCGGCGACGACGCGACCGCGTTCCTCCTTCATTCGATCAAAAACTTTTTGCGTGATATTTTCCGGCAAACCCAATTTTTTGATGCCCAAAAAATTAATACGGATTCCATACTGCTCTTGCGCGGCGTCCTTGATGCGACCACTAATTTCCTCTTCCATTTGCGCGAACTTTAATTCTTTGGGATCGGTGGAAATGAAATGCGAAAACGGATGCTTGCCGACGACTGTATTTTTTGAATCGTTGATGATCCCTCCCAAAATTTGTTCAGCACGCGGCACCGATCCATCAAAGCGTTCGCGGAACAATTTTGGATTGGTGATCGTCCATCCGACGTAAACATTTATTAATATATTTTTACCATCACCCGTTTGTGTTTCGCTGAATTTATCTTCAAAATTCTGAATGCGTTTGTCGAACTTTTGCACCTTTTGAATCGGCCACGGCAATTTCCATTTTAACCCTGGCTCCGGTTTGTTGGGGTCGGTGTTATAATCGCGAGTCGGTTTGCCAAACGTGGTAACGAGCGCGACTTCTGTGTGGCGAACCTGAAAGGTGAAGAGCAGCGCGCCAAAAATCAGCACGAGCAAAATTCCAACGGTTAAAGTGAGATAATTTCGATTCATAAATTATTTAGGTGGAGGCACGGTCACATCAAGCAAGTCGGGTCGAATTTTTTCTTCAAGATTCAACTGCAGAACTTGCGCATTGGTCGGCCCGACGATGTACTTACGCGCACCCGCGCTGGCCCGGGCAAAGGTCTGAAGCAACAGTCGCTCGGGATAAACGCGCGGCGAGGCCGTGAACGCCGTAATTTGATTTGTAAATTGCGCGCCACGCGCCACCGCCGACGCCACTTTGCGCAATCGCTCGCTCTCCGCGATGCTGATTTTTTTGTGGGCTTCCGCTTCCGCCAAAGGCAGCACTCGCGCGCGATAACCTTCCGCCTGCAAAACGCGCGCTTCTTTTTCCTGCGTGGCACCAACGACTTTTTGAAATTCCTCGGC
>JBDSYB010000313.1:0-15990 GCA_039925885.1 Verrucomicrobiota bacterium
ACTGACTTACCGTTTTGAAAACGACACTCTGCTGCCAGCGAACACCACGGCGATAGGTGTCGCGGCGGACATTGAGGGTGACTTGTATGTTGTGCCAGTGGAGAAGGCTTCGCAAAAAACCGTCGAAGAGATTTCCCGGGAGATCCGCGCTGCGGCGGATGCGCTGCGACGCAACGAACCGGGCAGCCGCAAGAACCAGCCGGGCTTGCTCACCATCACCAATCTCGGCAGTGCAAACGTCGAAACCTTTACCGCCATCATCAATCCGCCAGAAGCGGCGATTCTCGCCATAGGTAAAATTCATCCAGTCGTGGTGGCGCGCGGCGAAGGCTTCGCAGTGGAACAGCGCGTGAACCTAACCTTGTCGGTGGATCATCGAATTGTGAGTGGAAAATACGCAGCTGATTTTCTGGGCGCGCTGGTGACCGAGATTGAAAAATTATGAAGACCGTTAATATCAAAAAAAACTCCGGTGACTCCACGAATTACAAGAGTGGTTTCCTTTTGGGCCTTTACGAAAAGTTGGTGCTCATCCGCGAATTTGAGGAGCGGGTGAAGTTTTTATTTTTGGAAGGAACGATGCCCGGCACGATTCATCAATGCCAGGGCCAGGAAGCCACCGCCACCGGCGTGTGCGCGGCGCTGAACGCGGATGATTTTATCACCTCGACTTTTCGCGGTCACGGTCACGCGCTCGCCAAGGGATTGAGCGCGCAGGAAATGTTGGACGAATTATTCGGCGCGAGCACCGGCTGCTGCAAAGGCAAGGGCGGCTCGATGCACATGGGCAACATGAGCAAAGGAATGGTTCCCTCCATCGCCATCGTGGGCGGTGGAATTCCATTGGCGGCCGGCATGGCGCTCGCGTTCAAGATGCAAAAGTCGAAACGGGTGGCGGCGTGTTTCTTCGGCGACGGCGCGGTGGCGGAAGGTGCATTTCACGAGGGTGTGAACATGGCTGCGATCTGGAAATTGCCGGTGGTGTTCGTCTGCGAAAACAATCTCTACGGCGCTTCGACTCGGGTGGACAAGGTGATGATCAACACGAAAATTTCCGATCGCGCCGCCAGCTACGGATTTCGCGGCGAGACGGTGGACGGGAACGATGTGCTCGCTGTTTTCGAAGCGACGCAAAAAGCCGTGGCCGAATGTCGCGACGGCAGCGGCCCTGTTTTGCTGGAACTGCTCACCTACCGGCGCACCGGACATTCGCGACGCGATCCCTGCCATTATCAAGGCAAGGATGAACGCGAACAATGGTTCATTCAGGATCCCATCGACCGCTTCGCCAAAGTGCTGACCGAAAATCAAATTGCGACCGCGAGCGAACTCGCCGCGATCAAAGCGAAGGTCGATGCAGAAATCACTGCCGCCGTTGCGCAAGCGCAAAAAGCACCGCAACCGACCACGGCTGATCTTTTAACCGACGTGTTTGCATGAGACATGACGCGAAGATGCAACGACAAAGAGCGCAGGCGTCCCGCCTGCGAGTTGATGAATTGTGCGAGCGAATTGAAAATAGAAACACGCAAGCGAGACGCCTGCGCTCCAATCCCGCTGCGTCTCCGCGTCATTGCGTTAAATCCTGATCCAATTCCCCTATGAACCAGCAACCGATAAAAAGTTTATGGAATGACGAAGAGGCCGGTCAGTTCAAAAATGATTTGGCTTTGCGCGTCTATACGTCGCGTCTGCTTGGGCGCGACAAATCTTTGGTTCTGCATGGTGGCGGAAATACGTCGGTAAAAATCCGGGAGAAAAATATTTTAGGTGAGGATGAAGAACTGCTTTATGTGAAAGGCAGCGGCTGGGATTTGGAAACGATTGAGGCTGGCGGTTTCGCTCCCGTGCAGATGTCGCATCTTCTCAAGCTCGCGGCGTTGAAAACGATGACCGACTTGCAGATGAGCAACGAACTGCTCACGCACATGAAAACCGCCTCCGCGCCAGCGCCGTCCGTCGAGACGATTCTTCATGCGTTGCTGCCTTACAGATATGTGGATCACACCCACGCCGACTCTTTTATTTCCATCTCGAACACCGCAAATGGATTGGAGCGTTTGCGAAAAATCTACGGAGATTCGGTGGTTTATATTCCTTACGTGATGCCCGGTTTCGACCTCGCCCGACTCTGCGCGGAAATTTTTCCGAAGGAACATCGACCTGGACAAACCGTCGGCATGGCGCTGGAACATCACGGCCTTTTTTCCTTTGGCGAAAACGCGCGGGAATCCTACGAGCGAATGATAACTCTCGTTCGAAAGGCGGAAGATTATTTGCGCGACCAAAAAGCCTGGCAGATACCGCTCCAAGTTTCCTCTGCTTCAGGAAAAAATTCTTTTTCACTCGATCTGGTGCAATTGCGTCGCGACGTCAGCAACGAGCTGGGAGCGCCCGTCGTTCTCTCGACGCACCGGGACGAACGCAGTCTCTCATTTGTGAGCCGGAAAATTTTGCCAAAAATTTCCCAACAAGGTCCGGCGACACCCGACCATGTCATTCGCACCAAACGACTGCCGCTCGTCGGTCGCGATGTGAAAAATTACGCCGCCGCCTACGCTGAGTATTTCAAGGAGCTTGCGCCTAAAGCCAAGCAACCTCTGACGATTCTGGATGCCGCGCCCCGCGTTATTTTGGATGCTGAACTGGGAAGAATTTCCGTGGGCCGCACCGCCAAAGACGCCGCGATTGTCAGCGATATTTACGAACACACGATGGATGTGATCGAACGCGCAGAGTTGCTCGGCGGCTGGGAAGCGTTGCCCGCGCACCACATTTTTGATGTCGAATATTGGGAACTGGAACAGATGAAACTGCGCAAAACTTCCAGCGCACCTCCATTCCAAGGTGAGATCGCGTTGGTGACGGGAGCAGCGTCCGGCATCGGCAAGGCGTGCGTGGAGTCATTGCTCAAACGCGGCGCGTGCGTGGTTGGAATCGACCTGAATTCTTCCGTCACCACGCTGCATAAACGGGCAGATTTTCTCGGTTTAGTTTGCGACATCACCAGCGCGGAAAATCTTCGCGACGTGTTGGAGAAAACCGTTCTCCGTTTTGGCGGCCTCGACATGTTGATCCTGAACGCGGGAATTTTTCCCAAAGGTTGCAACATCGAAAATCTCAGCATGGATGTCTGGCGACGCGTGATGGGAATTAATCTCGACGCCAACCTGGCACTGTTGCAGGCGGCGCATCCGTTATTGAAATGCGCTTTGCGCGGCGGGCGCGTCGTGGTGATCGGCTCGAAGAATGTGCCCGCACCCGGACCGGGCGCGGCGGCTTACTCAGCCTCGAAAGCCGCGATGAATCAGTTGGCGCGAGTGACAGCTCTCGAGTGGGGCAAGGATCGGATTCGCATCAACTCCATTCATCCAAACGCCGTGTTCGACACCGGGCTGTGGACGGAAGACGTGCTGCAATCGCGCGCCAAAGCTTACGGCCTTTCCGTTGCGGAATATAAAACCAACAATGTGTTGAAGGTCGAAGTGCAGAGCCGCGACGTGGCGGAATTGGCGGCGGAAATGTGCGGCTCGCTCTTTGCCAAAACCACGGGCGCGCAGGTGCCCGTGGATGGAGGAAACGACCGGGTAATTTAAATCATAGGAGCGCAGGCGTCTCGCCTGCGAGTCGATGAGTTGAAAAAGAGATACGAAAAAAAGAAACACGCAGGCGAGACGCCTGCGCTCCTATAAAAATTTATGAAACGACAAGGAATTGCTGAAGCCCTGCGCGACGGAATCGCGGAAGAAATGGAACGTGACTCAACCGTGTTTTGCATTGGAGAAGACATCGCCGTGCCCGGCGGATGGGGCGGCGCGTTCACGGTGACGTTGGGATTGGAAAAGAAATTTCCCGACCGGATGATTGATACGCCCATCGCCGAACTCGGTTTTTTTGGCGTGGCGGTTGGCGCAGCCATGATGGGAATGCGGCCCATTGCCGACGTTCAATATGGCGATTTTCTTTTTCTCGCCAGCGACCAGATCATCAACAACGCCGCGAAGATGCGTTACATGTCCGGCGGCGATTGCAAAGTGCCGCTCGTCATGCGCGCGCCGATTGGCGCGACGGGCCGCGGTTCGCAACACGCCCAAAGCATGGAGCGTTATTTCACTGGTGTTCCGGGTCTGAAAGTCGTCGCCGTCTCGAACGCTTACGACGCAAAAGGAATTTTGAAAGCGGCAATACGCGACGATAATCCGGTGCTGATCTTTGAACACAAATTGCTTTACGGATCGAAAGGCGCGCGCGCTGAACCAGGCGCGGTGGACGCGACGAGCGAAATTCCTGAAGATGATTACATCGTGCCGTTGGACAAGGCGGTCGTCAGACGCGAAGGCAAGGACGTGACGATTCTCGGATGGTTGTTGATGGCACATTTTGCGCAAGCCGCCGCCGAGCAACTCGCCGCCGAAGGCATTCAAGCCGAAGTCATCGACGTGCGCAGTCTCTCACCAATTGACTACGAAACCATCGGCGCATCGGTAAAGAAAACCGGGCGCGTCATCATCGTCGAGGAAGGGCCGAAGACTGGCGGCGTGAGCGCGGAAATTGCCGCCGGGATCATGGAACATTGCGGAGAATTTCTTCAAGCATCAGTCGTGCGAGTCGCTTCACCGGATGTGCCAGTGCCGTTCACACCGGTTTTGGAAAATGCTTATCGTCCCGACGTGCCTCGGATTATCGAAGCAGCGCGGCGAATGGTTTCGCAATAATGAACACCGATGAAAATAATATTTTTATCAACCAAGAGATTCTGCAACTCACCTGAATCACCTGATCTGATATCAAGTTCATATCATTGCCGTTGGCTGGTAGGGCGCGTCACTCTGTGCGCGCCGTTCGTTGCCAGTCATGCCCGGCGCGCACGGAGTGACGCGCCCTACCAGACGGTCTTTTGGGTGTGATTGATCTGACACTGTGATGGCTAACTCGCTCCAGAAAAAATTCGGCCAATCCTCGTGGCGCATTGCGACGCGGGAAGTGGAAGCCTGCGTCACTGAAACTGGTGGACACCTCGGTCCGATAACATTTCGGATTAGGAAAAAAAAAATTCAGCCATTCGCCATCGCACCGTGGGCGGAAGAGAAAATTCCCAAAAATTTACCGGCTGTGCTCAAAGTGTTGCAGGGTGATTTTTTTGCCATGCCTTTTGGCGGAAACGAAACCGCGTTCAAGGGCGAACATCATCTGCCGCATGGCGAGACGGCGAATGCAAAATGGAAATGCGAATCCATCGGCGCGGACAATTTGCATTTAAGCCTCAAGACCAAGGTTCGCTCCGGTCGCGTCGATAAACACATTTTTCTGCGCGCAGGTCACACGGCGGTTTATCAACGCCACATCATCACGAACATGAAAGGCGCGATGAGCCTCGGTCATCACGCGATGTTGCAATTTCCTACCGCCGCCGGGAGCGGTCGTCTCTCGACCAGCCGTTTTCTGCGCGGACACGTTGCTCCGTTGCCATTGGAAAATTCCGCCGACCTCGGTCGCTCTTTTTTGAAAAGCGGATCGGTCTTCCGCTCGTTGGAAAAAGTTCCAACGCAAAATGGCGATTGGACAGACTTGAGCATTTATCCCGCACGTCGCGGTTTTGACGATCTGGTTTTATTGGAGGCGGACATCCGTCAGCCACTCGCTTGGACAGCGGTAACATTTCCGACAAAGGGTTACGTCTGGTTTGCGCTCAAAGATCCGCGCGTGTTGCGGCAGACGATTTTGTGGATGTCCAATGGCGGGCGACGTTACGCACCGTGGAATCGTCGCCACATCAACGTGATAGGATTGGAAGAAGTGACTTCCTATTTTCATTACGGCCTCGCGGAATCTGCAAAAAGAAATTCGCTCACGACCAATGGCGCGCAGACGTGTCATCACTTGCAAACAAAAAAACCGTTGGTGGTGAACTACATCATGGCAGTCGCAGCGATTCCTTCCCGGTTTGACCGCGTGGCGAAAATTTTACCAGCTTCAGATAAACAATCTGTCCGGCTGATTTCTCAAAGCGGTAAATCTGTGAATGTGCTGTTGGCGTTGGAATTTCTTGGCGAGATAGGAGCGCAGGCGTCCCGCATGCGTGTTTCTATTTTGTCCGATTCAACCACTCGCAGGCGGGACGCCTGCGCTCCTAAAGACTGCGCTCCCATCAAAACATGAAAGCTCGAATCCTTTATTGGTCCATCGTCTCCGCGCTTGCTGGTTTTTTATTCGGCTTCGACACAGTAGTTATTTCCGGCGCGGAGCAAAAGATTCAGGCGCTCTGGAATCTCAGCGCCGGGATGCACGGCGTGGCGATGGCTGCAGCGCTTTACGGAACGATACTGGGCGCGATGCTGGGTGGATGGCCCACGGATCGTTTTGGCCGACGGCCCACGTTGCTTTGGATTGGAATCCTCTATTTCGTTTCGGCGGTGTGGTCCGGGCTGGCGACGGATTATTATTCGTTCTGCATCGCCCGTTTCATCGGCGGGCTGGGTGTCGGCGTCTCGACGATTGCCGCGCCACTCTACATTGCCGAAATCGCGCCCGCCGCCTACCGCGGACGACTCGCGGGCATGTTTCAATTCAACATCGTGTTCGGCATTCTCGTGGCATTTATGTCCAACGCCCTTCTCGTCAGCATTGGTGAAAACGCCTGGCGCTGGATGCTCGGCGTCGAGGCGTTTCCCGCCGCGATTTATACGCTTCTTTGTTTTGGAATTCCTGAAAGTCCGCGCTGGTTGCTGGGACGAAAACGAGATCGCGCCGCTGGAATTAAAGTGCTTCAACTCATCAAGCCCGAAGCGTCACTGGAAAAAATCGAAGCCGAAGCCGACGAAATCATGGCCGCATCTTCGGAACAAAAAACTGCGGCGCGATTCTGGACTCGGCAGTTACGCGTTCCGATCATGCTCGCGATTTTACTCGCCGTCTTCAACCAACTCTCTGGCATCAACGCCATGCTCTACTTCGCCCCGCGCATTTTTGAAATGACCGGCTTGGGAGAAAAAACCGCGCTGCTCCAATCCGTCGGCGTTGGCGTCACGCTGCTAGTCTTCACTTTTGTTGGCCTTGGGCTCATTGACCGTTTAGGCCGACGCACGTTGCTGATTGTTGGAGCAATTGGTTACATCGTTTCGCTGGGATTGGTGTCGTGGGCGTTTTTTATGGAACATTTTAGCATCGTGCCGATTTGCATTTTCGCCTTCATCGCGTCTCACGCCGTCGGGCAAGGCACGGTGATCTGGGTGTTCATTGCTGAAATTTTTCCGAATCGCCATCGCGCCGAAGGCCAGACACTGGGCAGCTCCACGCATTGGATCATGGCGGCGCTGGTGACGACGTTTTTTCCAAGGATGGTTTCGGCGTTTCCGCCCGGATACGTCTTTCTGTTTTTTTGCGGCATGATGGTGCTTCAACTTGTCTGGGTGAAATTATTCGTCCCGGAAACAAAAGGCGTGCCGCTGGAGGAGATTCAAAAGCGGTTGGGAATTGAATAATAGGAGCGCAATCAGCGGAGCGCAGGCGTCCCGCCTGCGTGTCGATGAACGGAAAACTTTGTCAAAGCCGCGAACAACGGAACGCAGAGCAATGCTCCGCGCTTCGGCGATCTCAGTTGTTTTGCAGAGGTTTCAAATTGAAGACGATTGAAAAAAATGAAACGCGCAGGCGAGACGCCTGCGCTCCTAGACTTAGAAAAAAATTTATGAATAATAAAATCCGATTGGCCTTTGTGTTAACGAGCCTGTGCCTGTTCGCGCAGATAAGCGGCGAGCGAGCCAATGCCCAAGCCGTCAGCGCGCAGACGGCGACCAACAAACCCACTCTCTGGTTTCTTCCGCACACGCATTGGGAAGGCGCGGTTTTTAAAACGCGCGAAGAATATTTGGAGATTGGTTTGCCCGACATTTTGACCGCGTTGCGTTTGCTCAAGGAAAATCCCGAGTATCGTTTCACGCTCGACCAGGTCGCGTATTTCAAACCGTTTCTCGAACGTTATCCCGAAGAAGCCGCGGCGTTTCGCAAGTTCGTCAAGGAAGGCCGTTTGGAAATTGTCTGCGGTCTGGATGTCATGCCCGACGTGAACATGCCGTCGGGCGAATCGTTTGTGCGCCAAATCCTTTATTCAAAAGGTTATTGCCGTGAAGAGTTGGGCGTGGACGTGAAAGTTGGCTGGCTGCTCGATACGTTTGGAAATCACGCCCAAATTCCCCAAGTCCTCAAACTCGCCGGATACAATTCGTTTTGGTTCTGGCGCGGAGCGGAAAATCGCGATGACAACGCTCGTCCGAAAACGCCTTCGGATTTTATCTGGCAAGGACTTGATGGAACAAAAATTCCCGCGTTTTTTCTGCCGTATAGCTACGGACCTTTTTACGGGTCGCCGTCGGATTTACCGGGGTTCACTGCTTTTATGACGCAACGTTTCAATCAGCTCGCGCCGTTTTCACCTCCGGGCGCGGACCGCGTCGGCATGGCGGGAGTTGATGTGTGTGAACCGGAACTTCACATTCCGATGTCGGTTTATCTGTTCAATAAACAAACCAATCAGCCGTTCACGATGCGCATTGCCGTGCCAACCGACTACGAGAAAGTAGTTGCGAAGCGCACGAACATCCCCGTCATCACCGGCGAACGGAATCCCGTTTTCCAGGGAATTTACAGCAGTCGCATCGAACTGAAACATTGGATGCGCAACATGGAACGACGCTTGATGACGGCGGAAAAATTCGGCGCGGTGGCGAATTGGCTGGGTGCGACCAACGACGAGGCTGGGTTGTGGCGCGCATGGGAGCCGTCCCTTTTCAACGTCACGCATGATTTGGCTTCGGGCGTAATGACGGACAAAGTTTACGACGACACGATTCGCAGCTACGAATTTTCGCGCCGTCTCGCGGAGGAATTGATGGCAATGGGATTGGACAAAATTGTGGCGCACATTGACACGCGCGGCGAAGGCGTTGCGTTGACGGTGTTTAACACTCTCGGCTGGACGCGGACTGACGTGGCGCGCGGCGATGTCGGATTTTCCGAAGGCGGCGTCAAGGATTTCGATGTGATTGACCCGACGGGAAAAATTGTTCCCAGCCAACTCACTGAAGCAAATCATTACAAGGACGGCGGATTTCGCCGGGTCAAATTTGCTTTTGTCGCGCGGGATATTCCGGCGCTCGGCCATTCGGTTTATCGCGTCGTCGCCCGGCAGAACGGCGGCACTCCCAAGGCAAGTGTCATCGATACCAATGGCGGCAATGTTTTGGAAAATAGTTTCTATCGCGCCGGGTTCGACCCTGGCACGGGCGCACTCACTAATCTTCTCGTCAAGGCGGGTGATTGGCAGGCGTTGAAAAGTCCCGCCAATGTCGTCGCGCGCGAAAAGGATGTCGGCGATTTCTGGGAACTTTATCAAAGTCTGGGCGATGGCAGCGTGATGATGACGCGCCCGCTGCCCGTTCCCCAACCAGGACAGGCCACCTTCAGCACCGACGAACGCGCCACAAACAGCACGTTGAATCGCGGCCCCGTCTTTTCCGAATTGGTGGTTCAACATCCGCTCGGCACAAATCGTTTCACCACCATCGCCCGCATCTACGACGGAATTCCGCGTGTTGAATTCGTGACAAAAATTTTGAACAACGAACAACACGTGCGTTATCGGATGCTCGTTCCGACCGCCATTACGAATGGAAAAAACTTTCAGGAAATTCCTTTCGGCGCGATTGAACGGCCGAACGCGCAGGAATTTCCCGCGCAAAACTGGATTGATTACAGCGATGAAAAACGCGGTGTCGCATTGCTGAATCGCGGACAACCGGGCAACAACATTGCCGACGGCACGATGATGCTCTCGCTCATGCGCGCGACGCATATAAATTGGTATGGCATCGGCGGCGGTTATGAAGCGCAATCCACCGACTCCGGCTTTGCGCTTGGAAAGGAACTCACTTTCAATTACGCACTGATGCCGCACGCCGGCGATTGGCGCGAAGCGAACGTGTCACGCGCGGGAATGGAATTTAACAACCCGCTCGTCGTCCAAAAAGTTGAGTCGCACGCCGGAACGCTCCCAAAAAATTGGGGACTGATCGAAATTTCAAAACCAAACGTAATGCTCTCCGCTTTCAAACCCGGCAAAGATGACGCAACAATCATCCGCGTTTATGAAACCGACGGACACGCGACGGACGGCGCGGAAATTAAACTCAACGCGAAAATTATTTCCGCCAACGAAGCTAACCTGATGGAAGACCTCGGTGCGAAATTGAAAGTTGCAAACAACACATTGCGTTTCGATTTGCACCCGTTCGAAATCAAAACGTTCGTGGTGCGGGTTAAAACAGACGAGTGAAATGGGGTCATAATTGCCCAAGAGATCATCAGAAAGATCAGGGCGTTTTTTTTGACTTCGGAATTTGGAACTGGAAATTTCGTTCAAGTTTGAATCGATATTTTGATGACAGCGCCTAAATTCGTTTTCCCTTCGATGGGCTTGGTAGCGCCCGCTCCGGCTTCGGGCGGCTATTCGGAATTCAACGTCCGCAATAATTCTACGGGCGACACATTTCTCGGAAATAACGTGGAGATGCTTGGCAGCGGTTGGGCAAATATAAATCTGCTCGGCAGCGCGCCGACCAACGCCGTCTCAACCTTGGGCAATTTAAAAATCGGCGGTGGAAAGTTTCTTCCTGCTGCAATTGCCGTAAGCGCCGCGCTGATTTCTAACAAGGGAGACGCATCAAATTTCCTGAGTGTTTTTCCAGCCACTTTAACCTGATGAACGAAGCAGTCAGAAGTTGGCTCGCCCTTACCTCCCCCTCTTCCCCGAGGAGCGGGAGCAATGCTTTGCCAGCCTCAAAGCAAATTCGTGCGGAGGATTTTTTGAGCGTCCATCCGATAAATCAGAGGCGTTCAACCCGGATTTGCATTAGAGTCGTAGTGCAGATTTTCAACCCGCTGACGCCGGATTTGCCAGCGCATCTTGAATGGCGATGACCTGCCGGATTAGAAATCAGCGATACAGCAGGTTGGAAACCTGCGCTGTTTGAAGAAGAACTTTCCGTTTCAGTCATGGCGCATAAAAAAACAACACGCAAATTTATTCTCTTGTTCCCAACGCGTTTCGACTTTGATTAAATGATTATGACTTTATTTTCTCGTTTAAAAACTGTCGCGCCGATGGCTTTGTTAATCACCAGCGCGGCCAGCGTGTGTGCCAGCGCGCCGCCAAAACCGTTTACGCCGGTTAAAGCCACGACGAAGGAGTTTCGTTGTTTGGGACGCACGACAACGTTGGGCGATTTTCTTTTGCCGACACAAATCATCGCAGCGGAAAAATCTTTGCTCGCATCTCCCGTGAGAATTTTCAGCGAGCCGGATATTTTTTCGGCAATGAAAGGCAAGGCGAAAGTTGTTTCGCGCAACGCCGACTCCGCCGTTTGGAAATGGGACGGCGAATCTACGGACTTTTCCTTCAGCAGTAAAATGACCGCCGATTGCGATGGCTTTTGTTGGTACGAAATTCAGTTCACGCCGAAACATCCGGTGAAGCTGCGCTCGCTCGGACTTGAAATTCCACGCATCGCGAAGACGGCGCGTTATTTTCATTCGGCGGAGTTTAGCTGGTCGAACGTTTCGCAAGGTTTACCAGAACTCGGCGGAAAATGGAGCGGCACATTGAAGCCATACGTTTGGATGGGCGACGAGGAGCGCGGACTCGGATGGTGCGCGGAATCCGATGCGGGCTGGCAGTTGAACGAACCGGCCAAAGCTTTGAGCGTGGAAATACACGGCGAAATTGTTTCCTTCAAAACGACATGGCTCGACCATGAAGAAGTTATCAGTGCGCCAATAACTTTTCGTTTCGGATTGCAATCGAGTCCCGTGAAACCGGTGTCGTTTGCGTGGCGGGCGAACGCGCGCATTCTGCACAACATTCATTACACTTCCGCGCAACCCGGCGCGGATGGTCGCTGCGAACTCGACACGTTGCGCGATGGCGGCGTGAAGACGGTCGTCATTCACGATGATTGGACAAAATATTTTGGGCAGATGGTTCCCGCCGATGCTGGTCAACTGCGCCAACTCATCGCTGCGTGTCATCAGCGCAAAATGCGTTTGCTCGTGTATGTCGGATATGGCGTCGCCCGCACTGCGCCGGAGTTGCAAGGCAAACACGATGAGTGGTCGGTGTTGCCATTGATTCCGTGGGACCCGGGTTACAAACCGGAAATGCGCGGTTTCGACGCCACGTGTCCGAAGAGCGGTTGGACGGATTGGCTCGTCGCTGGCACGGAAAAATTGTTCAGCGATTTCGATGTGGACGGACTTTATTTCGACGGCACGAGCTACGCCTGGACTTGCCAGAATCAAACGCACGGTTGCGGTTGGAAAGATGCGCAAGGAAATCTCCACGGAATTTATCCAATGCTGGCGGCGCGTAATTTAATGCGTCGCATCGCGGACACGGTGCATCGCCGCAAGCCCGACGCCATTCTCGACGCGCATATGTCATCCAACTTCACCCTGCCGACGCTGGCGTTTTGCGACAGTGTTTGGAACGGAGAACAATTCGAGTCGCACACCGCTGCGGAAAAATTTGAAGTGCCGTTGCACGCCTTCCGCACGGAATTCATGGGCTACGCGCAGGGACTCGACGCGGAATTTCTTTGCTACGAAAATCGTCCGTTCACTTTCGACGAAGCCATTGCGCTCGCGTGGTTGCATGGCGTTGAAGTGCGTCCCTATCCGCAAAGCCTTTCCAAAGTCACGCCGATCTGGCGCGCAATGGATCGCTTCGGCGTTCCTGACGCGAAGTGGAAACCTTACTGGCTGGAACCGGTGGCGGGCGCCAACATTGATTCGATCAAAGTCAGCGCATGGACGCGAAAGGGAAAAGCACTTCTCATCGTCAGCCATCTGGAACGAAAGCCAGTCACGGCCCATCTACAATTGGATTGGCGCAAACTTGGTTTGAAGAAAAACGCATTCCAGGCGCGAGACGCTTTGACGGGCAAAATTTTGCCGGTGATCGACGGAAACATTGAACTGGTTTTCACCGGCATGAATTGTCGCTTCGTTGAAATTAGCCATCACTAACCAGCGATTTTTTTTTACGATGATTAGCTTCGTTATAAAGTCTTTTTTTTCTCCGCGTTGCGTTTTCGTTCTAGCTTTGCTGTTAAATGACTCGGTTACTTTCGGAGTTCCAGTGGAATCGCTCCCGCGCGATTTGCCGTTGCCCGCATCGCCGCCAAATTCTGCAACGTGGTTGCGCGAAGCAAATATTCTCCAGCCTTACGCACTTTCCCAATTCGTCGCGCTGGCAAATCCGGGCGACCGTCCGGCGCGGTTGAAACAGGATTTTGGGTTCAACGCCATCATCGTTTTGCCGACGGACGCACACAATGTTTCTCCCGATTTGAAAGACCGCGTCGCGCACAGTCTCACGGACGAACAATTTCGCGCGGGCGTGGCAGCGTATCGCGCGGCAGGTTATCGGCTGATTCTTTACACGTCGGTCATGGCGTTGGGATTGTCGCCCGATTTCATGAGCGAAAAAATCAAGCGCGAACATCCCGATTGGTTGCAACGCGATCCAAAAGGAAATCCGGTCATGGTTTGGGGCGTGCCGTGGTTGTGTCCCAACACGGGCGCACGCGATGCGGCGTTGACTCGCGCGGTGCGCATCGCGAAGGAATATCGCGCGGATGGAATCATGCTCGACAACAATCAGTTTTTTTTCGCAGAAGGCGGGTGGACGTGTCATTGCGATTCCTGCAAAAAGGCGTTTCGCGAATATGTGGGCTGTCGTTTTGGTGTGAAGAAAACGAAACGGCTGTTCGGAGTTGCGCCAGATAAATTGCCGATTCCCACCGAAGCTGGCCCGTTGTTTTCGCTCTGGATGCACTGGCGCAATCGCGTTTGGGCGGAGGTCAACGAATCCTTCCGTGCGCGATTGCGGCAGGTAAATCCCAAAATCATGTTCTTCGCCAACACGCAGTTTCTTTTTGAGACTGGAATGTTAGGAACGGATTTTCAATATGAGCGCGAAGACGTTTTGTTGTCGGAAACCGTCGGACTGAACTCGCGGCAAATTTCCGAAAAAATGGTGCGCGGTCACGCGCTGGCGGCGGGCCGTCCGCTCTGGAATTACATCGGCACATTTTCCAAACCGGACGATTACACCGCGTTGCTGCCCGCAACCACGATCAGTCCGATGATTGCCGCGACGCTCGCGCACGCGGCGCGTCCGTGGATCGTGGATGGTTTTGATCTTGGACCGACCGATGCCACCGCACGGAAAGAAATGTCGCGACTGCTCGGCTGGCACGCAACGCATCAGGAATTTTTCACGGGCGAAAGTTGGGCGGGCGTGGCCACGCTCATTTCTCCCAACTCGCGCAATGTTTTGAAACGTCCGCTGATTCCGCCGCACTTGTCCGCTTTGCAAAATGCCGGGACGCCGGTCATCGGTTTGCGCGACGCAAAACTTTCCGCAAAAGAACTTCGTCCTTTTCGCTTTCTCACCGTGGAAACCGCCGCCAGCCTCAACGATGAAAGTGCGCGAGTGTTGGCGAAGTGGGTTCGCAAAGGCGGAACATTGATCGCCGCCGCAGACACTGGCACCTACGATGAATTAGGACGCAAGCGAACTGATTCTTCTCTGTGGCGCGCTCTCGATTTGAAAAATGCGCCGAAGAAAATAATTTCCATTGGCCGTGGAAAAGTCGTCGCGCCTGAGTCTGGTGAATTTGCAACAACTGCGCTCCAACTCACGCAGCCCGCTTCATTTCAGATCGCTCCTGACGCAGGAATCGAAATCGTCGCGTATCAAAAAGAAAAATCCTTGCTGTTGCATTTAGTTCGTCACCAACCCGCAGACAAACCCGTGACGTTGCGTTTGCCGGAAATATTTCGTGCCGCCGACATGCGCGCTCAGTTTTTAATTCCCGGCGCGGGCGCGCAAACCCTATCGTTGTCCACGGAAGCGGGCGTCACTGCGATTGGGTTGACCAACATTCCCGCTTACGGCGTGATAAAAATTCCTTTACGATGAAGCCGCTCGACCTATTCGTTCCGTCAAAAATTATATGAAAAACAAATACGTTCTCTCGTTGCTGATACTTTTGTTGGGTTTTCCAGCAGCAGTTTTTTCGAAGGAAAAAAGTTCTGACAACCGCACGGCCACACTCACGCCTGGTTCGGATCAAACGGTGTTGCTTTTAGGCGAGCCGACTGTGGCCCGCACTAAAAATCTCACTCAGAAATTTTTTCCTGCGCAAAAGCATCCGTCGAATCCGGTGTTGCAGCGTTCAGAAAAATGGGAAGGTGTCGGGCCTTACCTTTGGGGCAACCGGCTCATGCAGGATGAAAAGACCGGCGAATTTCGGATGTGGTATATCACTTACGATTACGCCGGGAATTTTTATCGCTGGGGTTATGCCACTTCGAAAGATGCGCTGCACTGGACGAAGCCAGATCTCGGCATTGAAAAATTTGAGGGCGCGGTCGCCAAAAATCTTTTGCCGTTGGGTGAGAATCCGCAAAAAGGCACCCGCTCCATCGCGCGCGATCCGCGTCCTGAAACGCCGTCGCACCGGCGCTATCTCGGCGTGCGGTTCACTTACGACGGCGAGTTCGTTTCGTTTTCGCCCGACGGCATTGCGTGGTTGGAATATCCATTGATCACCTGGCACGTTCCTTCGGACATCATTCATGTCATGTGGGACGAGCGACGAAATTGTTTCACTGCCTATTTCAAAATGTGGGAGGTCAGGGGAACCCATGCGCAAACAAATTCTCCTCTGCATGGGAAACCATTCCTTGCCTACATGTCCACTTACGACATGACTAATAACAACAACGGCACCACGAGTTTTGGAGGACCGATCACGCATTTTAAGAACCCTGGCGCGGCGGAAGTCATGCGGTCGAATTTTGTTTTGCGCGCGGAAAATCAAGGCGCGGACGACGGCGGCGGCACTTCACTTTCCGGCGCATGGAACGCCA
>JBDSYB010000314.1:0-4994 GCA_039925885.1 Verrucomicrobiota bacterium
ACGGGTTTTCAGTTTTACAAAGATGGCGTGCTCGTGATGCAAGCGCCGGATTTGTGGTTCGTGCGCGACACGGATGGCGATGGCAAAGCGGATTGGAAAGAACGCGTTTTGATGGGGATGGATTCCGCAGATTCACATCATACCGCGAACTCGATGGTGCTCGATCCCGGTGGCGCGACCTATCTCAGCGACGGGGTTTTTCATCGCACGCAAGTTGAAACCGCGCTCGGACCCGTGCGAAACGAAGACGCCTGCATTTATCGTTTTGAGCCGCGCACCTTTAAGTTTGAGCGTTATGTTCCCTACGGTTTCGCCAATCCGCATGGGCGCGTTTTTGATTATTGGGGAACCGACATCATCACGGACGCGACTATGAACAGCAGTTATTTTGGCCCTGCGTTCAGCGGTCATCTGGATTATCCGGCGAAACATCCGACGATGAACCAATTTTGGGAACGGCCTTCGCGACCTTGTCCGGGGACAGGCATTCTTTCGAGCCGACATTTCCCAGAAGAATTCCAGGGAAACTTTCTAAACCTCAATGTTATCGGCTTTCAAGGAATTTACCGCGTGAAAATGAGCGAGGAAGGTTCTGCTTTGAAAGGCGAAACGATCAAAGAAAATCTAGTGAGTTCGGATGATCCAAATTTCCGTCCATCGGCGGTAAGCGTCGCGCCGGATGGTTCGATTTATTTTGCGGATTGGGCGAAGCCGCTCATCGGCCACATGCAACATCATATCCGCGATCCGAATCGCGATAAGTCCCACGGCAGAATCTATCGCATCACTTACGAAGGCCGTCCGTTGCTCAAGCCTGTGAAAATTGATGGACAAAAAATTGGGGCATTACTCGACGCGCTCAAATCCCCGGAGAACGACGTTCGCACTCGCGCAAAAATTGAACTTGGAAAACACGATTCCGCAAAAGTGATTGCCGCGACCAAAAAATGGGCGGCGTCGCTGGATAAAAATGACAAGGCTTACGAACATCATTTGCTCGAAGCGCTGTGGGTGCATCAATGGCATAACGTGGTGGACGAAGCATTGCTCAAAAAAATGTTGCGCTCGCCCGATTTTCACGCGCGCGCTGCCGCGACCCGCGTGCTCTGCTATTGGCGAGACCGCGTGAGCGATCCGCTCGCGTTATTGGAAGCGCAGGTGAAGGACGAAAGTCCGCGCGTCCGACTTGAAGCAGTGCGCGCCTGCAGTTTTTTCACCACGGGCAAAGCGGCCGAGATTGCGCTGATGGTTTTGGACAAGGAAGCCAATTCAGACAAACCCGATTACTACATCAAATATTGTTTGGACGAAACAATGAAGCAGCTTGAAAAATATTCGAAGTAGTGGCGTTAAATTTTGCCGCGCACAAATGAGTTTGAATCGTCTTGTTACAATTTTAATTGGCACGCTGGCCGCAGGAATTTTGTTGTCGCCATTTGTTCGCGCAGAGGACGAGCCGACGAAAAAATCTCTCACTCTTCCCAAAAGCGCGGCTGGAGCTGCCTATATTCTCGGTCGCCTTTCCAACAAAGAACTCATCGATGCGCCGCGTGGAGAATTTGTTTATGTTGCGCTGCTGCAACGCAAAGGGCTGGACCGAAAATATCGCCTCGAAGCGCTGGAAGGTCTGGCAAAAATTCGCAAAACGGATTCATTGACCGAATTACTAGCCAGTTTGGAACTGTCGGACAAAAAAGGAGACGATAGCGTGCTCCGCGATTTGTCGCTGATTCTTCTGCAATCGAAACCGGAAGATTTATCCGTCCAACGAACCGCGCTGGGAAAACTTTCGTTGGAATCGCAACTCCCCGTCAGTCGCCAAATCAGTTTTGCGGCGATCGCCATCGCTGATAACTCCATCGATAAAATTTGGAAAGAAACGGAATCGAATCCCAAACAACGGGCCGATCTGATTCGATCCATTGAAGTAATTCGCAACGCAACTTTGCGGTCTGAATTTTACGCGAAGATCGAACCGCTGCTTCACCAAAAGAATTCTGACGAAGTTCGACAAGCTGCGATTTTCGCCATCGTTTTCGTTCCAGATCACGATGCCGATACGTTCAACACGCTGGCCGAGATGGTGAAATCTGGGACTGATCGCGCGGCGGCGATTGAAAGTATCGGAAAACTTCTTCGCAAATCATGGGTGAAGGAACAAGCGGAGTCGTTGTTGGAAAGTCTGATTCCATTTTTGAAAAATCTGCCGGTCGAGAAACGAACGGATCGCGAGGGGATTAACGCGTTTCAATTCGCAACTGATCTGGCCGCGTTGTTGCCGCCGGAAAAATCGGCTGACATCAGAAAGACGCTTCGGTCTCTCGGCGTCAGCATTTTTGTGGTGCGAACGATTCCCGAACAAATGCTTTACGACAAAACGTTGATTGTCGTGGAAGCTGGGAAACCGGTTGAAATCATTTTACAAAATGACGACATGATGCCGCACAACCTTGTTGTCGTAGCGCCGGGCGCGTTGGAGGAGATTGGAACGCTCGCCGAAAAAATGCCGCCGGTCGCGGATGCGCAAGGAAGATTTTATGTTCCAGAGTCTTCGAAGGTGCTCCAAGCCACGAAATTGGTCGAACCGGGTCTGCAAGCTAAATTGAGTTTCACTGCGCCGGAAGCGACGGGCGATTATCCTTATGTCTGCACGTTTCCCGGCCATTGGCGTCGCATGGTGGGGACGCTGGCCGTGGTGAAGGACGTGGAATCTTACTTGGCGACCAACGCTGCCTCTGCCGCGCCGAAAATCACAGAATGGAAGACAGATGATTTTACGGCGGACACTGTGAAGGCAGAAGGGAATCCTGCTCACGGCAAAAAACTTTTCACTCAACTCGCTTGCGTCGGCTGTCACAAGTTTGGCAATGAGGGCATCAATTACGGGCCTGACCTCACTGATGTTTTGAAACGTTACAACAGCAATCGCGTTGAGGTTCTTCGGCAAATTATTGAACCGTCGCTCAGCATCACGAACCGTTATCGCAACTATTTATTCCAATTGAAAAATGGAGAGGACATTTCCGGCATGATTCTAAACGAAACTCCTGATGTTTTGACCGTGCAGACAGGCCCCTCTGATGCGTTGATTCAATTTTTGAAGAAATCAGAAATAAAAGAGACGCTGCCGCAAAGCTCTTCACTGATGCCGAGCGGATTGCTCAACTCGCTTTCAAAACAAGAAATTTTCGATCTCCTGGCGTGGCTGGAATCTGCGGAAAATGCCAACGCGTCCAAACACGATCCTTAGCAAATAGGTGCGTTCTTAGAGATTTCATTTGGGTGTTTCAAAGAAAATTCCACCTGTTGCCCGGACGTTGTGCGCCGAGATTCCCAACCGCGAATCACTCGTGTCGCAGAGCTTCAACCGGATCCATGCTGGCAGCGCGGAAGGCGGGATAAAGTCCAAACACGACCCCTACCAAACCAGAAATAGTGAACGCGGCGAGTGGCGACCAAAATGTGACAATGGTGACCATGTCCGCGAAATAGGTGACCGCAAATGGAATGGTAATTCCAAGAATAACACCCAGCAATCCGCCCGTGCCGGAAAGCATCACCGCTTCAACCAGGAATTGCGTAATGATGTCGCGCCGTCTCGCCCCGAGCGCGCGGCGAATTCCGATTTCACGAGTTCGCTCGGTGACATTTGCCAGCATGATGTTCATGATTCCAATTCCGCCGACCAACAAGGAAATAGCTGCGATGGAACCCAACACAATATTGAAGATTTGTTTCGTTCGCTCGGCGCGTTTCAATAATTCCAGCGGAACGATGATGTCGTAATCCTTCTTTTTGTGATTTCGTTCGAGCAATTTTTTGATCGCGCGAGACACGTTCATAACGTTGTCCTGGCTGGCAACTTTCACAGTGACTTCGTGCAATGCGACGCGCTCGGCTTCGAAGCTGCCGCTGCGCCGTTTCATTAAAACTTCTCCGAAGTGAGCTTTGGTTGCAGAGAGCGGCATAAACATGCGGTTCACCACCGAGGCGCTGCCTTCCGCAGAACTACCGTTCACACTTTTCGAAAGCGCCTCCATGACGCCGATTACACGGTAATAATCTTCTCCCACGCGCACATCGCCCCCAATCGGCGATTCAATGGGAAACAATTTTTTCGCCATTTCCGCACCGATGACGCACACGTTGACCTTCTCCTCCATCTCGCGCTCGGAAAAAAAGCGCCCGCTCGCCACGCGTTGATTGCGCATGGCAGGATACCACGGAACCGTTCCGAAAATTTCGCAATCGACCCGGCGAGTAATGTTCCAGACATATTCCCGCATGATGCGACCGGGCACGACCACCGTTACATCGGGAATTGTCGCCTTGATGCGTTGCAGGTCCAAATATTTCAACCCGTAATCCAGCACGTAATTTTGCTGGTTGTTGGAAATTTTTTGTTCCTCGGGCGGTTTGACGCTGCGCAAAATAATGTTCTGGCTGCCGAGATTTTTGATTTGTTCCTGCGCCTCAAAACTTGCGCCCTCGCCAATCGCGAGCATCGCAATCACGGAACAAACGCCGAAAACAATTCCCAGCACGGTCAGAAGCGAACGCAGCCGATGCAGCCAAAGGCTCTTGATGCCGAGGCGAATGGCGCGCTGCAAACGCGACGTTGAAAAAACAAAATCGCGCCGGAAAGTTTTCAATTCTGTTTTAGCGTCTAACATCGCTCTCCAATTGACCGTCGCGCAGTCGGATGACGCGTTGGGTTCGTTGCGCCACTTCGTTGTCGTGCGTCACCATGATGATGGTTTTCCCCTGGCGATGAAGGTCGTCAAAAATCTTTAGAATTTCCGCGCCGACATGAGAATCAAGATTGCCCGTCGGTTCGTCCGCCAGAATGACCAGCGAATCATTGATCAGCGCGCGCGCAATCGCCACGCGCTGTTGCTGGCCGCCCGAGAGCTGGTTGGGCATATGGTGGAACCGATTGCCCAGTCCGACGATCTCGAGCGAGGCCATGGCGCGCTTGTGGCGGTCGCTCGACT
>JBDSYB010000315.1:0-11445 GCA_039925885.1 Verrucomicrobiota bacterium
ACCTGGCCCGGCCTTTTTGTTAATTCCGCTTGGGCTATTGCTTCTGGCGAGTGAGTTTAAGTGGGCTGAAAGGTGGGCAGAAAAGGTTTTAGGCTGGCTCAAATGCATCCGCGACAAATGGCGTCAACGACGTAAGGCTTAAAAATAAAGTGGGCCAGTCAATCGAGCTGTCCAATAAATCTGTAATATATGACATAACTGTAATTTCAAAGCCCTTGCCTCCTTCGGTTCCCGGTGTTTGTGTAATGACGTGCTGTCAAATGCACCGAAGGAAAAACAAACAAAAAGGAAAACAATGAAACTAATGAAACTATTGGCACTGCTCCGTTTGCTGTTGATGATTTCCGCCCTTGCGGCTGGGACTTCCGTCACGGCTCTCGCGGCCCATCACACCTCGCAACCCATCTCCCGCGCGGAGAAGGAAGATAAAGACCAGGTTGAAGATGAAAATGAGGACGAAGACGACGACGAAGATGAAGACGAAGAGGATGACGACGATTAAAAAGGTCGGCTGAAATCTCGTTCAGTTCTTGAACCGCTGCCCGGACTTAGGTCTGGGCGGCGGTTTACTTTTTTTCCCAGACAGTCTCAACCCGCCGTTTAGTTCCAATCCCAATTACAATCTACTTTTTCAAATTGCCCTAAGTTCAGGAGAGCGACGTGGGAGTATTGCGGTCGCGGGATAAGCGTGGTCTAATCCGCAGGTGAAAACATCCACCGATAATAAACTTTTTTTCTGCACCGTGATTCTAGTCCTCGGAATTATAGGCGACTCAACGGTTCAAGCACAGCTAGAAGGCGTGCCGGTTTGGACGAAGTCAGGGAATGCCAATCACACCGCCCAAGCGATGGCGGTGGACGGCAGTGGCAACGTAATCGTTACGGGGTATTCGAATGACATCAACGGATATTCCGATTACGCGACGATCAAGTATTCGGGAGCGGGGGTGGCGTTGTGGACGAATCGTTACAACGGGCCGGGGAACAGCTATGACTACGCCAACGCCGTGGTGGTGGACGGCAAAGGCAACGTGTTCGTGACGGGGGATTCGGATGGAGATTATTTAACCATTGCTTATTCGGGAACGGGCATGGCGTTGTGGACGAATCGTTACAATTGGCCGGGGAACGGTACTAACCAAGTGCACGCCGTGGCGGTGGACACTAGCGGCAACGTATTCGTGACGGGGTCTTCGTATGGCAACGGTAGTTCTGAAGATTACGCGACGATCAAGTATTCCGGCGCAGGCGTGGCGTTGTGGACGAATCGTTACAACGGGCCGGGGAATGGCACTGACGACGCCTACGCCGTGGCAGTGGACGGAAGTGGCAACGTGTTCGTGACAGGGTCTTCCACTGGCACCGGCAGTTCTGAAGATTACGCAACGATCAAGTATTCAGGAGAGGGAGTGGCGTTGTGGACGAATCGTTACAACGGGCCGGGGAACGGTGAAGACCAAGCCTACCGCATGGCGGTGGACGGCAGCGGCAACGTAATCGTAACTGGGTCTTCGACTGGCAGCGGCAGTTGGGACGATTACGCGACGATTAAGTATTCAGGCTCGGGCGTTGCATTGTGGACGAATCGTTACGACGGGCCAGGAAACCGCGATGACACCCCCCAAGCGATGGCGGTTGACGGGGGCGGCAACGTTCTCGTCACGGGGAATTCGTCTGGCACGAACGATGATCACGGCGCGATGATCAAATATTCCGGCGCGGGCGTGCCGTTGTGGACCAATCGTTACAACGGACCGGGGAACTACAATGACCGAGTTAAGGCCATGGCGGTGGACGGTGCCGGCAATGTATTTTTGACGGGGTATTCGACTTGCTGCGGCAGTTCTTACGATTACGCGACGATCAAGTATTCCACCATCCCGCCGTCGCATACCATCTCCCCCACGACGAACCTTTTTTCGCCAGCGGTCTGGAAAACCAATCTTCCTTCGCCCGTTGTCATTAACGGCCAGAACACGGGGACAAATCCAATCTCCGGCAAGTTAGGGACAGTTGCGCGTGTTTCGTCTAACGCGGAGGAGACAAAACCCCGGAAGAAATTCATCCCTGGAATAGCGACGATTGCGAAGATCAAAATTGGCTACTCCACTCAGGAAGACCTGGCGAAGCGTTGGGGCAAGGGCCAGGAAATGACCGGTAGCCATCCAAACAGCGGACGACTCTGGCGCGTGGAAGGAACTTCATGGTTCTTGTTTACAGACGGCTTTAATTATTCTGAGCGGGGTCTGGTGATAGATACCTTTACGATTGACTTCAATTCGCGTCATCAAAAGAAGGTTCCGCCTGCGCTTTTGAAAGCAAAGGATTTTGCATGGCTTGGCGAAGTCACGTTAGGGTTGCCCAAGGATAAGGTATTGGAAATCCTGAAACGCAACTCACTCAACACCACACCCACAAAAAATGGATTCGAGGCGCATGCCACTGGATTCTTCGCCGCAAGCGAAGTTGATTATAAGACCTGGAATGTGAACTTCAATTTCACCGACGGGGCTTTAAGTCAGCTGAATATTTCTGCGGACGACGTGAGAAACCCAGAAAACCTTCAAAACTGAAGCCGCGCTGAAGGGAGGTTGAGTTACAAGTTTTCGCTGGAAGTATTTGCGATTCATCTCGAATGGCGCGAATCAAACTTAGCGGCGCACAAAAGGCTGGCAACTTGCCGTCCTTTTTCTTTTCTGCGAGAGAGTTGGCAAAACAGTTATTATTTCTGGGTCGTTTTCACAACCATCGTCTGGCCTACAACTCACTAATCCCTTTGGTCTAACGACTGAGCGATTGCTGGAAAAGAAACATCGCGCCTAACATCCCGATTATCTGCCGGACTTGAATTTCAAGAATGCGAAACAGGAATCTAGCGGGGAACGGAAGTCATGGCTGTGAAAAAAAGCAAATAATTAACTTTTCTTCTTCTTTTCAGGCGCGGTATCTCGGGCGTGCCGAATTCTGAGGTGGCTTGTTGTTATTGGAAACGCGCAGGATCATTGTTTCCAAAATTCGTGGCAGGCGCGTCCATTTTCTTGACCTTCCAATTCATACGAAGATAATGACGCAGAGTCGCAACTCGGTTATTGAATTGGGTCTGGCGTGCGTCTCACGGGAATCAGATTTAACTGCACTGGCAATTCGCACCGGATATGAAAACATTTCTTCGCCCGATTTTTCCCTTCATAAAATTTTTTCTTGCTTGGACATGTCTTGTCGCGTTGTGCGCGTTCTCCCTGCAGGCTGCACCCGGGGACAGTCATTGGGACCGGCAATTCGGTTTGCCCGGCGTGAATAATCGCGTCTATGCGTTGCGCTTCAATGGCGACAAGCTCTATGCCAGCGGCATCGCGGTCGGCGCAGGTGGGCAATTCACCACGAACACCGTCGTGGACATTTTCGACGGGACGAACTGGACCAGCACGATTGGCGAACTATCCGCCCCCGATTTGTGCCTCATTTATGATGTTGGCTTCATGGGCAATGACATCTATGTTGGCGGAATTTTTACAAAAGCTGGCGGTGTCCCGGCGGCAGGTCTGGCGAAATGGAACGGGAGTGAATGGACGGATATCGGCTTCGCTGGCCTCGCTAGCGTGATGATTTCCGACGGGACAAACCTTTACGTTGGCGGATCGTTCACGAACGCAGGCGGCGTGCTCAATACAAACATCGCGCGATTTGATGGAACCAACTGGCATGCGCTCGGCAACGGCCTTGGTTATTACAACAACGGCTCGGTGGGTGTGGGTGAACTGAAATTGCACAACGGCCTGCTCTACGCAGGCGGAACTTTTACGAACTCGGGCACTCTGGTGGTCTCGAACCTCGCCGTGTGGAACGGCACGAACTGGTCGGGCGTAGGCGGCGGGGTAAACAGCGGTGTCGGGGCGCTGGCGTTTCAGGGAGATGACTTGTATGTGGGCGGCGGTTTCACGAACGTAGGCGGCGTCTCTGCATTCGGCATTGCAAAATGGGACGGCACGTCGTGGTCCGCCTTGGGCGCCGGTTGCAAGGGTGGCGCCGTGGGGAGCATCGGCATTCTCGGCTCGGATATTTATGTCGCTGGCGGTTTCACGAACGTGGGCGGCGTGGCTGCGCGGACCTTCGCCAAATGGAACGGGTCTTCATGGACGACATGGCCAATCACGGACGGCGTTTTTCAATATCCGTTCAACGACACTGCTAATTGCATAGTGGTCAAAGATAACTCGCTCTACATCGGAGGCACTTTCAACCAGGCCGGAGGTGTAATTGCCAACCACGTGGCGCGCTATGACGGCACCAATTTTTATCGACTCGGCGAAAAACCGGCCAACGGATTTGCCACTCCACAAATTAATGTCTCGTCCATTGGCCAAGCCAAGGATGGCATTTACGTGGGGGGACTTTTTACCGCTGCGGGGAGAACGGCAGCCGCACGTATCGCGCGATGGGACGGAACGAACTGGAATACGGTGGGCGGCGGAACAATGGGCGGCAGCAGTAGCGCCAATCGGGTGCTTGCCCTTGCCGGCCGTGGTAGCGACATGTTTGTGGGCGGAACGTTCACCAACGTGGGAGGTGTCAACGTCAGCAACATTGCCAAGTGGAATGGCCTTTTCTGGGAAAGCATGGGAGTCGGTTTCGATTCCAGCGTCAGCGTGTTGGCGGCAGCACCCGGCGTCGTTTATGCCGGAGGAAGTTTCATTACCGCGATCGATCCGCCTTTCACGATCACCGTCAATCACATCGCCAAGTGGGACGGCTTCGGTTGGTCCAACCTCGGTTCGGGAGTCAACACCAACGGCACCGTCAACGCCATCGCGGTCTCAGGCAACAATGTTTATGTCGGCGGCTCCTTCACGAACGCAGGCGGCGTGACCGCCAACCGGATTGCGATGTGGGACGGCGCGAATTGGTCCTCGCTCGGCACTGGTACGGCCAATGGGTTGAGCGGAACCGTGTTGGCCATCGCCATTAACGGCACCGACGTTTATGTAGGCGGCTCATTTTTAAATGCCGGAACGACTGGCGTTCGTGGCATTGCTAAATGGGACGGTTCAAACTGGTCAGGTCTTGGTAGTGGCGCGACTAATTCGAGCACGGCGGACGTCCGCGCGCTGGCGTTCGGCAGCGATGGAAAACTTTATTGCGGCGGTGCCTTCACCAACATGAGCGGGGTCACTGCCAATAGCATCGCTCGTTGGGACGGCACGAGATGGGAAGCGTTGGGCAGTGGATTTTTCTCGGACTCTGGCGGCTTGCGCGCAAGCCGTTTTGCAATTCGCAGCAATGATGTTTACGTCGTCGGGACATTCACTGGAGCTGGCCTGACTGACTCGGGAGGTATTGCCCGCTGGAACGAAACGATTGATTTCACGCCGCCGTTCACCCTCGGTTTTTCCCGAACGCAGATCCTGCCCGGAAATATTTTTAAATCCCGCCTTACCTCGAGCGAACGCACGACGTATCGAGTGGAATACTCCGACGACCTCCAAACCTGGACACCGCTCATGACCAACAGCCTGACGCAACTAGAATTCACGAATGCCGTGTCACTCCCGGTTAACCGCCGCGTTTTTCGGGCGCGAGGAATTCCTTGATCAGCATTGATGTGTCCCCGTTTCTCCTCTGCGCAGCCGTTCCAGCGACGTGATGTGCCCGACCACATTTCCCCCCGCAGAGGTTGGAGACGATGTAAATATTTTTGCGCTGCTTGGGGCGACAAAAAATCATTGTTCCAACTTCGCAGCGACTTTAGCCTCTGTCCGCATTTATGTCTGACAAAACTTTTCAATACGTCAATAATCTCTGGAACGATGCCGAGGTTGCAAAACTCGATTCAGCGGCGCGGCTAATTTATCGCTCTAACAAACTGGGAAGTGATCAGCGCATCACTAATACCGGCGGCGGCAATACCTCTTCCAAACTTCAGGAAACCGATCCGCTCACGAGCGAAAAGATTGAAGTGCTTTGGGTCAAAGGTTCGGGTGGTGATCTGCGCACTTCGACCAAGGAAAATTTCTCGTCTTTGTATCAAGATAAATTGATGTCGCTGCAAAAGGTTTACGGCGCGGCCAAAGAACGCGGACCGAAGACGCCCGCCGAAGACAACATGGTGGCGATGTACAATCACACCACGTTCAATTTGAATCCGCGCGCGTCATCCATCGACACGCCGTTGCATTCATTCATCCCTTACAAGCACGTTGATCACACGCACCCGAACGCGCCGATTGCGGTCGCCGCTACGGAAAATTCCGTGAAGCTCACCAAAGAAATTTACGGCGACGAACTGATTCATACGCCGTGGATGCGTCCGGGATTTGAACTCGGCCTCGCGATGCAGAAAATTTGTGAGGAGAATCCCAGCGCGAAAGGAATCATGATGGGTCAACACGGCCTCATTAATTGGTCGGACGACGATAAGGAATGTTATTTTCTTTCGCTGGAGTTGATTGATCGCGCGGCTCAATTCATCGAGAAAAAATACGAGGCAAAAGGCGGCGACGCGAAAGCGTTCGGGGGCGCGATGCACGAGACGTTGCCGGAAGAAGTGCGTAAGAAAGTTTTCGCGAAAATCTTGCCGTGGCTGCGCGGGCAGGTGAGCCAGCAAAAACGCTTCATCGGCACGGTTCAAGATGACGAAAAGATTTTGCGCTTCGTGAATTCAAAAGACGCGCCGCGTCTGGCAGAATTGGGAACCAGTTGCCCCGATCATTTTCTCCGCACGAAAATCAAACCGCTTTACGTTCCGCTGGAAAAAACTTCCCTAGCGAATGATGCTGACATCGAAAAATTTGTCGCATCGCTCAAAACTAAATTATCGGATGGTTTGAAAAAATATCGCGACGATTACGCGGCTTATTACAACAAATGCAAACGCGCGAATTCTCCCGCCATGCGCGACCCGAACCCGACTGTGATTTTGATTCCCGGCCTCGGCATGGTGGCGTGGGGCAAAGACAAAAGTGAATCGCGCGTCACGGCGGAGTTTTATAATTGTGCGGTGGAAGTAATGCGGGGCGCGGAAGCGATTGATAAATATATTTCGCTCCCGCAACAGGAAGCGTTCGACATCGAATATTGGTTGCTCGAAGAAGCGAAGTTGCAACGGATGCCTGCTGAAAAAGAATTGGCGCGCCAAGTTGTTGTCGTGATTGGCGCAGGTTCTGGCATCGGAAAAGAAGTCGCGCATCGCCTCGTGAAAGAAGGCGCGCACATTGTTTGCGTGGATTTAAATGCGGACGCAGCGAAAGCAACCGCGAAAGAAATCACCGACAAATACGGTTTGGGAATCGGCGTCGCGGGAACGGGAATTTCAGACTGCGGATTGGCGATTGGAATTTCGGCGAATATCACGGATCGAGCGAGTGTTCGCGCGATGCTCGATGAAGTTGCGCTCGCTTACGGCGGATTTGATTCGATTGCGGTGACAGCGGGAATTTTTGTGGCGCCGGATACGAGCGGGCATATTCCCGATGAGAAATGGGCACTGACGTTTTCTATCAACGTCACAGGCGCATACATCGTGGCTGATGAAGCGGCGAAAACGTGGAAGGAACAAGGTCTCGCTGGAAGTTTAGTTTTGACGACGAGCGCGAATGCGGCGGTCGCTAAAAAAGGTTCGCTCGCCTACGATACTTCAAAAGCCGCTGCGAATCATCTCGTGCGCGAACTGGCTATCGAACTTTCTCCGCTCGTGCGTGTGAATGGCGTTGCGCCCGCAACCGTCGTGCAAGGCAGCGCGATGTTTCCGCGCGACCGCGTGATTGCGAGTCTTGCGAAATATAATATTCCTTACAAAGACGACGAAGCGACTGATTCACTCACGACAAAACTCGCGAAGTTTTATGCCGACAGAACGTTGACGAAATCTCCGATCACTCCCGCCGATCAAGCCGAAGCGTTTTTCCTTTTGCTGACGAAACGATTGAGCAAAACGACCGGACAAATCATCACCGTGGACGGCGGTTTGCACGAAGCATTTTTGCGTTGAGCAAATCCAATGGAAGCAATTGTTTCAGTCCAAACGGTGCGCAAAAATATGTTTGCGCGAGGGGTGTTATTTTTTCTGTTGATGGCAGGTGGTTTTTTTGCGCAGGTGAATTCCGGGGCGGTCTTCGAGCGGACACAGTTTTTTGGAAAAGATTTTGTGCGAATGACGGACTGGGCGCGTTCCTCAAATCTGGAACTCCAATGGATCACGAAGGGTCGGGAATTGCGAGCGACGAATGCGAATCACCGGATTTATTTTTCCATGGATGGACGCAGAATTCAGGTCAATGGGGTGAACCTTTTACTCAGCCTTCCGGTTCTTTTTCAACGGGGCACAGCTTACATTTCTTCAGTGGATGCCCAGATGACATTGAAGCCAATTTTGTTCCCGGAAAAATCCAAGGAGGATAATAGCGTCACGACTATTTGCCTTGATCCGGGTCATGGCGGAAAAGACCCCGGTAAAACGGATGGAAAAATGCAGGAGAAAAGTTGTTCTCTGTTACTGGCCGCTGACGTTGAAAAACTTTTGAAACAGGCCGGTCTCAAGGTAATTCGGACGCGCGCGCGCGACTTGTTTGTGGACCTGCCAGAGCGGACACGCCTGGCGAACCAGCGGAAGGCAGATTTATTTTTGAGCCTGCATTACAACGCGGCCGCAAATCGCCGGGTGGAAGGCGCGGAAGTTTTCTGTCTGACACCAGCCGGAACCGCGTCCTCGGAAAATGACGATTGGAAAAAAGCGTCTTCGCCCACTTATCCCGGCAATTCGCAAAACCAGGGAAATATCCTGCTGGCATATCAGATGCAAAAATCACTGGTAAAAAAATTAAACGTGGAAGATCGCGGAATAAAGCGGGCACAGTTCGTGGTGTTGCTTGATGGAAAAATGCCGTCGATTTTGATCGAGGGAGGCTTCATGACTAATCCCAACGATGCCAAGCGGATTTACGATCCGGCGTATCGCAAACGGATGGCGGGGGCGATTGTCGATGGCATTTTGGCTTACAAAAAAAGCGTGGAAAAAACAGTTCCAACGGTGAGTTCCAACTAATGAGCATCGCCACTAAAACCGGCGATTCGGGCACGACGGGTTTGATGTATAACCGGCGCGTTTCCAAGTGCCATCCCCGCGTGGAAGCCTACGGCGCGGTGGATGAATTAAATACTGCAATCGGCATGGCGCGTGCCACGGCGGACGCGAATTTTGTTCGCGAGAATTTATTGCTCATCCAAAAAGATCTGGTCGTTTTGATGGGGGAACTAGCGACGCAAGTGGAAGATTTGCCGCGCTACGCGAAAGAAGGATTCACAATTGTATCGAGTGAATTGGCGGTGAAACTGGACGGGCTTGTAAAAGCTATTGAGTCGCAAAAAATTTCTTTCAAAGGTTGGGCGACGCCGGGCGCTAATCTGAATTCCGCCGCGCTGGATGTGGCGCGCACGACGTGTCGTCGAGCCGAGCGCCGCGTTTGCGTTTTGCAGGAGAGCGATCAACTGAAAAATGCGGAAATTATTATTTATCTGAATCGTTTGTCGGACACACTTTGGTTGCTGGCGAGGTGGGTGGAAACGAATTTAGAAAAAGAGTGATTTCGTTGTGGCGGTTTTATTTTTTTTTCGCGGCTTGCAAACCTTTTCACAAAATTAGCATCGCATCTCCGTAACTAAAAAAACGGTAGCGGTCTTCAATTGCTTTTTTGTAGGCGTCCAAAATCAACTCGCGTCCGCGCAATTCTCCGGGAGCGACGAAGGCGCTGACCAGCATCAATAAAGTGGAGCAGGGGAGATGGAAGTTTGTCACCAGACCGTCAACAATTTGAAAACGATAAGGAGGATAAATAAAAATATGGGTGCTCTTTTTCGCTTCCATGAGCAAGCCGTTGTTTTCCCGCGCGACACTTTCTAAAACACGGACAGTGGTGGTGCCGACGGCGATAACACGTCGTTTTTTTATTTTCGCATCATTGATGGCGGCGGCGGTTTCGGCACTCAGTTCAAAATGTTCTTCATGCATCACATGGTCGGTTAGCGAATCCTTTTTCACGGGGGCGAACGTGCCCAGTCCGACATGGAGTGTGACGTAACGAATTTCGACGCCAAGCTGTTGAATATTTTCGAGCAACTCCTTTGTAAAATGCAGACCGGCAGTCGGAGCGGCTACTGAGCCGGGAGTTTGCGCATAGACTGTTTGATATCGTTCGCGATCTGTCTCGCGAAGTTCAGGTCGCTCGATGTAAGGCGGCAATGGAATTTCTCCCAGCGCGTCGAGGTTCTGCAAAATATTTTCGGTGCCGGTAAACCGAATTCGCCTATGACCTTCTGTGTTTATCTCGATCACGGATGCGGAAATCTCCGAAGCATTTTGTTGAGCGGACAAAATTTTAATTTTGGTGTCGAACTGGGCGCGCTTGCCGGGGCGCAACATGGCCCACCAATCGTTGATTTGATTTTCGGCAAGAAGAAGTATTTCAAATTTTCCTCCGCTTTTGGCGTTCGCGCCCCGAAGACGCGCAGGGATGACCCGGGAATTATTCAAGACAAGTAAATCGCCGGGACGGAGGTGTTGCGGAAGTTCTCCGAAAATTCGATGAGACAATTTGTGCGTGTCACGATTGAAAACCAGCAGGCGAGATTCAGCACGGTTTTCAGCGGGCTGTTGAGCGATGCGCTCGGTTGGCAAAACGTAATTAAAATCTGTTGTCAGCACTCAGGTAAGACTAGCAATCGGCCCTCAAAATTAAAAATAATTTTCTCACTCAAAATAGGGATTCCCCTAGCACTTCCCCCTGTAAAAGCAATTGTGAATAACTTCTGAATAAGGTTTTTCCTTAAAATGCTTGACGCTGTTGGAGCAGAATGTCATCAAGTGGGGCGCAGTGGAAGAATGTGGGTTAAAAGTGTTGTGAATAAGTTTTAAAATGGGTGCTGAACCAACAATTGAAACGACCTATTACAACTCCTCCTATCAACATGGGGTGGATGAAAAGCGGCGCGTTCAAATTCCGGCCAAATGGCGGCCGTCCAGACCTGACACAGAATTTACATTGATTTTATGGCCCCAGGCCAAAGAGGGAGCTTGTCTGCGCGTGCTGCCTCCAAAAGAAATGGCGAAATTGATGCGCGATATTGATGGGATGGCAAATGGCGATCCGAAAAAAGTAGCGATGAAACGATTTATCGGCACGGAATCCACCCAGGTTTCCTTGGACAAAGCGGGAAGGATTTGTTTGCCGGAAAAAATGGCGGAAGCGGCGGGCATCGATGATTCAGCAATGCTCGTCGGATTACTGGACCGATTTGAAATCTGGAACCCGGGACGGTTTGCGGCCGTCAAAACCTCGGATGCTGTCATGGCGCACGAGGCATTCAAATTAATGGAATAAATTATGAACTTGATAAAAATGCTGACGGTCAGCCGGAGTGTGAAACAGCGGGGAACAACTTTGGGCAAATACAAAC
>JBDSYB010000316.1:0-3819 GCA_039925885.1 Verrucomicrobiota bacterium
CGCGTAAGACAGCGAATGGAAGGAGCGGCGCTCCATAGCCAACCGCGTTTCGTTGCTGAAAACTATTTCAAAAATGATCGCCGACAGTTCATCCACTGCGCCGCATGATATTTTTGCGACAACGCAATGGTCAGTCATCGTGGCCGCCGGACAGCGCGCCACGCCGCAATCGCAAATCGCGCTGGAAGAACTTTGCAAAACGTATTGGTTTCCGCTCTATGCGTATGTGCGTCGTCGCGGCCATTCGAAGGAGGATGCGGAAGATCTGACGCAAACTTTCTTCGCGCGGTTTCTGGAGAAGAATTATCTCGCGGGTTTGAGCGCGGAGCGCGGACGATTTCGCGCGTTCCTGCTGGCGTCGCTGAAACATTTTCTCGCCAACGAATGGGACAAATCGCAACGCCAGAAACGCGGCGGCGGCGCGGCGCATCTTTCTCTCGACTGGCAAACCGCAGACACGCAATTTCAAATTGCATCGCCGAATGAGTTGAGTCCCGACCAAGCGTATGATCGGGAATGGGCTGTTGCTTTGCTCGCGAAAGTCATCCAACGCCTCGAAGCCGAATGCGAAACTGATGGACGCGGTGAGCAATTCAAATATTTGAAAATCTTTCTGAGCGCGGAGAAAGGAACCATTCCCTATGTTGACGCTGCCAAGAGTTCAGGCATGGAGGAAGGCGCGATGCGTGTGGCGGTGCATCGCTTGAGAAAGCGTTATCGTCAATTGCTGGCGGACGAAATCGCGCAAACGCTGGCCGATCCGGCGCAAGCAAATGAAGAGATGAAAACATTGTTCACGGCGTTTAATACCTGACATTTCGCTATGCACTCACTCAAATTAAACTCCAAACCAATATCGGCTGCACTCGGTAATTTTGTTTTCTCGACAAAAAATTAAATGAGCATCAAATCATCATCAAACGGGCATTCAAATCTTCCACAAGGCTACTTATGACAACAAAAGTTTTCGTTTCGTTTCTGTTAATCACTTCGCTCGCGTTCGGCGGCGGCTATTGGGTTGCGCAAAAAAAGGCGGCTCCGAGCCCCGTGGTGGAAAAACCGCCCGCGCTGACAAAAAGCGCCTCGCAAAAATCGGCAAACGATCTTCCTGCGCTAAAGCAAAAAAAACGCGCGAACGGCAAAGCGGTCGCCCCTGCTGTGACGGACAACAAGCAGACGGTTGACGAAATTGAAGCGCGCATTCGCGAAATGAATGTTTCGGGTTGGAATGATGGGCGGAAACGTTATATGGATTTTCTGAAAATGCTTGAGTCGGTCGATCCGGCCGACATGTCGCGCCTTCTCGCCTTTGTCGAAAAAAACGGCTCGCGCAATACGAAAGACACGGTACGCGCGATGCTTTTGGCGAAATGGGCGGAAACAGATTTGCATGGCGCGATGGCTTACGCGAACGCGCTTCCGACCAAACAAGCGCGAGAAAGCGCAATTATGCAGGTCGTGCAAAGTTGGGCGGAGAAAGATGCGAGCGCCGCTCTGGAATGGGCGAAACAACTTCCCAAAGGTTCGTTGCGCTCCCAAGTAATGTCGGGGGCGATCGGTTCATTGGCTGCCAAAGATCCGGCGGCGGCTTTCGAGCTGATGAAAGACAACGAGACGGGCAATCGCAACCAATGGGGCGGAGGGATGTATCAGATTTTTAATGGGTGGGCTGAGAAGGATCCGGTAGCGGCTGCTGCAAAGGCTACCGAGGCGCTCACCGGGTACCAACGCTCACAGGCATACCAATCGATTGCGGGCACATGGGCGGCGAAAGATCCGCAAGCCGCTTTGAAGTGGGCGGAAACTTTGGGTGGCCAGGACAAACGAAACTCGATCAGTTCAATTGTTTCCACATGGGCAGGCAGCGACGTGAACAGTGCTTCATTATGGGTGCAAAATTTGCCGGAAGGCACCACAAAACAACAGGCCTTGAGCACGCTTGGCAGCCAATGGTCGCAAAACGATCCAGCGGCTGCGATTGCTTACGCGCAGAATCTCCCGGCGGGCGCGGGAAAAAATAATATGTTGGGCACGGTGCTTGGCCAATGGGCGCAACAGGACGCGACTGCGGCCATGAAATATGTTGATGCCTTGCCCCTGGGACAAGAGCGCAATCGTGTGTTGCAAAGCATTGTCGGACAATTGGCGTATCAGGATCCGAAAACGGCAGCCGCGTTCGTGAGCGCAATGCCGCCCGGAAGCGCACAAATGCAAGCGGTCAGCCAGTTGGCCAACGGCCTGGCGCAAAACGATCCGAAGGCCGCGATGGAATGGATACAGACTTTGCCCGAAGGCAGCGCGAAACGAAATGCGTTGCAAAATATTTCGTACCAACTCGCGCAAAATGATCCAAAAGCCGCAGCGGATTTTGCCGGCACTATGGCACCCGGACGCGAGCGCGATAATTTCATCAGCAACATTGCCAGCCAGTGGGGCCAGAATGACTTGAACAGCGCGGTCGCGTGGGCGGCGCAGTTGCCGGAAGGACGCGCCAAACAAAATGCGTTGCAGAATCTGGGACCGCAATGGGCGCAAACCGATCCCGAAGGCGCCATTACTTACGGGCAGTCGCTGACGGCGGGCAAAGAGCAAAATAGTTTTTTACAAAGCATTGCCAATTCGCTGGGGGCGGCGGATTCGGCGAAGGCCATGGAATACGCGGCCAGGTTGCCGCAAGGAAAAGCATACGACTCGTTTGTCACGGGAATCGCGTCGGGCATCGCGCAAAATGCTCCGTCGGAAGCAGCGGCATTCCTGGCGAAACTGCCTGCGGGTGAAGGACAAAATCGTGCGATAACGAGTGTGGCGTCGTCTTGGGCAAATTCCGATCCTGAAGCGGCGGCCGCCTGGGTTTCAAGTCTGCCAGCGAATTCCACGAAAGACAGCGCGGTGCAAAATGTTCTTTCGCAATGGGCAAATAATGATCCGACTGCGGCGGGAAAATGGATGGCAACTTTGCCAGCGGGACCGGCCCAGGAGCAGGCTATTAATTCCTACGTGAATTCGATTTCCTGGCAGTATCCAAACCTGGCCGCGCCCTGGGTGGAAAGCATCAAGGAACCGAATCAAAAAAATTCGATGATCGAAAATATCGCACGGAACTGGCTCGATTCCGATCCAGCGGCGGCGCGCGTTTGGATTGCGCAAACAAGCTTGGCGGATGATCGCAAGCAACGGTTGTTGAAGTCTCACGAATAAATCGCGGGTTACTTTCAAAGTCGTGCGGATGCGTTCCGCTAATTCAAAAATGCCAAATCTGGTTCCACGCTTGCATCCAGTTTTTTCCTTTGCTGACAACTTTCAGCGGGTCAATAAATTCGACGCCCGGCCTGCCTTTGAATTGATCGCCGCGATCAACGTAACCCAGATCAATTGTGATGGCGGTGGGAGATTTGGGTTTGTAAGGTTTCACGGCCTTTATGTTTTTTAAGGCGGCTTTTGCTCCTTCTTCAATCATGTTTCGCGCGCGGGCCGGCGGAATATTTCGCGCGGAAAATCGCGACAAGCCTCTTTTTATGGCAACGGTCGTCAGATTTTTTCCCAATAAATTTTTTGCTTCGCGACAAGTTGCTTCATCGCCGGTGACGAGAAGCACGGGACAATTGTAATGTCCGCAGAGGGCGGCGTTGATGCCGGTTTCGCCCACGAGATCGGTGTTGAAATAAAGATTGCGCCAAGTCGTTGAAGAAATAGTGTGGGACAAAACTCCGTCGGGCGTTCCGGCGCGCGCGTGCATTCCCACGAGCAAAACCGCATCGCAACCTTGTTCGAGAAATTCGGTGTAGCGACCCCACGGATGATGGTTGACCCATTCGCAAT
>JBDSYB010000317.1:0-6031 GCA_039925885.1 Verrucomicrobiota bacterium
CCAGCCAGGATGCCGACCTCGTTCCCGGCGAACACTCGCAAGACTACTTCAACTTAAATGACTCGGAGCGTCGCAAGAAAGGGATACCTCGCGTGGATCAACATATTTATTCCCGCGAAAATGGTATGGCCATCAACGGCATTTTAAGTTTATACGACGTTACGGGTGAAGGAAAATTACTTGAAGAAGCTACCACTGCGGCAGAATGGGTTCTCGCTCATCGCGCTTTCGACAAGGGCGGTTTCAAACACGGTGCCATCGACGCGAGCGGACCTTATCTTGGTGACACCCTCTACATGGGACGCGCGTTCCTCCACTTTTACGCTTCCACCGGAAATAGAGTCTGGCTTAATCGCGCTGAATCCTGCGCGCAGTTCATCGATCAACATTTCCGAAACCAAGTCGACACCAACACCGCTGGTTTTGTTAGTTCTGACTTTCTAGCGAAAACCCAACCGCGTCCGCAACCACAGTTTGACGAAAATGGAGTCATGGCGCGATTCGCCAACTTGTTGTTTCACTACACCGAGCGCGATGAATACAAGCGCATGGCTCAACACGCGATGAGGTATCTCGCCACCCCAGAAATTGCGCGAGGCCGCTTCGCCGCCGTCGGGCCAATCCTTCTCGCCGACCGAGAGATGGGAGCAGACCCAGTGCACATCGCGATAGTTGGAGGGAAGGAAGACGAACAAGCTAAAATGCTATTCCAAACTGCGCTGAAATTTCCGTTGAGCTACAAACAAACAGATTGGTTCGACCTGCGCGAAAAGCCCTCCGTGACCAACTCCATCCCATTCCCTGAACTGGCCCACGCTGCCGCTTATGTTTGCGGAAAACAAAGCTGCTCCGCGCCCGTGACCAACCTAGCCCGTTTGAATGCGGTGATGCAAAAAGCGGGAACTAGTTTTGCTGAAAAAAAGTAACTCGGTGGCGTTTTGAATACCTGAAAACGTGTGGAAAAATTCGGCGTTCATTTTACAACGTTGACCACTTCAAGCGAAACGTTTAACCTAAATCCAGATTTTTAGAGAATTTCAAGTGCAACTATATTTTAATTCCAAAACCACAGAGGTCAAACCGGGGGTTTCCCTTTTTGATTACGCAGAAGTTTTGGGCATCAAAGTTCCCACGTCTTGTCGCAAACAAGGCAAGTGCAAGGAATGTCTGGTCGAGGTCACAGAGGGCATGGATTGTCTTTCCGAACGCACCAAAGAAGAAAGTCATCTGCGCGCAAATTTTCGTTTGTCCTGCCGATGCAATATTATCAAGGATGAAGGTGTGGTGCGCTGCCAGACCATGCGGCGCGGCGACATGAAGATCGAACGTCATGCGTTTGAACTTCCGACCAGCGCCAAAAAATTGAAACTCGATCCGGCCGTGACTCGCGATGGCGACCGCATTCTCCTGGATGGTGAGGAAATTGCGCGCAGCACAGGACCGATTCACGGAATCGCTATGGACCTCGGGACTACCACCGTTGTCATGCGGTTGATTAATTTGGAAACCGGAGAAATTGTGGCCGACGCTTCGCTGGAAAACCCGCAACGCTTTGGCGGCTCGGATGTGATGTCGCGAATCGCCTATGACACGAGCGAACCCGGCAAACTTTTGCAACGCACGTTGCTCGGTTATCTCACGCACGCGATTGAAGAATTTCCAGTTGATCCACAAACTATTTACGAGCTCGTCGTCGCGGGAAACTCCACGATGCGCGATATTTTTTTCCGGCTTGATGTTTATTCCATTGGCCAGAATCCATATCAATCGATCACAGAAATTGACATGGCGGAAGGTCGCCGCACAACCACCAGCCTTGCCGAAACTGCGAAGAAATTGCATCTGCCGATTCATCCGCGCGCGAGAATTTATGGGATGCCGATCATCAGCGGACACGTCGGGGCCGATGCCGCTGCGTGCATGTTGGCGGTGAATATTGGAAACGAAAATCGCCTTGTCTGCGTGATGGACATCGGCACGAACACCGAATTAATTCTCGGCAACAAAGACAAAATTTTCGCGGCGTCGTGTCCTGCGGGACCAGCTTTTGAAGGCGGCGCAATTTCCTGCGGCATGCCCGGACTCACCGGCGCGATAGAAAAAATCGCCATTGAAAATGATGGCTCGATGAAGCTGCAAGTCATCGGCGATGGAGCGCCGGAAGGAATTTGCGGTTCCGGCCTCGTAGATCTTTTGAGCGAACTTCTTCGCACTGAACGCATCAATTCCCTCGGACGTTTCGAGCAGGACGAGGGAAAAATTATTTTGGACAAAAACGCCGCGAGTGAAATTTCTTTTAACGAAAGCGACATTAACGAACTGGCTCAAGCGAAAGGCGCGAACGTTGCGGGTTTGCAAATTCTTTTCCAAAACTTCGGCATTCCGTTCGAGGATTTGGATCTGTTTTATCTCGCGGGCGGTTTTGGCCGACACTTGAATATTCAATCGTCCAAACGCATCGGGCTGATACCAAATATTCCAGATGCAAAAATTGTGCAGGTGGGCAACGCCTCCATCGAAGGCGCCTGCATCGCACTGCTTTCAAAAACCAAGCGCGCAGAATTGGAGAGCATGGTCAAGCGTGTCACACATTGCCGGTTGGAAACGCACCCCGGCTTTTTCGATTATTTTGTGGAAGGCTGCCAGTTCAGCCCCGTTGAAACCAAACTCTCGGAAAGCGCAACATCGTGAAAATGAAACGCCTTTTAAATTTCGCGTCATTTATGCCGCTCTCATTAACACCGTGGCTTCAGCCCGGTGTTAATCCGGTTGGAAAAATCATTCAGCCGTTTCAACGGCTTCCAAATTCCAAAACCGTTAAAACGGTTGAAGGACTTTTCGCAGTGCTGAGACACCGGGCTAAAGCCACGGTGTTAATGAAAAGTAAATTGGTTTATCTGCCATGATTTCGGTGTCGCCAAATTTATTTGAATTCACTGACACCCGACCGCAGTTGAATGTTCAGGAATCCGAATTCTCGCGCCTGCTGGGCTATCCTCAGCAACACACGGCGGGCGAACGTTCCCGCGAACTCGCTCAATGGGCGCGCACTTGGTATGCGGAGAATGGACGTCCGTGGATTTTTGCGCGCGCCGCAGGGGGACTCGAAATTGAAACCGGAAAAATTTCTTTGAGTGGCGCGGACTTTGTCTCCGACCGTCTGCACGAACAATTCGTCGCGGCCGAAGCACACGACGCGATGCTTGTCGCAGTGAGCGCGGGCAAAGAATGTGAAGAGAAAGCGCGCGAATGCTGGCTGGCCGGAAAACCCGACGAATATTTTTTCCTGGAAATGTATGGCTCGGCCGTGGTCGAACATCTTGTCACCCACGCCGCCGGACGCATTTGCGCCTGGGCTGACCAAAACAAAATGGCCGTGCTGCCTCACTACAGTCCCGGCTACACAGGCTGGCCCGTGTCCGATCAACCCAAACTTTGGAAAATTATTCGAGGCAACAACGGGACGCCCTTCCCCGCCGACCTTCATGTCATGGAGACGGGAATGTTGCGCCCGAAAAAATCTTTGCTCACCGTCTTCGGTCTCACGCGACATCCCGAGAAAGTTTTGCCCGGATCAAAATTGGTTCCCTGCGAGAATTGTTCTTTGCCGAATTGCCAATATCGCCGCAAGCCGTATCGTTTCTTCATGCCCCAGCCGGAAGTTGTCAGCCGCCAGCTCAACGATAGTGTCGAGCTTGCCACCCCTGCTCCGATTGGTCCCGTGCTCGACAAACTGGCTCGCTACAGTGTCAATGCCCGCGCACTGAAAAAGTGGTCGCGAGAACGGTTGCACTTGGAAATCGACGAGGAGGGCTGGGTCAAAGCGCGATTCCGTTTTGAAGGCACGACTTGTTCAAACCTCGGCCGTCTCATTGAGTATGATTATTTCGTGCGCCTGCATCCACGTGCTCAATCCTATCGCATTGCCGAAGCCCGTTGCCTGCCGGCGGAAGGTGACACCGGCCATGCGCAGCAGTGCGAATATTTGCGCGACCCGGCATTTTTCATGAGCCAGGTGGCTGCGGAAAAACCGCTGCTCAATTGCCCGCTCAACGATATTCTCGCATGGAAACGCTCGGTCAATCCCGCCGGATGCCATTGCGAATTCGGCAGTCGTGAACACAAATGGGGCATGGTATTTGAAGTCATCCATTTCGCGCTCGCGCAAAAAGGGGCGGCGTGAGGAAGAGTTGGTAAGATCGGAGAAGCGGTAGGCCAGAGCTGCCGTTCCGCCCAATTCTCCGTAAGCTCGTGTTGGTAAAGCCGAGGCAGAGCGGCAGCTCTGCCCTACCTTTGGATGACGCCGTGCGTGAAACGAAAAACAAAAAAGAGCGATGGACAAAAATAATTAATTCCGAAAAACTTCCCTACAAACTTTATGACGAAACTTTGCGACATCAATCCTGCGGCCATTGAAAAACTTCCGCCGACCTTCACCGACAAATCGCGCATCGGCGTGCATTACACCGATGCGATCATCAAGCCGATGAATACCAGACTCGCTGATGGCACACGCGTCGGCTGCAAACGCAAGGGATTGAAGATTACCCTCACCGTCGGGACGAAAAAAGGCGAAGGTCTCATGCGCCGCCTCGAAGTCAGCCCCGATCCCATCGTCATGCTCAGAGCCGCGTTGGCCGAAGCCGCGAAGAACGCTGGAGTGGAGCTGCAAATCACCGACACGGAAATTCTGATTGCGGCGTAGTTTGGGTAGCATCCGCGTCTCGCGGGTGCGAAGTTCTCTACTTGAACACGCACCGCGGGACGCGGGTGCTACCCAGAATCCTAGATGACAACTCCAATTAACAAAAATTCTCTTTACGAAGCATTGCGCGAACGCCGCCTTGTTTGCGATGGCGCAATGGGCACACAACTCATGCTCGCGGGTCTTGAGCAAGGCAACAGCGGCGAACTTTGGAATCTGACGCATCCCGAACGCGTTCTGGAAATCCAGCGGCGCTACGCAACAGCGGGCGCGGATTGCATCATCACGAATACTTTTGGCGGCAGCCGCACGATGTTGAAACGCCACGGCCACGCCGAAGATTTAAACGAGATTAATAAAGCGGGAGTTCGTATTGCGCGGGACGCTTTTGATGGTCGCGAAGGTTTTGTGCTCGGCGATCTCGGTCCACTTGGGGCAATTCTCCAACCTTACGGAGACATGCCGGAAGCCGAGGCCTTTGAAGCGTATCGTGAACAAGCCGTCGCACTCGTCGAAGGCGGCGCGGATGCGATTATTATCGAGACACAAACTTCGCTCGAAGAAATCGGCGTGGCGATTGACGCCGCGAAAGCGGCGGGCGCGCCGTGCATCATCGCTTCATTCGCCTACGACCTTTCGCAAGACCAAACATTTTACGTGACAATGATGGGCGTGATGCCAGACGCCGCCGCGCAGTTCGCCGAAGAACGTGGCGCGAATATTATTGCGCTGAATTGCGGCACTGGAATGGACATGCCCGGCGCGGCGATGGTCGCGAAAATTTATCGCGAGAGTTGCAACCTTCCCGTCATGGTGCAGCCCAACGCAGGACTTCCTGTGTTGGAAAATTTAAAAGCCGTTTACAAACAGTCCGCCGCCGATCTCGCTCTCGGCGTTCCTGGAGCGCTCGAAGCGGGCGCGAATATCATCGGCTCTTGTTGCGGCAGCACACCCGAGCACACTCGGGCGATTCGTGAAATCGTAGGAAGATTCAATGCCGCGATTAAGAACGACGTTTAATGAAAAAAACAAACATTGATCGACGTAAGTTTCTTCAAAAAAGCGCGTTCCTGACTTCGGCAGCGGCGGTCGGTTGGACGGAAATGACTGCGTTCGCAAAACCCAGCCCTGCCTTGCGAATTGATAATGGTCCGCAACTTTTTCTCGATGATTTTTTAATTGAAACGAGTGATGGATTAAAACGTGAAGTCCAATCGCCCCAACGTTTCGGCCCCCCCATTCTGGACAGCAAAACTTTTGGCACAACCCAGCCTTACCTGACGGTGCTGCGCGATTCGCAAACGAAACGGTTTCGCATGTTTTACA
>JBDSYB010000318.1:0-6910 GCA_039925885.1 Verrucomicrobiota bacterium
AAATCGCGATGCCGATATACATGAGCATGGCACCGCTGACCCCGCCCATTCCGTCAAAGCGAACGGCGGATAAGTCGGGAATTTTTATGTCGGCTTCGCCGGCAAATGCGCCGCTGCAAACGCCGAATAGGGCGATTAAAATGAGGACAATAGTACGTAATTTAGTTTTTAGCATAGCGTTGAATCGGGGGACTATCAGCAAAAGGCGTTCTAATTGCCAATTCTTTTTTTATTTTGATTTGAGATTTTCAAATCCGCTTTCCACCGGTTTTTCAATCGTTCTGGAGGATGATAATATTGGAATCGGTTCGGTTCCTGATTAAACGCAGAGGACACGGAGGTTCACGCAAAGGGCGCAAAGTGAAGTCAAAATTTTGAACAGAAGATAACAAAGACGGATGACTTCTTCGTTTCCTTAGTTTGCTTCTGTCATCAACTCTGCGTTCCTCTGTGAAAACCTTTGCGTCCTCTGCGTTGAATTCGGGGCCGTTCTGAATCCCACCATTTGAAACGTTTTCCCTTGTCGTGTTTCGGGCGTTTCCGCATCTTGTGCGCGTGTCTGACCGCATGATTTCAGATGTTTTAACCAAACCCGATCCCGCATTGGAAATGACGTTGCGCCCTTCGCTTTTTTCCGATTTCACCGGACAAGCGAAAGTTAAAGAGCGTCTGGAAATCGCGGTGCAAGCGGCCAAGCAACGCGGCGAAGCGATTGATCACATTTTGTTGAGCGGCCCGCCCGGTTTGGGAAAAACGACTTTGGCTCACATCATCGCCAAGGCGATGGGCACAAATTTAAAATGCACTTCCGGCCCGACGATTGAAAAAGCGGGCGACCTCGCGGGTTTGCTCACGAATCTCGAAGAAGGCGACGTTCTTTTCATTGATGAAATTCATCGTCTGCAAAAAACCATCGAGGAATATCTTTATCCCGCGATGGAAGATTTCAAACTCGACATCATTATCGACCAAGGACCGAACGCACGCAGTGTTCGCCTGAATCTGCCGCGCTTCACATTGATCGGCGCGACGACCCGCAGTGGTTTGCTGACCGCGCCATTGCTCACGCGATTTCCGATTCGCGAACGCGTCGATTATTATCGCGCGGAACAACTGGAAAAAATCGTCACGCGTTCGGCCAATCTTCTCTCGATAGAAATCGACGCCAAAGGTTCGGGAGAAATCGCGCGCCGCAGTCGAGGCACACCGCGCATCGCGAATAATCTGCTCCGCCGCGTTCGCGATTACGCGCAAGTCCGTGGCGACGGCCGCATCACCTCGCAAATCGCCGATGCCGCGCTCGCCATGCTGGAGATCGATCAAAACGGTCTCGACGAAATGGATAAACGAATTCTCGAAGCGATCATTGTGAAATTTGCAGGCGGACCAGTCGGACTCGGATCTCTCGCAGTCGCCGTCGGCGAAGAACCCGACACGCTCGAAGAAGTTTACGAACCGTATCTCATCATGGAAGGCTACCTGAACCGCACCTCCCAAGGCCGCGTCTGTACGGAGTTGAGCTACAAAAAACTTGGGTTGAAACCGATGTCGGGAAATCAGTCGAAATTATTTTAACCAGAAAAGCGATTTCAGTTTTTCTGCTCAAGCTCCGTGATGAGGCTTTCATTCCTTGCGGCACGATTGCGAGAAAACCTTCCAACAGCGATAAATCCTTCTTCAAAAATGGCGGGAGTTGAAACAGAACCGGCCCAAGTTTTTCGCCGAGGGTACGCGCGATTGCCCAAAAGTAGTGGAGCGTGTCTTCACTGCCGACGAGCTTTTGGAAATGCGTGATTTTTTGAGGTGCCTTCAGTGTGAAGCGAAAATCTACCGGCGTCTGCGCGTCCCAATTCAACAACGTTTTTTCCGAAGGAATCCGGCGAAACGTGTAGTTGATTTCAGTTGTGGAAAACTTCGTGGCGTAAAACGGCAACATCTTTGCCGCAGAAATTTTCTCCGGATAAAATTTCCCCTTCCACTCCGGATATTGAAATCCCGACGTGCCGATCCATATCATAAATGCAATTTACATCAAAATGGGCGGAGCGGCAGCTCCGCCCTACCAATCAACGGTAGGGCTGCGTTGCCGCGCAGCCCAAATTTTTGCAATCACCAGCGCGTTGCTTTGAGAAACGCGATCAAGTCGGCAAGTTCCTGCTTGCTCAATTGCTCGTCCAATCCAGCAGGCATAACAGAAATTGTTCCGGGACGCATTTCTTTGATGTCGGCGCGGGCAATTTTTACTTCTGCATTTGGCCCGGTCACGAGGATGATTTCGTCCGGGGCGTCCTTTTTCAAAACGCCGCTGTAATCCTCGCCATCTTTCGTCGCGACAATCATTGGCTCGAAACTGCGGACGAAACTTGCGCTCGGAAAAACGACGGCTTCGAGCAAATCGCGTTCGGTGCGCACCGTGCCGATTTTGGTGAGGTCAGGGCCAACGTGTCCTCCGCCGTAACCGATGGTATGACATGAGGAACAGGCGGCTTTGGCGCTGTTGAAAATGATCTGACCACGCCGGATGTCGCCGTCTTTTAAAGTGACGAGTAACTCGTCGATGTGCGCCGATTGTTTTTTGGCATTGACGTTGAGCAGTGCGTAAAGCGATTCCGCCTGCGATTGCACCGACGCCGGATATTTTTCAAAAAGCGGCTTCAATCGTTCGACGCGCATCGTGTTGATCGTTTTCGCTTCATCCAACGCGCTGATTAATTTTATCCCGACGATTTCATTTGTGGCGGCAGGTTTTTCAAATGCGCTCAACAACTTCATCACTTCCATTGGTCCAACCGATTTGAGCGAATCGGTCAAGGCGAGCAATTGTTCCTGACTCAATTTGCCGCGCGTCAAAACGGATGAAGCGGCCGTTCGCGTCAGCACCGGTTTTGTGGAATCCAAATTGGCGCGGAGAAAATCGAAAAGTTCTGGCTCAAGATTCGCGATGTTTGGCAAAGCGGCGAGCGCATTCAAACGCGATTCAGCAGATTGCGACTGGTCGCGGGCGATTTTTAAAAGCGCGTCGCTCAACTCGACAGATTTTTCTTTCGCGGGGGGAACAGAGCGCGCAGCGGCGATGGCTTCTGCAATCAATTCTTTACCAGCGAGAAGTTTTGTAATTTCCATAGTCCAAGCAACCGGTGCGCTTTTCAAACCCGATTGTGCAATGGAGTGAAGCGCAATTAGCCGCGAAGTGCTTGAACCGCTTTGCAATGTCGTTGCGATCAAATCCTGAATCGAGGCGTTCGATGCCAACTCAGCCAGTTGTTTTTGCAACGCGGTTTTTTCTGCGGTGGAAATTTCCTTTTTGCCGAGCGCGTCACGAAAAAATCCGGTGAGAACATCGCCCCATTCGGGATGATGACTGACAATCCACGAAGCGGCTTCTTTCAAAGCAGCGTTTCCCGAAAGCAAATAGGGCGCGACTTGTTCCGGTTTCAAATTGCCGTTGTCCATTTGGTCAAGAGCGATCAAGGCCACTCGAGTAATCAATGGCGGGCCACCGGAATTTCCCATGTAGCGCAAGGTGCTTTCTGGATCGTTCATTTCGATCAGCGCGTAAATCAAGCTATGCTCTAAAACGCGATCCATTTCAGAACGACTGCCAATCGCTTCGTGCAATAATATTCCAACCATATTTGTCGCTCCCACTCGACCAAGGGTTTCCGCAGCGATCCGGCGCAGTTGATCGGATTTGCCTCGAAAAAATTGGCCCAAATGAATGTAGTTGTTTGTGTCTCGCCAAAGGCTTTTCGACTGAAGTGCTACCTTCTGCACGCTTACATCCGTGTTGAACAACCCCGCGTGAACTGCTTGGCGAGCTTTTGGATTATCAATTCGAGTTAAAGCCCAAATGATGTTCCTCTGCTTTTTGATGCTCGGTGGTTTGGTTGGGCGAGGCGCGTTAGGCATGTTCCAGAAATTTCCTGCTGTCCGCAAGGCGTCCAAAGACTCATCACCATGCTTTGCGAGCGTTTGAATCGCGCGCTCAACCACGTAAGGTCTCTCATCGTCCAAAAATTTTGTTAGCTCAACGGGTTTCGCTTTTGCCCAATCCATTTTCAAACCGCGCGGGTCTTCGATTTTTTTTGCGCCGGTTTTTCGGATGCGATAAATCGCGCCGAGGACGTCGGGTTTGTAGAGCTGCGACGTGGGGCAACAAATTTTATACCAGCCACCGGTGTCGATCACGAGCAGGCTGCCGTCGGCGTCTTCGAGAACGTGCGTGGGATGAAAATCCGGATCGCCTTCGCAACTGAGAAAAACGCTGTCCTTGGTTTTGTAGGTCGCGCCGTCGGGTTCGAGAATGTGGCGGGTGACGTTGTGCAAATTAAAATTCGCGACGAAAAGATTGTTTTGGAAATCGTTGCCAAAAATTTTGGAGCGATAGGAAATGACGCTGGCCGACGCGGACGAGCCGAGATGAGTCATCACCGGCATCAGCTCGCCGGTTTTTTTGAAAGGGTCAAGCACGTCAGGATGCGGTTTGCCGTAAACGCCACCGTAAATCGCGTGAATCACACCGTCGCGCATTCCAGGAATGTCCGGTTCAAAAAATGTTCCGGCGAGAAAACGTTCGCCTTCGGGGGAAAATGCGACGCTGATGGGATTGTCCATGCCGCCAGTCAACACCGGTTCAATTCCACTGTGATCCGGTCGGGCGCGAAAAATATGCGACGCCTTTGTCGTGAACGGTTTTCCATTCACTTCGTAAGTTTGTTCTTCAAACGCGCCTTTGCACCAATAAATCCAACCATCGGGACCGAGATACGGGCCATGCAAATCGTTCGCGCAGCCGTTCAACGTTTTGCCTTGATGCCATTCCACGCGCACATCGGCGACGCCATCGTTGTTCGTGTCGGTCAATTTCCAAATGCTGGGTGGCGCGCCAACGTAGAGCGAACCGTCGAGCCACATCGCGCCTTCGGGAAACATCATTTTGTCGGCGAACACGATGCTTTTATCGAAACGTCCGTCGCCATCGGTGTCTTCAAGACGCAAAATGCGATGCGGTTTTTTCTCAAGCTGCTCGGCAACCGGTTCGTTCGAGCCGGAAGAATCGGTCACGTAAAGGCGTCCTTGCTCGTCGAAATCCATCGAGACGGGACGCTGAACGAGGTTGGTGTTGGAAACAAGTTCGACTTCGTAACCGTCGGGCACGGTGAGGATTTGCGAGCCAAATTTAAAATCTGCGGCGCGGAATTTATTTACGAGAAGCAAAATGGTGACGGCGAAAGTTAAAAATCTTTTCATAATCATGACTGGATAAAGGAGCTTCCCAAAACCGACGTAACTAGAAAGCGAAAATTCATTCGCAGTTGGGAGCACACGCGTCTCGCGTGTTCCAGTTGGCGTCGGCGCCAACTGGAATAAACGGAAATCATTAAAGTTTTCGGCGCGACGCCGCAAACAGCACGCGAGACGCGTGCGCTCCCACTGATTAAACCTGACAAGCCCGCATGGTTCGCTTTAAGTTTCCGCGCTAAATTTATGCCGAAACGCACTGACATTCATTCCGTTCTCATCATTGGCGCCGGTCCGATCATCATCGGCCAGGCCTGCGAATTTGATTATTCCGGCACGCAAGCCTGCAAAGCTCTCCGCGAAGAGGGTTACCGCGTCGTGCTCGTGAACTCCAATCCGGCCACGATCATGACCGACCCGGAGTTCGCCGACCGCACTTACATCGAACCGATTACGCCGGAATGTGTGGAGAAAATTATCGTTCGCGAAAAAGAAGAGATGGAACGTCTCATCGTGGCTGCGTCTCGTGAGAGCGCGGCTAACTCATCGGATAGTAGTCAGCCGCGCTCTTACGAGACGCAGCCACATAAATTAGTTTTGCTCCCGACGCTCGGCGGACAAACCGCGCTCAACACCGCGATGAAACTTCATCACTCCGGCGTGTTGGAAAAATACGACGTCGAAATGATTGGTGCGAAAGCCGACGCGATTCAAAAAGGCGAAGACCGCCTCGTGTTCAAAGATTTAATGTTGTCCATCGGACTCGACGTTCCCATTTCCGGCGTCGCTCATAACATGGACGAAGCCCGCGCTGTCGCGGAAAAGATTGGCAAATTTCCGCTGATTATTCGCCCCGCTTACACACTCGGCGGAACCGGCGGCGGCATCGGTTACAATCGCGAAGAGTTTGAAGAAATTGCCAAGCGCGGCATCGAACTTTCGCCCGTCAACGAAGTCCTCATCGAGGAATCGCTCCTCGGCTGGAAGGAATACGAAATGGAAGTGATGCGGGACAAAGCCGACAACTGCGTCATCATTTGTTCCATCGAAAATTTCGATCCGATGGGCGTCCACACCGGCGACAGCATCACCGTCGCGCCGATTCAAACGCTCACTGACAAAGAATTTCAAATCATGCGCGACCAAAGTTTCGCTGTGATTCGCGCGGTCGGCGTGGAAACGGGCGGCTCGAATATTCAGTTCGGCGTTAATCCCGACAATGGCCGCATGGTCATCATCGAAATGAATCCGCGCGTGTCGCGTTCGTCCGCGCTCGCGTCGAAGGCAACCGGATTTCCCATCGCGAAAATCGCCGCCAAACTCGCCGTCGGTTATCTGCTCGACGAAATTAAAAACGACATCACGCGCGAAACTCCCGCGAGCTTCGAGCCGACGATTGATTATGTCGTGACGAAAATCCCGCGATTCGCTTTCGAGAAATTTCCGCAAGCTGACCCGACGCTCAACACGCAAATGAAAAGTGTCGGCGAAGCGATGGCCATTGGCCGCACGTTCAAGGAAAGTTTGCAGAAATGTTTGCGCTCACTCGAAATCGGCCGCAGCGGTTTGGGCGGCGACGGCCAACCGTGGCGCACCTTTTCAACCAATGGCGGTCAACATTTTTACGATTAACGCCCCCGCCAGGTTCTGCTATCCATTGACTATGCCA
>JBDSYB010000319.1:0-6121 GCA_039925885.1 Verrucomicrobiota bacterium
GGCCGATGCAAAACAAGCAGCAGATAACCTTCTTCAACAATTGCGCGTTGCCGTCCGTAAGTGGTTTGTCCCAGTCGAACGCGAATTGATTCCGGCAATGTCCAGGTGGGAGGAATGATCATAAAAGTTTGCAATGAATTTTTCGGACGATGACTTCTCTATTTTTGTCGGTCAACGATAAACCAGACGAATTCGCAATAGATCGCACTGGAATGAGAAGAGTTGATTCCCCGCAGTCATCGCTTGCGATAAAAAATCAATTGCAGTAAAAACTCGCATGGCAATTGCGAAACTTCGCGATCAAATTATTTTGGTGGACGGTTTGTCCACGACGGTTTGATTTCATTTTCTATCTCACAATCCTGATCGGGAAATTTTTTTACCAATGAAACATCTTTTGAGCTTGGAAAAATTGTCGCAAGCCGACATGGAAACGATTCTGCAAAATTCGTCGGTGCTGAAAAAGCAGCGCGGAGACAGCCAGCACAAACCGCTGGCGGGACAAACCTGGGCGATGATTTTCACGAAGTCGTCCACGCGCACGCGGGTTTCGTTTGAGGTCGGCATTCACGAACTCGGCGGCAATGCACTTTTTCTCAACGCGAATGACATCCAACTCGGGCGCGGCGAACCGATCAAAGACACGGCGCGCGTTCTCGGTCGCATGGTTCATGGCGCAGTCATCCGCACCTTCGCGCAAAGCGATGTCGAGGAGTTCGCCGAATTTTCAAAAGTTCCAACGATCAACGCACTGACGGACGAGGAACATCCCTGTCAGGTGTTGACCGACATTTTTACGTTTGAAGAAAAATGTGGCTCCATCAAAGGTAAAGTCGTGACCTTCATCGGCGATGGCGCGTGCAACATGCCGGTCTCGTGGATTTTTGCCGCGGCGAAATTGGGATTTGAATTGCGCATTGCCGCGCCGAGAAATTTCCAGCCCGCGCCGGAAATTTTAAAACGCGCCGGTGGAAAAATCGTTGTCACTGAGGATTTGAAAGCGGCGGCGGAAAATGCAGACGTTCTTTACACCGATGTCTGGATTTCCATGGGCAAAGAAGCCGAATCCGCTGACCGCATTCGGCAATTGGCCGGTTATCAAATTAATCAATCGCTCCTGAAACTTGCGAAAAAAGATGCGCTCGTGATGCATTGTCTTCCGGCATATCGCGGCAAAGAAATTGATGACGAAACGTTTGAGGCGCACGCCCAAACTATTTTTGATGAAGCGGAGAATCGGCTGCATGTGCAGAAAGCGATTCTGAGTTGGATTGTCGGATAACCCGAAGGAGTTTTTCCATTCGATGTTCAATGTTGGATGTTCAGTGTTCGATGTTATTTAAATTTTTGAACATCGAACATCGAATTAACGGAAACTGTTCGCACCCTCCGGCGGCAGGTGCTACCCAACCGCATGAAGTCGCAAATATTTTACCGCCACTTTTAAATCCTTCGGCCACGGCGCTTCGATGGAGATTTCATTTCCTGTGATCGGGTGAGGTAAGACCAATTTTTCGGCGTGCAGAGCGAGTGTGGAAATCAGCGGGCGCTCCACCTTTTTTGGCTTCAAATGAAAATCTTTTTTCAAACTGGAAAGAAGCAATTGCGGTCCGCCGTAGAGGCCGTCGCCCAAAATGGTCAAGCCGAGATATTGGAGATGGACGCGGATTTGATGCGTGCGCGCGGTGAGCGGACGACATTCCAAAAGCAAATAACCTTTGAAACGTTCGCGCACAGTGAACTCGGTGCGGGAACGTTTCCCGGTTTTTTCATCCACGCGCATTTCGCCTGTTCTCACCGGATGCGGGGCAATCTTCGCTTCGATTTCAAATGTATCCTGCTGCATTGAGCCACGAACGAGCGCGGCGTAAGTTCTCAACGGTTTCTCGGAACCAAACTGGTTGGCGAGCACGATGAGAACGGGTTTTGTTTTCGCGAGAAGAATGATTCCGGTCGTTTCAGAATCAATACGGTGCGCGTTCATCAAATAACTCAAGCCCGCTCGTTTTTTTGCCCACGGCGAACCGCGTTCGATATCACGATGCAATAACCCCATTAAATTTGGCAGCTTTGGATCTGTGCGATCCGGCGAAGTCAGCAGTCGTGCCGGTTTGTCCAAGGCCAGCAAATGTTCATCTTCGAACAAGACGGGAATTTCCCAGAAATCACGAGTTTCCGGCGAAGAAAGTTTGATGACATCGCTCACAATTCAGCGAACGTGCCTTGAAAAATTATGATTTGCCACCCGAACTTTTTGGAGGAGGAACAAGCCGCATTTCCTGCGAAAGTTTTTGGAACCATTCATTAAAAGCAGCAGACATGCGTTGATCTCGTTGTCGGATGAGAAATTCAGGCATCTCAGTTTTCAAAAGGGCTTCGTCCACGGGTAATTTTTCCTTGAGGAATAAAACGAATCCACCAGTAGCAGTGGGATTGAACCCGCTCGCTTTGCCGGGTGTTAAGGAAGCGGCCACATTCTGCAATTGGTCCAGTGTTGTGTTTTCGCCGAGTTCCGGCAGCGAACGGGTGCTCAAAGTGAACGCTGGCAACACCACGGGCTTTATTTTCGCCTCCGCACATATTTCCGCGAATTTTTTTCCTTGCGCTATTCCGTTCGTAACGCTTTGACCGAAAGCTGTCCCTTTTTGTTGCGCGAGATTAAAAGTTTCTTCCGCGCGAAAATCCTTTTCGACTTCTTGTTGAACCTTTTCAAAGGTTTGAATTTCACTGGGAAGCTTTTGTTGGACGGTAATGACATACGCACCTTCTTCTCCAAGAATCGTTTGCTCGCGATCTTCGGGCATCGCACTAAAAGCTGCCCGCACAAACAAAGGAGGAAGCTTTAAATCCGTTGCGCCACCGCGTTGATCGAAGGGAGTGGTTGTCTTCGCGACGAGATTTTTGGCCTTGGCTAATTTTTGCAGATCGGGCGAGGTGACGGGATTAGTCTCACTGTGTCCTTGTAACAATTCGGTTAAAAAAGTGTTGGCCTGTTTTTTAGCGCTAATCAACGCGATCTTTTTACGTTCATCTTCTTTGATTTTATCTTTCGCGGCGGCAACGGAAAGTGGTATGCCCTTCTCGTCTTTGTAAGTGTTCGTTCCGCCCGTTTGGGCATAAACGGCGTCCAACCTTTGCGAAAGGTTGGTGATCGCTCGCATTTGTTTATCCGCATCAGCCAAAAAATTGGTCATTTCCCATTTGACGTAATTGACGACGACGCGCTCAGGCAATCGGTAACGAGCCATGTTGTTGGTGTAAAATTGCCCAAGAATTTGTGGAGTCGTGGAAACCGCCGACAAATAGTTAGTGGCAGAGAAATATACCGCTTCCGTGGAAAGTGGTTCATTCAACCGGCGATAAAAAGATTCCGCCTCCTGCGGCGCGATCAATTTTCCGCCCAAACCAAAAACGGAAATTAGATGTTGTTGTCCGACCTGGTGCCGCGCGAAGCGATAAAAGTCGTCCGAGGTCAAATGCCGGGGGGCCAGCTCGTTTTTCACGAATGCCTGATAACGCTCCATGGGAAAAGTCTGGTCTTCACTGGAGCGAAAAATTTCTGTAATCCATCGCGCCGTCGCCTCAATAGTTGGCTGGACGTTGAGTTCTTTTAATTTCTCGACCAAGACGATCCGGTTATAAGTTTCGCGCTCGATATCAAAACTATTTCGCTGCGAGTCATCGCGATCCGGCCATTTCCCTGAGCGCAGAAAATAAAACAATTCAATCTCCTGATGGGCGGCGCGATATTCCTCCTGCGTGATGGTTCGACCTTTAATGCTTCCAAAATTATAACTTCCCTGACTGTCCAAAAGACTCCGGCTGTTTGGGGAAAAATAAACGACAAAGCTAATAATGATGGCCAGGATAATAATGCCCCAAAGCCATTGTTGATGACGCCGAATCGTTCCGATCATAAGCAAATTTTTGTTTTAAGAACGCGCAAACTAACTGCCGCTTCGCGACGTGGTCAAACGGAAAATGTTTTAGGATGCTTGCTGGAAAAATTAGTTTCTGGAAAACCAACTTTACAACCCGCGATAGCTTTGTAACTTTGCCGCCGCTATGCGAACCATGAAAAACTTTTTTTTGCTCCTGACCACTTCGTTATTATTTACAGGCTGCAGCACGATCACTAACTTGACTCCCAGTCAGCAATCTCGAAACGCAAACGGCCTTTATCCCGTCGAAGCTGCGTGGGATTCGCGCCAACAAAGCATTCGCTCCAGTTCCTTTCAACCTTCTGTCATGGTGGGATTTGATAGTTATCCCATGCGCCGAACGCCCTTAATGACGAATCGATGGGAAACTTTAGTGCCGGTGACTGCGGGGACAAATGTTATTCATTACCGTTTCAAGTTTGATTACAATTACAACGCAATGCGAGACCCGCGGCCCGACAGCAAACTCTCTCGCGAATACCGGCTCCTGATTTCCGATCAGCCCGCTCCAAAGTAACGACTGCGTTCAGAACGCATTTTGGTAAATCTCGCGGAAATCGAACTCGGTTACATCGCGAGGGTTAAAGGTCGCTGTCCATTGCTCTGAGGCTTCTTTCGCGAGTCCCGGTATCGATGACGGTTCAAGTTCGCATTGGCTGAGTGACGCAGGAAGTTCGGCGCGCCGCAAAATTCGTTGCAGCCAATTGATCAATTCTGCGCAAACCGCTTCGTCGCCCGCCGTGGAAAGTCCCGCGCCCATCGCCATCTCTCCATAAATTTGTCGCGTATTTTTCTCCTCGCTGTTGAAGCGAATGACGTGCGGCAACATGATTCCCACCGCATGGCCGTGAGCGATCCCAAACTGGGCAGTCAGCGGATTGGCGGCGGCGTGCGCGGCGCCCAGCATGGAATTTTCTATCGCCAATCCGGCGAAAGCCGCCCCTAGCAACATCGCGCCGCGCGAAGTCAGGTCACTGGGATTTTCCAGAACGCGTTCAAAATGGGCAGCCGTTAAACGAAAAGCCTCGCGAGAAAACACCTGTGAAATTGGATTTCGTTTCCTGGTCACCGCCGTTTCCAGTGCGTGCGCAATCGCGTCGATGCCAGTGCAAGCCGTGACCCGTTTGGGTTGCGACAACGTCAAAGTCGGATCAAGCAGGGCAATGCGCGCCGCCGCCTTGGGATCTAGGCACGCCATTTTCTGATGCGTTATTTCATCCGCGATCAACGCCGCGCTTTGGCATTCGCTCCCAGTTCCAGCCGTTGTGGGAATGGCAATCAACGGCAGCATCAGTTTCGTCGCTTTGCCAACGCCCCAGTAATCTTTCATCTCCCCGCCATTGGTTAAAAGAAAATTGCAGCCTTTAGCCGTGTCCATCGAACTCCCGCCACCCAAGCCGATCAGCGCATCAATTTTATTTACGCGTGCGACTTGAAGGCAGCTTTCCACGCAGCGAGTGGTTGGGTTCTCCTTCACTTGATCGAAAACAGAGATGAAAAGATTTTCTCCTTCCAGGATTTTACGGACGCGGTCGGCGTGACCGGCTGCGACGATTCCCGCGTCGGTCACGAGAAGAATTCTTTTAGCAGGAAGATTTTTTGCCAGTTCTCCAATTCGTTCAACGCTGTTGATCCCGAAAATCAGCTGGGTCCGCGACGCAAATTCAAATCGAGGCAAGAACGGATTTTCGGATGAATGGCTTGTTTCTGACATCGCAATTTAGGCGGAACCGTAGCCCGACCTGCGCCAATCGCGCAAGCGGCCCGCGAAATATAATCACTTTGCATAGTGAAGGCGTGTGGAAATTTTTGTCGCGCCAAATCCCTTCCCGCCGTAAAATTGAGAAGTGAAACTTTCTGTGAAAAGCGATTATGCAGCGCGCGCCGTTCTTTGGCTGGCGCGCCATCATCACGAAGGGGTCGTGCGGAAAGTCGAAGATATGGCGAGCGAGCAGGGGATTCCGCCGAATTATCTCGTGCAGATTTTGATCGAGCTGAAATCAAAGCAAATTGTAAAAAGCCAGCGCGGCAAAGAAGGCGGTTATCTTCTCGCCCGTGCGCCAGCGGAAATTTCTCTTGGCGAAGTTTTGCGAGCCATTCACGGAAATGTTTTTGATTCACCGGCCTTGAGCGATCCGCAATGCCCGCCCGAGTTGCGCGCCGCCTGGAACAAAATGCAA
>JBDSYB010000320.1:0-11463 GCA_039925885.1 Verrucomicrobiota bacterium
TTTCCAGGCGATTTGCTTCCGCTTCGCCGCCGACGAGAAGCAAAGTTGCTTTTGTTTCTTGCAATAGGCGCGTCACCAACTCAGCCCATTTATTTTGCGGCCAATTTTTTTGTTCGCTGCCACTGCCGGGATGGAGAGCGAGTAGATTGAGAGTTTTGGGTTGAGAATTAAGAGATAACTCTGGAAGGGGTTCAGCTTCAAAAATAGCAAGGCGTTCGAGCGATTGGAGAAAAACTTTGGTCGCGTGAATCTTCAGGTTTTCGTCTGGGCGATGAGGACCAACGATGAATTGGGCTTTGGAACAACTCGCCACGTTGGTCTGGAAAATTTCATCCGGATCATAAAGATAGGAAATGATGATGTGGAAGGTCGAAAAATATTCACAGAGTTCAGAAGATAATTGGCCGTTGCGCGCGAAAAAACTGGCGAGAGGTCGGGATTCAATTGAACGAACGCGATCAACGATTCTTCCTGCCACGGCCAGATCCGCGATGTGGGGATAGCCGATTACTTCCAGATGAACTTCGGGGAACCGGGCGCGCAACGCCGCCAGCGCCGGAAGCGTGAGGATGAAATCACCGATGGCACCGCCGCGTATGACCAGAATTTTTCCACGCGCCGCCATTCGGAAATTTAGAGCGGCCGGTCTTTGATGCCTAATTTTTTTCGCATCTCGGCGTCAAGTTGCTCCTGGCGTTTCCGTTCCATTTCGCGGATTTCAAATTCGCCCTGTTTGACGCCAGAGAGTTTGTCGCGTTCCGTTGCAGCGACCAATGCTGCCGCTTCCGGGGATGGCAGAACTTTGGGACGGAGCAGAACAATCAATTCGACGCGACGCATGGTGTCACTGCTAGTGCGGAAAAGTGCGCCCAGACCGGGAATATCTTTTAGATACGGAACTCCGGATTTGGATTTGCTTTTGCTCGTGCTGATGAATCCGCCCAAAATTATTGTCTCACCATCGCGCACTGCGACTTTGGCCTGGGCCGAACGTTCCGTGGTGGTTGGAACCTGATTACCATCGATGACCACACTCGTGCCGAGTTGCTGAATGTTCTGCTGGATGTCCATTACCACCAACCCGTCGGGGTTAATTAATGGAAGAACATCAAGCGTGATTCCAACGCGTTTTTCCTGATACTGGGAAGTTGCGCCGCCATTGAAGTTTCCGAACGAAGTGCCGGTGATGTAGGGAACCGTGTCACCTATAAACAAAGTCGCGGGCACGGCGTGAGAAGTTTGAATGCGCGGACGGGAAAGAACATTTATACGGCTGTCGTTTGCCACTGCCGTCAAGGCCACATCGAAGTCACTTCCAAACATGCCAAAATAACTGAGGCCACCCGGCAAACTTCCGATACTGACCGGCAATCCGCCTCCTGTGCCATTCGTGCCCGAGTTTGGGAAAGTTTGTCCGTTATTGACGCCCCCCGCGCCCGTGAATCGGCCCGTCGTTTTCGGTTGCTGCAAAAAGCTCACGCCCATCTGCTGCCCGTTATCGAGCGAAACTTCCATGATGATTGCCTCGATTAAAACTTGCGCGAGCACGACATCGAGTTGCGCAATAATCGTTTTAATCATGATCATGTCCTGGTCGTTGGCGAATATAAGGAGTGAATTGGTTCGTTCATCTGCAATGATTTTCGCAGCCCCGATTACTTGAAAAGCATCTGCTCCCGAGGAAATACGGCTGACAATATTTTGCAGGTTCCTTTGAAAATTGTTTCGTCCAGTTGTGCCCGCAGAGCCAAGCGCTGATTGGCCGGTTTGACCCGTGATTCCAAATTGGTTCGGCTGCCCAGGAGTACCGATGCCAGTGGTACCGGTAGTGCCGGGTTGATACCCTGCGCCGGTTACTCCCGCACCCCGAGTGCTTCGACCGACGGAAAGCCCTGGTCCGCTCGCGGTCAAACTACCCAACACTTGCGAAATATCTGAGGCCAAGGCGTATTTGATCGGGATGACTTCAGGTTTGACTTCGAGTTCCGTGACCTTGTCGATCTTGGCGATCATTTCCATGATCCGTTTCACGTTTTCGGAATAATCGCGAATGATTAACGTGTTGCTCGTGGGTAACGCAATAACGCTTGCCGGGCTTTTGGCAAAAAGTCCGACGGCCGCCTGCACTTCCTGCACTGCTGCAAATTTGAGAGGAATAATTTGCGTTACGTATTTGCCCGCCTCCTGCAAATCCTCCGGTTCCGTATCCGAAAATTTTCCCCCTGCGGTTCCTGCCTGCGCCTCCAAAACCACCTTGGCAAATTTGTCGCCGATGGCAACAAAAGTCACTCCGTTCATCGCCAAAATAGTCTCGAGCGCGGTGATCGCTTCCGTCCGCGTCAACGGACTTTCGGTGCGTAAAGTGATGGGCAATGTCGGAACCAGACCGACTCCGCGCAACAGCGTTCGCCCCACGAGTTTGCCATATTGTTCCAAAATTTGTTCCAGCGGCATGGCCTGAAAATTGAACTCAATGGTGGCTGCGTCATTCGTCGTCGAGTTCGTCAGAGCGGGCGACTTCCGGACGGGAAAAGTTGGAAACGCGGGTAACGTCGCAGAATTTGTTGTCTGGGTTGGGATGGTCCTTTCAGCGCTTGGCAACTCTGCGGGAGGCGGAGTTGTGGCGGTGTTGGTGACAACAACATTCGTTGCTGAGGGTTTTACAATCGGCACGGCCGCATTGGCCGCATTGGTTCCGACAGTGGTGGTGCTGGTCGTCGTGGTATTGATCACCACGGCATTGGTCCCGGCAGGGATGACCACGTCCGAGCGATTAGTGGAACGGGTGACACGCGCGGGAACAGTGCGCCCACGCGGCGGCAACGGCAGCGGCGAATTCGTGTCCGTTTGCGCATTGGCCAGCGGCGTGAACAAGAGCGCGAGAAAGAAAGTATAAATAGTTTTCACAAAAATTTTGAAGTTCACGGTTTTTTCATGGGTTGAGAAGGCGGACGATTTGTTGGCGTCATCGATTTGACGGCGCCGCCAGCGGGAGCAGAGGGTTTCGGCGTCGTGGGAGCAACCGTGGGTTTAGGAGTCGCCGGGGCGGCAGTTGAATTTGCCGGTGTACCGCGCGCCGCGGGTTTCGTGGCTGACTTTTTCTGATAATTCGCGCTCAAGGTTATCGTCCCCTGCAACCGATATCGATTTTGATCCACGGGTTTTAAATCAAGGTCGCGGACGCGGATCATGGAACTGCCCGCGCCCACGTTCAGAAGGAAATCAACCAATTCTTTTTCACCGGTGTTCACGGAAATCTTAATAGATTGCTCCTCAAAAAATTCATTCGTTTGCGTGGAGTTGGAACGCATCACCTGACCGTATTGCGAGACCGTGACGCGGCTTTGGGCCACTTGATTCTGCACGGTGCGAAACAACTGGATTTCCTGTTCGTCGGCGACCACCGCTGCGCCTTCGCCTTGTAATTTTTTCAACTGCGCCTCGAAGCCATTCCGTCCCTGGGCTTGCGTAATTTTCCGGTTATACAACCCCAAATTTCTTTGTCCCTGGGCCAATTCGCCGCGAATTTTTCCCCAATCGCCGAAGTGCGGCCACACAAAAAATACATTCAAGACGATAAAGATGACCACGCCTATCCCGACGACCAATCGCCGCTCCGAGGGACGTAAATTCAGCTTGTCGAGGGTCGAAGTCATTTCCCGTCCTCCCCTGCCCGCAATTTACAGGAAAATCTCCACTCCTCGACAGGCCCCCTGATTTTGAGACCCTGCATTCGAACTTCACTGAACAACAATTCCCCGTTGACCTTCACCCGGCTCAAGGCCTCGTTGAAATCGGTGATCTCCGTTTCATTTTCCTGTGGAACAGTGCCGTAAAGATCAAACGTTTTCCCACGCTGAAAATAAATTTGATCCACCGTCACTTCCGCGGGCAACAATTCCGCCACCGCTTTCCAACAATCCAACGCCGCGTATTGCAGGTTTTTGCGATCCTCCAAAACCTGGATGCGCGCCTCCATCTTCAGAGCGTTGGTGTAGGATTGGCTGACGGACTTCACCTGCGTTTGCAGACGATAATTTTGAAACTTCAGGACTTGCAGAGCGCCGAAATAAATCACGACTCCTATCAAGTAAAACGCCACCGCCCATCCCAGACCGCGCATCCAAAGGCGATCTACGAATTGCTGGCGATAGCGGGCCGCAAATTCCGGCGGCAATAAATTGGCGCTGCCGTTGGACTGCACAGCGCGCCGTGCGGTCATGGCGGCAATCTGTCCGCGCGTAACCGGAGTCATCATTTGCGCGGGTTGTTCAGCGGCTTGGGCGAGAATCGGTTCCCAGATAACAGCCGTTTCTCCATCGGCGACGAGATGCCAGCGCGGAGGCGAAGTAAGCCATCCATCTAATTCTCCAGCCCATGCGATTTGCGAGGCTTGTGACTGGATTGAGGAAGCCAGTTCCTCGCCCGGGGCTGAGGCGAACAAGGAAACATTTTGCAACAAGCCGCCATACCACCAGGCCATCACGTATGGTGAAGACGTCGTTGCGCCCGGGAAAAACCACACTCCATCTTCCTGCACCGGCGTCGCCAGTATTTCATCCAACACTGGAAGCTCCAAACGATCCGCCAAATATTTTTGACCTTCAAGTTGCCCGAGAAATTCTTCCACTGCATCGCTGGGCACAATGACAACAATTACCGTTTGCAAAGAATCTTCCGCGCGCTTAGGCAGGACTTCCAGGCTCCAAACAATTTGGGCAACCGGCATGGGAGAAATTTTTTCCAATTGCAATTCCACCATCGAATGGATCTCAACGGGATCGCTGGCGGGCAAATGAATGACGCGCAGAAAAACTTTGTTGGCGGGCAGCCACGCGACGTTGAGTTTGGGCTGCCAGATTTCCTTCCAGCTTTTGGCGACTTGATTTTCTGAGGGCGCTTCCGTCGCGGCAAGAGATTGCTCGCGCGTGACATTAAATTTTTTGTCATTGACCGAAAATTGCCACAGATGCCGGGAATAAATCCCTGCATCGAGGACATTCGCGGAATGCCAGCGCGCCTTCTTTAACTTTTCACCCATACTTCAGTCCTGCTGTCATCCACTAATGCCTTCATGTGTTCCTCGGTTTGCGTCACGCGCAACACTTCTTCTATCGTCGTCAAACCCGCTCTCACTTTATTCCATCCGTCCGTCCGCAAAGTGCGCATCCCCTCTTCGATGGCTCTCTGCGCAATCGTGGAAGCGGGCGCGCGGTTCATGACAAGCGGACGAATCGCTTCATTCAAGAGCAAAAGTTCATAAATTCCCATGCGGCCTTGATACCCGAGCATCCGGCAAAGCTCGCAACCCGCGCCCCGCCAGAATTTTGCGGTTTCAATTTCACTGGATGGAAAACCAACTTTACGCAGAAAATCACGTTCCACTTTTTGCTCAACTTTACAATGTGGACAAATCGTGCGGACGAGGCGCTGAGCAAGAACGGCTTCCACGGAAGATGCGACTAGAAATGGTTCGATGCCCATGTCAATTAAACGCGTGAACGCGCTGGGCGCATCGTTCGTGTGCAATGTCGAAAAAACCAAATGGCCCGTGAGCGCGGCGCGAATAGCGATCTCCGCCGTTTCCAGATCGCGGATTTCCCCAACCATGATCACATTCGGATCTTGTCGCAAAATATGGCGCAAGCCCATGGCGAAGGTCAACCCGATGTCCGAGCGCACCGCGATCTGGTTAATTCCTTTAAGCTCGTATTCGACCGGTTCTTCAATCGTGATGATTCGCTTGGTAACCGAGTTGATCGTGCTGAGAAATGAATAGAGCGACGTGGATTTTCCAGAACCGGTCGGGCCGGTAACAAGCATGATGCCGTGCGGCTTGATAATGATTTCGCGAATGGCCGCTTCTTCCAAAGGAGAAAAACCAAGCTTTTCCATGCTGAAGAAAATTTTCCCGCGCGTCAGCAAACGCAACGAAACACTTTCGCCGTAAACTGTCGGCACCGTCGAAACGCGAATATCAATTTCCTCGCCTTTGATGCGCACGTTGATGCGTCCATCCTGCGGCAAACGTTTTTCCGCGATGTTCATTCCGCTCATCACTTTGATGCGCGAAATTAGCGAAGCCTGGTAACGCTTCAACTGCGGCGGCATGGGTGTCTGATGCAAAATGCCGTCGATACGGTAGCGAATTCGCAATTCATCTTCAGCGGGTTCGAAATGAATATCCGTCGCGCGATCTTTAAAAGCTTCCCAGATAATCTGGTTAACGAATTTGATGACGCTCGCTTCCTGGTCGCCTTCCGTAATTTCTTTGTCTTCGCCGACAAAAAGTTCCAGCGGTTCGTCCTTCGACATTTCGTCGAGCGTTTCCGCGCCCACGCCGTAATATTTTTTGAGCGATTTTTCAATCTCGGCCCTCGGCGCGAGGGCAAATTGCACCGGCCCGCGCGCGTCGAATTGCACGGCACCAAGCATGGAGGCGTCAAATGGATTGCTCACCGCCACCTGCAATTTTCCCTCCTCAAATTTTGTGGGCAAAACGAAATATTGAAACGCGACCTTTGTGGAAATCTTATTTCGCGCCTCGGTTTGCGGATCCATTTTTGCGAGGTCGAGATAGGACCAGCCGAGCGCTTTGGCGAGTTGCTGCAAAAACGTTTCCTCCGAAATTCCGCGTTCACGCGCGATGAAAGTCAGGAGCGAATCCTGCGAGCCGCCCTCGACCGCGACCCGCCACGCTTTATTGCATTCTTCAAATTGCGCTGGAGTGGCGAGATCGTTTTCCGCCAACAAATTTTTTATGGATACATGTGCCATGTCAGTTCGTTCTTCCCTGAGAAACACGAGAACATAGGAAAAGTTGCGGACGGGGTCAAAGAAAGAGTTTCAGGTGAAATCAGTGATTAGTGTTTCAGGTTCAGTAAATCGGGATTGAGAAAACCTTCGACTCAAAATAGCGTATTAATAACGTGCGAGAAGATTTCGCACTGTCTTACTGAAAACTGATTACTGAATACATCGCTTCCTCGAATGAAACTTTTCACCACCATCACCGTCATCGGCCTCGACAAAACAGGCGTCATCGCGCGGGTCACCAGTTTCCTGTTTGAACAACGGGCCAACATTGAGGCGCTCGAAGAACAAGTCACACGGGGGCAGTTCAGCATGACCATCCAGGCTTCCTGGAAGCCAAAAGATTTTGCGGAAAAAAATTTGCGCGAAGGTTTGGGCAAATTGGCCATGGCCTTGGGAATGGAAATTCGCTTGCGCTTCACCGACCCGAAGCGCCCCCAGCGCTGCGCGATTTTGGTCACCAAAGAAACGCATTGTTTCGAAGCGCTGATGGCTGCGTTCAAACAAGGTAAATTTAAAAATGCGGAACCGTCCGTCGTTATCAGCAATCGCAGCGACCTCGAACCGCTCGCCAAAAAAGCCGGATTGCTTTTTCTCTACATCCCGTGGGAGGAACGCGCTATCGCAGAAGAAAAGGCCTTGAAAATTCTGGACGAACACGAAGTGGATTTCGTTGTGCTGGCGCGGTTCATGAAAATCCTCTCCCCCAATTTCGTTTGGCGTTTCAAAAATAAAATCATCAACATTCACCCTTCGCTGCTACCGAGTTTTCCCGGACCGCAAGCGTATCGGCAGGCGTATGAACACGGCGTGAAAATCATCGGCGTGACGGCGCATTTCGTGAGTATGCATTTGGACGAAGGGCCGATCATCGCGCAAGACAGCATGGCGATCCGCTCCAACGCGACACTGAAAGAAATCGTCGCCGCCGGTCAAAAGCTTGAAGCGAAAACTTTGGTGAAAGCCGTGAAACTTTATCTCACCAAAAAGCTGGATGTGTTTTGGGGTGTGGTGAAAGAAGTTTAAATCGCGGCGACCGAAACCCTTTTCTCCAACCGTCGCGAAAATGATTTCGATTATTATTCCGACGTTGAATGAAGCGGGACAATTGCCGGTGACGCTGGAAAAAATCCGCGCCAATTCCGCGCCGCACCAGATCATCATCGCCGACGGCGGCAGCAGCGATGCGACGCTGGAGGTCGCAAAAAGGCAGGGTGCTGAAATTATCCGCGCGGAGAAGCAGCGCAGTTCACAGATGAATGCCGGGGCGAAGGCGGCGCGCGGCGAAATTTTTCTATTTTTGCACGCCGATACCCATCTTCCCTCTTCCAGCCTAAGCCAGATCGAATCCGCATTAAAAGATGAAGGCGTGGTCGGAGGCGGATTCGCGCGGCGGTTTGATTCCAATTCCATTTTTCTGCGCGGCACTTGTGCGCTGGCGACGTGGCGCTCTCGGCGGTTCGGATTATTTCTTGGCGACCAGGGGATTTTTGTGCGACGCGAAATTTTTGCACGCCTGGGCGGTTTCAAGGAAATGACCGCGTTTGAAGATGTCGATTTTTCCCGTCGCCTGGCCCAATGCGGAAAGACGGCGACGCTCCAACCCGCAGTTGTTTCCTCAGCCCGACGTTTTGAAAAGCGCGGCCCGTTTCTGACCACTTGTCGCGACCTTTGGCTCACCGTCAACTATGCCACCGGCTGGAAAAATTATTCGGCAAGATGAGATCGTTTGCTCGTCGCAGGAGTTTCTGTGCGAGGAATTGTCACCTCTGGTTTCCGCCAGTAGTCGCGCTGCTTCACAAAAGGCATGATGAGGACGCGCCAGAATTTATTGTCTTCCGGCGAAGCATAACCCGGCACGCCAATGTGGATTTCCGCTTGCGCCACATTCAGTCCGAGCGTGCGGTGAATTCTGTCCCACCACGGAAAAACCACGCCGTAATTAGAATCGGTTTCACGTTGCAGTTGCGAATGATGAATCCCGTGCATTCGCGGTGTGACCAGCAACTGGTTCAGCGCGCGCTCCAGTCGAATCGGCAAACAGAGATTGCTGTGCTGAAAAAGTGTGTTCGCTTGAAAGACCAATTCGTAAATCACAAATGTCGGGAGCGACACACCGATCAAACTCACTTGCACCACCCGAAATACGGTTGAGAAAAGCACTTCGCCGAAATGAAATCGAAACCCGGTGGAGACATCGAGATCGGGATCGATGTGATGCACATTATGAAAACGCCAGAGCCACGGGATTTTGTGATTCAACCAGTGCCAATAATAAAAACTCAAATCGAGCAGGAGAAATCCTCCAACAAACTGCGCCCCTCCACGCCAATGAAAAAGATGCATCAGGCCAAAGGGTTGGTTCGACGACCAATCCAATGCTTTCTGCGCAGCCGGATGAACCACGGTCATCGCAATCAAAAACGTGAGCGCCGAAATCCCGCCATTGATGAACAACCGCGCCAGTAATGCCGCCGTGGTTTTGCGCAACGGAAAAAGTTTCTCCAACGCAAAAAATAAAATGAAAATTCCAAAGACGACGAACGGCGTGTAAAAAGATAATTTCATTCCGAATTCAAACCACCATACAGTCGCTGCGCTGGAAATGAAGTCTCAACCCGTGACCGCTAAACTGATTATCTTCGCCAAGGCTCCTCGCCCCGGCCAGGTGAAAAGTCGTCTGGCGTCAAGCATCGGCGAAATCGCGGCTTGTGAAGCGTATCAAAAAATCACCCGTCTGTTGTTGGACAATTTGCACGGGCTGGAAAATGTGGAAATCCGTTTTGCGCCGGACGAGGCCGAAAGTGAAATGCGAAAATGGCTCGGTCACGGCTATGAATACGCACCGCAAGGCTCCGGCGATTTGGGCGAGCGATTGCAACGTGCGTTTCAAGAAAATTTCAGCGCGGGAAATCAACGCGTGATCGTCATTGGTTCGGATTGTCCCTACGTGACAAAGCAAGATATTGAAGCGGCGGCAAATGCTCTGACTTTAAAAGACGTTGTTCTCGGCCCAGCCAACGACGGCGGCTATTGGTTGATGGGTTTGCGCAAACCGCAACCGGCGTTGTTTCAAGAAATTCCCTGGAGCAGCGAAAAGGTTTTGGAAACGACGCTCATTCGCATCAGCGAAGCCCAACTCTCTTTTCAACTTCTTCACAAACTGCATGACATTGATGTCGCCGAAGACTGGCAGAAATTTTTGCGCGGCCGCTCGTCCTGACCGACGCATCAAATCTATTTCTATTTTTGAAATAATCCGGCAAGCGGCGCATCGTATTGAAAGGTCATGCAATTCTTGAAAAATAAATCGTTTTGGAAATGGGTGGTCGCCGGACTGTTACTCATCGGATTATTTGTCGCATCCCGGTTTCTGCCCTTCGGCGAATGGATCACGGCATTCACGGGATGGGTCAAAGATCACGGCGCATTCGGAATCGCGGTGTTCGTCGTCGGCTACATCGTGGGAACCGTTGCGTTCTTTCCCGGCTCGCTCATGACTTTGGCGACCGGCGCGGTTTTCGGATTGTTTTGGGGAACGGTCGTCGCCTCGTTCAGCGCCACGACGGGCGCGGCGCTTTCGTTTTTAATCGCTCGTTATCTCGCGCGCGGTGCCATTGAAAAACGCGCCAAGAACAACGAAAAATTTACCGCCATCGATTCTGCGATTGGCGAACAAGGCTGGAAAATCGTCGGCCTGCTCCGGCTTAGTCCATTGATTCCATTTAACCTCAGCAATTATTTTTTTGGCCTGACGAAAATAAAATTCTGGCCCTACGTTCTCGCGAGCTGGATTGGCATGTTGCCCGGAACTTTCCTTTACGTTTATTTGGGCCACGTGGGCAAATCCACTTTGGGCGGCGGTCACGAACGTTCAACTCAGGAATATATTTTGCTCGGAGTCGGTCTCGCCGCGACGATTGCTGTCAGCATTTACGTGGGTCGTCTTGCGAAAAATGCTTTGAAAAAACAGTAGGGCGCGTCACTCCGAGATTGTCTCAAAGCTTTAAAAATCCCGATGATTCCTCCCTCTCCTCCATCGGATGGAGGAGAGGGCCGGGGAGAGGAGGTGCGTTTTGTTTTAAATTCCCCTCTCCTCGGTCCTCTCCCCATTCGTTCCTCATGGGGAGAGGAAGAAGAACCGAGTTTTGAGACAATCTCACTCCGTGCGCGACGAGCATGGTCTGGCAACGAGCGGCGCGCCCTGCCTGCCGTCGCCAATTCCACCGATATTCACAGGAAGTGGGTATTGCGCCTCGAACGCGTCACAGATTTCAATGCCGCAAAACGTGGCACGTATAACCGCCGGGATTTTTCACAAGATATTTTTGGTGATATTTCTCCGCCGAATAAAATTTTTTCGCCGGCGAAATCTCGGTGGTGATCGGTCGGTTGAACTTGCCCGTTTTTTCCAACTGCATCTTCACGCGCTCGGCGGTTTGTTGCTGCGCCTGGCTCGTGTAAAAAATGGCGGAACGATATTGCGTGCCCCGGTCATTGTGCTGCTGGTTGAGCGTCGTCGGATCGTGCATGCGAAAAAAGAAATCGAGCAACGCCTCGTAACTGAGTTGCGCGGAATCAAATACGACTTCAATCGATTCCGCGTGGCCGGTGTCGCCAGAGCAAACTTCTTCGTAGGTCGGCTCCGTC